>WFQU01000167.1 GCA_015486845.1 Anaerolineae bacterium | reverse complement strand
GGGTAGCCGAAGGCATTGCCCTTGGTTGCACCCCCAGAATTGGGGGCCGGGGGTAACAATTCAGCCCAGCGACTAAAAGTCACGGCAACGTCTGCAAAATCGCCCTACGGCGATTGGCCTGCAACCTGCGCAGGCAGGTTTTGCAGTTGTAGCAGCGATTTCTAATCGCCGGGCAAAGCAAACTGCGTTGATCAGCGTTCTATTTTTCGAAGGGGAGGGTAGCCGAAGGCATTGCCTTCGGCTACCCTTCAGAGAAGTTTATTTTCAGAGCTATCCCGTAATTTCCGAATACAAAATTATTCGGTTAGGAAGAAACAGGTGTGTTTCTTGGTAGTCGGCATGGGCCTGCGGCGCACCACAGCGGATGAAAATTAAGATCAGCGTGCATCAGCGTTAATCTGCGTTCTATTTTCAGAGGAGAAGGTGACAGTTTGAACGGACAAAAAGAGATTATCGTGGTTGGTTTGGGGCCGGGCCCGGCGAATCAGCTCACGCGCCAAGCATGGGACATCCTCGCGTCTGCCGAGACGATCTTTCTGCGCACGGAGGAACACCCGGTGGTAAAAGCATTCCCGCCCGATTGGTCATGGCGCAGTTTCGACGCCCTATACAGCCGTTACGATCGCTTTAGCGCTGTTTACGACGCTATCGTAACCGCTTTAGTGGACGCTTTGGCGGCGGCGGATCGCGTTGTCTATGCTGTACCAGGGCACCCACGCGTCGGCGAAGCGACTACGGCCCGATTGGAGCAAGTCGCAACACAACAAGGCTTCCGTGTGCGCATAGTTCCCGGTTTGAGCTTCATTGAGCCGGTGTGCGATCTCTTGCGGGTCGATCCAATGGATGGCTGCCAGGTTAGCGATGCAATGCTGTTAGCCCGAGAGTACTTTCCCACCTATTCGCCGGAGAAGCCGCTCTTATTAGCGCAACTTTACAGCCGGGCGCTGGCCAGCGATGTTAAATTGACGTTATTGGAAGCTTATGCACCGGAACATGAAGTGCGTTTAGTGCACCATGCCGGCTTGCCGGACGCAGCGGCACAGTCGTTGCCGTTGTACCGCTTAGATTACAACAATGTGTCCTTCGACCATTTGACGACGTTGTACGTGCCGCTCCGGCCATATCCTTCCGATTATTCCGCGCTACAAAATATCGTTGCCCAATTACGCGCCCCCGACGGCTGCCCGTGGGATCGTGCTCAAACCCATTTGACGTTGCGGGAACATCTATTGGAAGAGACTTACGAAGTGTTAGACGCATTGGATCGGCAAGATATGGGCGACTTGCAAGAGGAATTGGGCGATTTACTCTTGCAAGTCGCACTGCACGTAGAGATCGCCACCGAAGAAGAGGATTTCCGTTTGGGCGATGTAATCAATAGCATTGTCAGCAAGCTAATTCGTCGCCACCCGCACGTATTCGGTGATGTGACCGTCACTGGCGTGAAAGATGTACTACACAATTGGGAAGAGATCAAAAAGGGAGAGAAAACGGCATCCGATGCAAGCCAGTCGGGCTATGATCCTTTTGCTTCCGTGCCGCCGACGATGCCAGCTTTGGCACAAGCAGAAACTTACCTCCGCAAAGCTGGCGAACAAGGCGAAACAGTCTTGGCGGACTCAGATTGGACGTTGCCACAATCGCTGGAGCCGGAAACTTTCGGTGCTTTCCTCTTGTGGTTAGTGCGTTGGGCTGCTAAACAGCATATCGACGCGGAAGCGACTCTGAGGGAAGCAAATAATCATTTCGCGGCACAAGTACGGCAGTCTAATTAATACCTCACTTGTAAAATTCTTGTACACTGAACAGAAAGTTCACGCTAAGCCGCCAGGAGTACTAAGATACAAAGAAAAACATGACTGCTCAGCCTTAGTCAAATAGAGTGCAAATAAATCAGAAAAGATCAGCGAAAAGTAGCGTTTATCTGCGCTCTCTGCGTCCTATTTGTTGTGATGGCTAAGCAGTCACAAAGATGTCTTAGGAGGCCATTTTGGCGGCCACGATTTCGGCAATTTCCTCCGGATGGCGGGCAACCTCGACCCCGGCTGCGCGCAGCGCCGCGATTTTCTCAGCAGCGGTGCCATGCCCGCCGGAGATGATAGCCCCAGCATGCCCCATCCGTTTGCCTGGAGGTGCTGTTTGCCCGGCAATGAATGAGGTCACCGGCTTGCTCATGTGCTCGGCAATGTATTCCGCCGCTATTTCCTCATCGTTACCACCGATCTCACCAATCATAACTACTTGCTCCGTTTGCGGATCAGCTTCGAACATCTCTAGTATTTCCAAAAATTTAGTGCCGATAATGGGATCACCACCGATACCCACCGCCGTCGATTGGCCGATTCCTTTGTTGGTCAAAGCATAGACCACTTCATAAGTGAGCGTGCCACTGCGAGAAACGACACCCACATGACCAGGGATGTGGATATGGCCCGGCATGATGCCGACTTTCGCCTCGCCCGGCGTGATGAGGCCAGGGCAATTCGGCCCGATCAAACGGGTGTTAGAATGATCCAAATAGTAGCGCACGTTGACCATATCCAAAACAGGAATACCCTCAGTGATGCAGACAACTAAATCGACACCGCCGTCGGCAGCTTCTAAAATAGCATCCGCCGCGAAGCGGGCCGGTACGTAAATAATGGAGGTGTTGGCACCGGTGGCCTGTACAGCTTCTTTCACCGTGTCGAAAACCGGCACACCCTCTGCCCACTGACCACCTTTGCCGGGCGTGACGCCACCGACCACATTCGTGCCATATTCAATCATTTGTTTCGTGTGAAAACGGCCTTCTCGGCCGGTAATACCTTGGACAAGTAGTTTTGTGTTACTGTTGACTAAAATTCCCATTTTTATACTCTCCTTGGCCGGCTCAGGCAGTCAGTTCGCCGTGGGCAGCAGCCACTGCTTTTTGGGCCGCTTCGGCTAACGTCGTGGCGGTAATCATGTTCGCATCGGCTAAAATAGCTCGTCCCTCTTTTTCGTTGGTGCCGACAATACGGGCTATCATAGGCAAGTCTGGCTTGATCTCAGCCAATGCCGCGACAATACCTTTGGCCACTTCGTCACCGCGGGTGATGCCGCCGAAGATATTGAAAAGGACGGCCTTCACGTTCTTGTCAGAAAGGATGATACGCAACGCGGCCGCAACCTTATCCGCCGTGGCCCCGCCGCCAATGTCCAAGAAGTTGGCCGGCGAACCACCGAACAACTTGGTGAGATCCATAGTCGCCATGGCCAGGCCAGCGCCGTTGACCATGCAGCCGATCTCGCCATCCAGCTTCACGTAACTCAAGCCAAATCGTCGTGCTTCTTGTTCGAAGGGATCTTCTTCGTCCAAATCCCGCATTTCCGCCAGGTCAGGATGCCGATAGAGAGCGTTATCGTCCAAGACCATCTTGCCATCTACACCCAATAACCCGTCCGGTGTAACCACCAAAGGATTTATTTCCGCTAACGATGCATCACTACCAACAAAAGCGTTATAAAGGTCAATGGCAATTTTAGTGAACTGGCGCACTAACGGCTTGGGAATGCCAATACCATAAGCGAGTTCGTTAGCCTGGTACGATCGCAACCCCAAGAATGGATCAATACTGATTTTGACGATCTTTTCTGGGGTCTCGGCCGCCACCGCTTCGATCTCCACGCCGCCTTCACTGGAACCCATCATGATAATACGCCGTTGCATGCGGTCCAATACCAGACCTAAGTAAATCTCGTCCTGGATATCGGCGCCTTCGTCGATGAGCACTTTGCGCACAGTCAGCCCTTTGATGTCCATGCCCAAAATCTGGCCGGCGACTTTTTCTGCTTCTTCCGGTGAATGCGCAAGCTTGACGCCACCTGCTTTGCCACGGCCGCCCACCAGCACTTGTGATTTGATGACCACTGTGCCGCCTAACCGTGCTGCGATGTCTCTGGCGGCAGCGGGGGTCGTGGCCACTTCACCATTCGGAATCGGCACGCCGTAGCGAGCAAAAATCCGCTTTGACTGATATTCTTGTAACTTCAAGTTAGCCTCCTGTACCTGTTTCCTTGCGCCAAGCGCTATTTTGCCGGCTCCTGCAACAAGGTCACTCCCTTATTTAGACCGATATGGTTATGGCAACCATACGCCCACCGTCACTCTTTATTGGCAAAGAACATTTGTAATACGATCGAACAATTATAGCACTTGTCCATTGGAATGCCCAAAGATTTTAAATCATTTTTGTATACCGGGGTATGATATACTTAACCTATTGAAGAAAATGTCGTGCCGAAAACGAGATAAGGCGGCATCGGCTCGTCCGCCCCTGGCTACAGCGTCCGACAAGTTTCCATATTTTTCCAACCAAACGTGCCCGTACCACCACACGGTACATGCCTGTCCCCGTAGTATGACTTCTCAAGCCTGCGATCTCCAACTTTGTCAAGAGATTTTTAGCCGCTGTGGTGCGCCTGTCTGCGTGCCCGCACAGGCAGGCCACCGGCCCATGTCGACTCCCCTGCCTACCACCGGGCGTGATGCTCTTCAGCAAAACCGGTCAATGCTTGAAAGTGAAGAGAGCTTCCATCATCCAGAACTACATGCCCGGAATAGCGCCCGAACATCTGATGCACTTCGCTGGAGATGATCCCCAGATTAGTCTTCGCAACCCGTTCCTTGAACGGCACGAAAATTGGTAGCAGAGTCCATGTAAGGCACGAATCCGGCAAGCAGGATCACGATGCTAATCAGCACCCGCCGAGCGATCACGGAGTCGTTATTGCCGCCCAGCTTGATCAGGCCTAAAAGCAACAGCGCCCAGACTTCCCTATACAGCGAAATCAGGGCGACAACAGTGAGGAATTTGACGACTTTGTTCGAACTATTGTGCACCTGTACGTCCCTCACGGCCAAACTTCGGTCAATGTATTCCTGAACAGTACATCTAACTCCTCTGTAGGTTCAACTGGCTTCGCGACAGGCACGTGCATATTGGACACCATTGACAACGCTTCTTCAACGTATTGTATCACCGATGCTATCTTGGGCGTCTTATTGGCTTCCCGACTGTGTTTCTTGATTTCTATGAGCCAGATAATATCCGCTTTCAGGCTGGATGATGACACGATCGCTTCCACCAATGGCATCATCTCTGTCGGCACTACGCCCAATCCTTGTTCGATCCACTTCACAGCTAACAAAGGACGGAGCACATAGAACAACTTTTTCAGATTTACTTGATCGTTCTGTCTGTAATCTCTGTTCCGGATCGCCATGCTAAGGTACTGGTGAATACACGTCGGCGGCGAAAAATAGCTGTCCTGCATCTCCCGCATTTGGGCTGCGAGCGATGATCTCTCCCAATATACTATTGGCGAGCCCAGCCATTCCAGCAAGGGCGTATTCGATTTCCTAAACAATTGTAAAGCCTTCCGCAAATCCCAGCCGTTGATATCCAGATTGGCGCTAATTGGCCGCTCGATTACATCCCGCTGGCGATCTATGGACAAATACCATGTGATGGGATGTATGTAGATGAACCGCACATCATAATCACTATCCTTCGATGGAAATCCCCAGGCGCGGCTGCCCGCCTCGCAGGCATAACATATTCGAACCCGCTCTTTTTCCTCAATGTCCCTAAGTATAGCTCTAATTCTGGTTTGCACTTTTCTTTTCCCCGGTGACCTTAAGATGACACGCTTTGAAAGGAACATGCGTAACGAATAATGAGCCGCCGTCAGTCTGGTATGCCTTCGTCTCCTCGAAAAACTCTCGTAGTCCTAAAACAAAGTACACATCACCATCGGTGTAGTGGGTAATCTGGAATCCGAACGCCTGATAAAACGCTATCACGCCGTGCCATGTCTCGGTCATCTCCAATATCACGCTCTTATAGCCATTTTCATAGGCCTGGCGGCAAAGCGCACAGAGCGTCCGCCGGCCGATCCCCTGCCGCCGGTAAGACTTCGCAACGGACATCCTGACGATTGCTAATGTGTCATCTGAGCGCGGCAGGAACGCGCCTGTACCCACAATGGTACCATCCAACCATGCCACCAGAAAAATACCTTGTGCGTAAAATGCCTCGATGTCGCGCAGGTCAGGATTCTTGCTTGCGTCTAAATAGCCCCAATGCTCTTCCTGCCCGGCCAAGATTAAATTTCGTACGGCGTCCCGGTCTTCAGAACGGAAAGGCACAATCTCAACCGTCAATTTCTATCACTTTGCAACCTCTGCTTGATTGCTGTCGCTTTTTCATGCCGTCCCAATTTTAGTGCTTCACGATTTGGCGCAACGACCAAGGATAGAAATTTCAAGAAAGTCCTGTTAAGTAGTTGAATATGAGGTATCAAAAACTCAACAACTACTCAACAGGGCGGTACTATGATACAGCAACAAGCGTTAACAGCCCAAGATATTCGTGAGACCATGTAAACTGTCGCTCAGGAGCACTGGTCTTTGAAAGCAAATGGTTATGTCGCTACCAGTGTAATGCTTTTTGATGTACTCATGAAAGCAGCAAGTGAAAACATCAGTATCGACGCTGCGTGTCGAGATTTAGAGCATAGCGTCAGTAGTAACAGAGTACGAGAATTGCTGAATAAGCAGTTAAACGTCGAACAATTGCAACGATATGAAGATGAGATATCAATGCGGCTTTGGCGGCTCGATTGCCGAAACAGGTGCTCAGGTATTGCGTGGAGGCAGCCATTGATAAACATGATGAGCCGTACTACGGCAAGGCGGTCCAATTAGAGCTATACGTAATCCGTAGCACGGCGCGAATTATACCATCGTCCACGGCGCGGCGCAACACGGTTTGGCTGACGCCATAGCGAGCGCCAGCTTCTTGAAGGGAAATGTAAGTTGGTAAGGCTGTAATCGTCGGCATGGTGCGCTCTCCTATCGCTAAGAAAACAACGATATCAGGCGCCCCCAGCAGGATTTGAACCTGCGCACCCGGCTCCGGAGGCCGGTACTCTATCCACTGAGCTATGGGGGCAAGACAACACATAGTGTAGCACAGGCCCAACTTGACTGCAAGTTAGGCCTGTGCTAGCAAACATGAATTAGCTCTTCGAAAGCCGGTAACGTATCGGCCATTTGCTCACAAAAATGATCGAATGGCCGCGTTTCCCCTTGACAAACTGTTCTTTTGTGTTATAATGGAAGCGCTTCCATAATAACCAACGGAGCAGACCTTGCAAAGAGTGTTTTGGCCTGATGACAAATTATTCCAGGGATGACATGCCCGCAACAATCTACCACGTAGCCAAGAAAGCTGGCGTTGGTATCGCTACTGTATCAAGAGTCTTGAACAACAGTGCTAACGTGCGCTCGAGCACACGTGAGCGCGTGGAGGCAGCTATGCGCGCCCTCGATTATCACCCTAACCCCATTGCTCAACGCATGGCTTTTGGCAAGACCTTAACCATCGGTGTCATTACACCCTTCTTCACGCGACCAGCGTTCGTAGAAAGATTGCGCGGCATTGAAGCGTCCGTTGCAGAGAGCGAGTATGATCTCATTGTCTACAACGTAGAAACATCAGAAAAGAGGGACGCCTATTTTCGCTCGGTTCCCACAGGCCAGCGCGTGGACGGGTTGATCATCATCTCACTTCCGCCTACGAATGCCGATGTGGAGCGCTTCCTCAAATCAAAAGTCTCAACAGTCCTGGTTGACACTTCCCATTCCGCTCTAAACCGAATCATTATCGACGATGCAGCCGGCGGACGCATGGCAACACAACACCTAATCCAGTTGGGACACCGAAAGATTGCCTACCTGAGCGATCCGTTGAACGATCCCTTAGTCAGCCCGTTTCGATTCACATCCTCCCTCTATCGCTACCAGGGCTATCGACAGGCTTTGGAAGAAGCTGGAATACCTTTCCGTTCTGAATATCACCAAGCTGCCGAGCACAGTCGCTATCAGGCCAGGCTATTGGCTCACAAACTTCTATCCCTGCCCGATCCGCCCACCGCTATTTTTGCCGCCAGCGACACGCAGGCTATGGGCGCCCTGGAAGCTGCCCACGAGGATAGCCTCAAGGTACCCGAAGATATCTCTATCATCGGCTTCGATGATATCGAGATTGCCACCTATCTGCACCTGACCACGATCAGACAACCTCTGTACGAGACGGGACTGCGTGCTGTGGAACTATTACTCTTCTGCTTGGAACATCCGGGAAGCCGGCCGCAAGAGATAGTCTTACCTCTGGAATTAGTCGTCAGAGAGACAACTGCTCCCCCGAAGTAATCATAAGGACATAGAAACATGTACCTGGCATTCTTGAATCCGCAAGGCAACTTCGATCCGCAAGACAGCCACTGGACGGCCTATCCTGATTTCGGAGGGCAGTTAGTTTACGTCAAGCAACTGGCGCTGGCTATGGGACGGATGGGACACAGGGTAGACCTACTTACCCGCCAAATCATCGATCCCGATTGGCCGGAGTTTGCCGGCCGGCTCGACACCTACCCCGGCGAGCCGAATGTGCGCATCGTTCGGCTTCCTGCCGGGCCAGAGCGCTTCCTACCCAAAGAGGAACTCTGGCCGTACCTCGGCACGGATTGGCTGCCCAACATCAAAGACTTCTTCCGTCGGGAAGACCGCTTTCCTGACGTGTTACTGGCCCATTACGGCGACGGCGGCTTGGCAGCCGTGCTGTTGTCCGAGCGCACCGGCATTCCTTTTACTTTCACGGCGCACTCCTTAGGCGCCCAGAAAATGGATAAACTGCACGCCGACTGGGACAACCTACCTGACTTACAACGCCGCTTTCATTTTGCCCAACGTTTGTGGGCGGAGCGCTTAGCCATGAACCGATCCCTGGTCAACATTACCAGCACACGCCAGGAACGGTTCCAGCAGTACGGCCACAGAGCATATCGAGGCGCTGTTGATCCCAACAACGATCAACGGTTCGCCGTTGTATCCCCCGGCGTGGCGCTGGAAATCTTCGATCGGTCTATCCGCTTGCCCGAAGAGGAAAGCACCCATAAGCACATTCGAGCCATGCTGGAACGGGATATTGCACCGGCACGGCGCGCTTTGCCCTGCATTGTCTCCTCCAGCCGCTTAGATCCGAAGAAAAATCACATGGGCTTGGTAAAAGCATTCAGCAATAGCCTGGCCTTGCGAGAGATCGCCAATTTAGTCATCATTACGGCTGATATAGATAACCCTCTGGCGGCGCAGAACGGCGCCGGTGTGCAAAGTCCTGTCCTCCAAGCTATCTTGGCAGCCGCAGATCAACATCATTTGCGCGGCCAGATGTCGATCTTCGCACTGCATGGCCAGAAACCGTTAGCCGCCGGCTACCGCTATTTCGCCGCCACACACTCCGTTTTTGCCCTGACCTCGTTGTACGAACCGTTCGGGTTGGCGCCGTTAGAGGCGATGGCCGCAGGACTGCCAGCCGTAGTCACCCGCAACGGTGGTCCCAGCGAGAGTTTATATGACGGCCAACGTGCTTACGGCGTGCTAATAGATCCGGAAGCGCCGGCCAACATTGCAGCCGGCTTGATGCAACTACTAAGCGACCGACAATCCTGGCAAACGTTCGCTCAGCGAGGCTATCGGCGTGTGGTGGAACGTTACACGTGGCCGCGCACTGCCACAGGCTATTTAGAAGCTATCAACGCCCGCTGGCCGCCAACGTCGGCAAAGCGCTACCAGCCACTGATCCCCATCCCGTCTTATTTCCTCGACCCACAGCCAGGAAATGAGCCTACCTTAGCAAACTTGGCAGCGCTCTATTTTGACCGTCATGAAGCAGAAAGCGAGCAACTGTGATAAGGTTACCGACCGGTGACATAGATTTGTTGGCCATTGGCGAAACTGTCCTGGATCTGATTTCCCAGGAAGAAATCGATGATTTAGCTAAGGCCAAGCGGTTCCGCAAATATTTGGGGGGCTCCCCGGCCAACATTGCACTCCACGTGGCAAAATTAGGCGGACGGGCCGCCGTGGTTTCCAAAGTCGGCGCTGGCGCTGGCGGCATTTTCGTCCGACGCGAGCTCGAGAGAGGGAGGGTCTTGACAGACTATTTGCGTTCCGATCCCGTTGCCCACACGACGCTTATCCTGGTTGCCCGCTCGCAGCGCACGCCCGATTTTGTGGCCTATCGCGAAGCCGATTTCCGCTTGACCCCGGCAGAGATTCCCTCCGAGGCCATTAGTCGGGCTAAAGTAATCCATGCGTCCACTTTTGCCCTTTCTCGGGAACCGTGCCGGTCGGCCGTGGAAAAAGCATTCCAACTGGCTCAGGCCCGGAAGAAAATCATTTCTTTAGACCCCAATTACAGCCCCCGTATTTGGCCGGATCGGGAGGAAGCGCAAGCTGTCCTGCGCCACCTTTTGCCCTACGCCACTTTGACCAAACCATCCTGGGACGATGCGGTGCGTTTGTTCGGTGCCGATCAATCGGAGCGAGCCTATATCGATCTGTTCCACCGGATGGGGCCGAGCATCGTACTGCTTACCATGGGACAACGGGGTGCCTTGCTATCCACGCCAGAAGGAATCACAGCCATCCCCAGCCGGCCGATTCAGGTTGCCGATGCCACTGGTGCCGGCGATGCCTTCTGGGCCGGCTTCATCGTGGCGCTATTGGATGGACATTCGTTTCGTGATAGCGCCCTTTTCGCCCGTGAAGTCGTGGAGCGTAAATTGACAACGATTGGCCCTTTACCGGATTTCATTGACCGGCAGCAAATTTACGACACACTAGCTCGCTTGTAGATAGCCCATTGACATAATGTTGTAGCCAGACGAGAGCCGTATCCTGACTTTTCGCCGACCGATAGCAGGAAAAAACGTGACTGCTAAGTCATTCTAATAATAGGAAACTAAATTTCGCCGATTATTTCTGATCTATCTACAGGTATCTGCATAATCAATCAACATTCAATTTGATCAAGGCCAAATAGTTACGAAAAAATCAAGATTATAGCGAAAAGGGGTTGACAAAATGAACTTTATAGATTATAATGAAAGCGCTTCCAGAAAGTAGATAGAGGTTTCTTTTTTCCCTATAAATGGAAGCGCTTTCATCATAGGGGGAAAACCGGCATCACAAGGCTATTTTGATGGTTAACGGGAAAAGGCGCAAGGCAGTATAACGATGTCTACCTCTTCTTTACCAAGCCGGAAAAACGGACGGAGCAACCTGACAGGTGTTTATGTTATCCGGCCGCTTCCCTGTCAAGATACATTTTCCGAAGGAAAGGGGGTGATAGGCGTAACCATAGAAAGCTAAAACCATTCTTGTTTCACTGTTTTTTGTTGCCAAGTAGTACAACTAAGTTGGAAGGAGGAAATTCCTGTGCGTAAGTCAAGAAGTTTGATTGTATTAACGCTTGTGTTGGCTCTTAGTATGGTGGTGGCGGCTTGTGCCAAGCCGACGCCGGTGACGAAAGTCGTGACCAAAGTGGTCGAGCAGCAAAAAGTCGTTACTGCGACGCCTGCTCCGGTGACAGCTGGGAAGGATATCGGTAAGGTCTTTATTTTAGGGGCATTCCGCGGCGGAGAGGCCACGGCTTTCAATAAAGTGATTGCCGCTTTTGAGGCCAAAAATCCGAACATCAACGTCATCTATTCCGGGACATCGGAATTTGAAACATTGATTACCGTGCGGGTTCAAGCTGGCGATCCGCCCGACATTGCCGCTTTCCCGCAGCCCGGCGCTGTGGCTAAATTAGCCAAAGCAAAAGAGATTGTTCCCCTTTGGAGCAATGCGCTATCTGTGTACGACAAGAACTATTCCCCGGCCTGGAAAGAATTGGCCTCGGTAGATGGCGTTCCTTACGGCATGTTCCATCGCGTCAACGCCAAAGGCTGGGTCTGGTACAACAAGCCGGCATTCGAAGCCGCTGGCTTCACTGCACCGAAGACCTGGGACGAACTGATGGCGCTTTCAGCCAAGATGGAAACCACCGGCATTGCGCCTTGGTGCGATGGCATTGAATCCGGTTCTGCAACAGGCTGGAAAGGCACAGACTGGATCGAGAACATCCTTCTGCGCACCCAACCAGTTTCTGTGTACGATGGCTGGGTAGCCCATAAAGTGAAATTTGAGGATCCCAGAGTCAAGAATGCTTTCGACATCTTAGGTAAAATCTGGATGGATCCAAAAATGACCTATGGTGGGCCACAAACTATTGCGCTGACAAACTTCAAAGAGCCGGCCAAATGGTTATTCGACAGTCCACCGAAATGCTGGATGCACATGCAAGGCAGCTTTGTTACCAATTTCTTCCCGGAAAAAGTGCGGAATAACCTGGACAAAGAGGTCGGCGTTTTCATGATGCCGCCCATCGATCCCAAGTTGCCGCCGACATTAGAGGTAGGTGGCGATCAATACGTCGTATTCAAAGGCCACGACCGACCAGAAGTGCGGAAGTTCATCGAGTTCTTGGGCACAGCGGCATCTGCAAAGCCGTGGGCGGAACAAGGCGGTTCATTGTTCCCGCAAAAGGGCCAAGACCTGAGTTGGTATCCGACTAAGCTGGAACAGACTATGGAAACAGCTATCCTGAGCGCTAAAGCAGCTCGCTTCGATGGCTCGGACATGATGGCTTCTAAGCTTAACTTAGCTTTCTGGAAAGGTATCACTGATTGGGTAAGTGGTAGTCGTACCCTTGATCAGGCTTTACAAGATATCGACAATTCCATGAAGTAAGCAAGTCAGCAAGGACAGCAGGACGAGCATTGAGAACCATGTTCGTCCTGCCTTGCTATCCATCAACTTGCATCAGTCATTGGCATTGTTTTTCTGAAGGAGAAATATCCATGTCAGGCACGAAAAAGAAAGAGCAGAACTCAGTTCTACAACAGCTTATCACTGATGTAGGCCGTTTATTAGTCTCCTTATTCGTTCCTTTGATCACTTTTGTCGTCCTTTGGCGCGTTTTCCTTTTTCTGCGAGACAGTCACGCATCTCATGGCATTATTGCTACGGTAGCTATTATCTGGGGTGTCGGCGGCGTTCTGGCACTTTTCTTCGCCGCCAATTTTGTCATTGAGCGCCTTCCCAATCAATGGCGGGAACGACTGACACCGTACGTTTTTGTGGGACCTGCTATTGCCGTGCTCACATGGTACTTATTCCTGCCTACACTGCGTTCTTTCTATATCAGTCTATTCGATGCCAGCGGCAAACACTTTGTTGGCCTATCCAATTACGTGTTTGCCTTCACGAGCCACGCCATGCTGGAATCGTTCCGCAATAATTTATTTTGGCTAATCATTGGCAGTGGCCTAAGCGTAGGTTTTGGATTACTCATTGCTGTTTTAACAGACCGCACGGATCCCAAGTTCGAAGCATTCATCAAAGGTTTGATCTTCATGCCCATGGCTATCTCTATGGTCGGCGCCTCAGTAATTTGGAAGTTTATTTATTCCTATCGGCCTGCCGGTGCGGAACAAATCGGTGTTCTCAACGCCATCGTGACGGCGTTAGGTGGCAAACCGCAGCCGTGGCTTTTACTGCGGCCCTGGAACAATCTGTTCCTAATCGCCATCCTCATTTGGCTGCAAACGGGATTCGCTATGGTCATCATATCGGCGGCCATCAAGGGTATCCCCAGCGAATTACCCGAAGCAGGGCGGATTGATGGCGCTAACGAGACGCAGATATTCTTCCGGATCACGATCCCATACATCCGCGGGACGCTCGTTACCGTTTCGACGACCATCGTCATCTTCACGCTGAAGATATTCGATATCGTCCAAGCCATGACCGGCGGTAATTTTGGCACCCAAGTCATAGCAAACGAGCAGTATGTCCAGATGTTCAGGGCATTTAATTTCGGGCGTGGTGCAGCTATTGCCATCGTGCTCTTAGTCCTGGTTATCCCAGTAATGTGGTATAATTTGCGCCAGTTCAGCGGGCAAACGGAGGCATTCCGATGACATTCAAAAAAAAGAATTTACTTAGCAAAGCTCTAATTTACATTGTCTTGCTCGTCATTGCCGGCATCTGGACCATACCAACTTTAGGCTTGCTGGTTAGCTCTTTCCGTCCTGCTGATGATGTCACGTCAACCGGCTGGTGGACCGTTTTTCGTGATCCGGCCCAGGCACACTTGACGATGGACAATTACAGAATTGTGTTAGGGACAGCAGGGAATAATCCTCGATTGAAAAAAACAATTAGCAGAGGGGAAGAGAACATCGACTTAGGCACGGCTGTCCTCAACAGCCTTACGGTCACTATTCCTGCCACCCTGATCCCTATTTTAATTGCTGCTTTTGCTGCCTATGGTTTTGCCTGGATACGTTTCCCAGGGCGGAAATTCTTTTTCATTGGGGTCGTCGCTTTGCTGGTCGTACCGTTGCAAATTGCTTTAATCCCTATTTTGAAGGATTACATCACCCTTCACTTAAACGGAACCTTTTTAGGGATCTGGTTAGCGCACACTGGCTTTGGTTTGCCGCTGGCCGTTTATCTGTTGTACACGTATGTCAGCGCCCTGCCCCGAGATATCTTAGAGTCCGCATTTATCGATGGCGCTTCGCACTTCACTATTTTTATGCGCTTAGTGCTACCGCTTTCCCTGCCGGCCATAGCAGCCTTTGCCATTTTCCAGTTCTTGTGGGTGTGGAATGACTTATTAGTGGCTTTGGTGTTCTTAGGCGCCAATCCAGCAGTGGAGGTACTGACGCAGCGCCTGTTGGGCATGTTGGGTACCTTTGGGACAGACTGGCACTTGCTTACCGCTGGGGCTTTCATCTCCATGATCATACCGCTTACCGTTTTCTTCTCTCTCCAGCGCTACTTTGTCCGTGGTCTGCTGGCGGGTTCCGTGAAAGGATAAAAGGATAACCTGATGCTTCAAAAAGTCGATATAAAAACCACCAAGCGCCTCGAAGATTATCTCCCCATCGTGGGAGAGGAAGTCATAGATACAATCAAGGCTTTGGCCAAGCCGCTGCAAGGAGCGAAAGTTCTGCACATCAATTCTACGGCTTTCGGAGGCGGTGTGGCGGAAATATTACAGACCCTGGTTCCGCTGATGCGGGATGTGGGGATAGAGGCGGACTGGCAGGTCATCGAAGGCGCAGATGCGTTTTTCGACGTTACTAAGACGATGCACAACGGCCTGCAGGGGATGGACTTGCCATTCACCGCACGGATGCAAGATGTTTGGCAACGCTACAACGAGATGAACGCGGCTAAGTTGGTGGGAGACTACGATTTTGTCATCGTGCACGATCCCCAGCCGGCCGGGTTATTGCATTTCACCGGCGGGCGTGGCGGCCACCAATGGCTATGGCGCTGCCATATTGACACATCACATCCAAACCCGGCTTTCTGGCAATTCTTAGCGCCTTATCTACGTCCTTATCAGGCGGGCATATTCACCTTGGAGCAGTATGTCGGCCCCGGCGTGGATTTTCCGCATTTAGCTATTATCGCGCCCACTATCGACCCGCTTTCGCCCAAGAATGCGCCGCTGCCGCTGGCCGAGGCCAAGAAGATTGTCGCCAGCTATGGATTCGATCCCAACCGGCCGCTGTTGGTGCAAGTCAGCCGGTTCGATCCCTGGAAAGACCCGCTGGGCGTCATCGATTGCTACCGACAAGTCAAAGCACACATTCCGGACGTGCAATTGGCTTTGGTCGGCTCCATGGCCGCCGACGACCCGGAGGGCTGGGATTATTACGATAAAACCGTGCGGCATGCCGGCGAGGACTACGACATTCGCATGTTGCACAATTTCCACGGCGTCGGTAACCGTGAAGTTAATGCTTTCCAAACAGCAGCGGATGTAGTCGTGCAAAAATCGGTACGAGAAGGATTCGGTCTGGTAGTCACCGAGGCGCTATGGAAAGGAAAGCCAGTTGTTGGCGGTAACGTCGGCGGTATTCCATTGCAGGTTATCGACGGCAAAACCGGCTTCTTGGTGAATGACGTGGGTGAATGCGCTACAAAGACACGCTATTTGCTGCAGAATCCATCTGCCGCCCAAGAAATGGGTATCGCTGCGCGTGAACATGTGCGCCAACATTTTCTGTCCACGCGCCATTTAATTGATTATCTGCATCTATTCGCTGCCTTGAGGGGCTAATAGTGCGGTAGATAGCACAGTAAACACGCTGCTGAATAGAGCGGAGCTCTATCACGCATCGCCCATAATTTGCAGGACTAAGCGGCGTTGCCGGGGACGGTTATCGAAATCCACGAAAAGGATTTGCTGCCATGTTCCCAACCAAAGCGTTCGATCCGTAAAAGGCACAGTCAACGCTGCTTTGAGCAACGCCGCACGCACGTGTGCATAACCGTTGCCGTCGCCCCAGCGCAAGTTGTGTCGATACTCTTGTTCTTCCGGCGCGATTTGATCGAATAGACGCTTAAAATCGCTCAACGCGCCGCTTTCATATTCAATAGTCGTCAGGCCGCTGGTGGAGCTGGGGGAGAATATCACTACAATGCCGCTTGCTACGCTACTTTTGCGTACTTCAGCTGCCACTTGCTGCGTGATATCTATCATATCAGTGTGCCCGTTCGTCTTGAATGATAATGTCCTCGTTTCTACCATTTCTCTCCTCCTCTGAAAATAGAACGCAGATAAACGCAGGCTGCGCACGCAGATAAAAAACCAGATCAAAAAAACTTGTTTCGTTACGGCGTCACGACCACAGTCGCTTTTAGAAGTTCAACTTCTCGCAGAAGTTGAACTTCTAATCGACAGCGTTCTCCGCCCGAGCGCACG
>WFQU01000166.1 GCA_015486845.1 Anaerolineae bacterium | reverse complement strand
GAAGTTCAACTTCTCGCAGAAGTTGAACTTCTAAAAGGGACTGTGGTCGTGACGCCGTAACGAAACAAGTTTTTTTGATCTGGTTTTTTATCTGCGTGCGCAGCCTGCGTTTATCTGCGTTCTATTTTCAGAGGAGAGTATTCGTTATCTCTCTGCGTCCTCTGTGCTCTCGGCGGTGAACCTTTTTGCAGTAGAGTCGTTAATTGGCTTTCAATATACTTCATGGTGCGTTCCAATATCTAACAATACAATCACTTCTTCACTAGTAGGTGGATATTTTTCCAGCGCAAAGATTATTCTACAATCGAACCCGCACGTGCAGGCCCATAGGCCGGAGAGCCTGCCGCTGAGCTTGTGCGTGCCAAGCTTTGGACTGAAGACATCTTTCTCCATTTGAGTGAGAGTTTCCTCTATTCGCCTCTGATATTCTCGGTGGTGGCGTACAAGCTTCGCGTGGGCACGCTTGAACTTGGGCGTGAGAGCAAGCTGTCTCATTTAGCTTTTTCGCCTATGCTCCGGCGGAGCTCCATAATGGCTGCCTCCGCGGACTCTGGCTTGAGTTCCCCTCTTCGGAATGCTGCTAAGGATAACTGAGCGTCTTCCGCAATCTCAGAACGGCGCTGCTCGATCCGCCTTTTTTGCATGATTTCGATAAGCATGTCCTGTTGTTCTGTCGGTAATTCCTCTGCTACTTCTATGACTTTTTCCAATGTGGTGCTCATTGAGTATTTATTGCCTCCTCGGTATATTGTTACTCTGTCAACAACATTATAGCACTTTTGGGATAAGAAAACAACTGTTGGCGGTGGAACAACCGTATCAACATGTTTTCGAAAGCAGGTGTGAGATACCAGGGGTCACGCAATAGATGGCCATTGTTGCTTACCGTAAGGGCAAAACCCTGTACCCGTGCTGGAGCCGCAGCCGGGTGATCCGCCTAATCTCTGGGGTTACCGTACGATCCAATGTGTGGTATCATAATGACGGTTGATATTTAGGGAAAACGAGGGAAGACGATGGTATCGGTGACCACGCCTAAAGAAATCTCCGCCGAAGAAGCGTTAAGGCGGATTCGTGACATGACAAAGGGCCTGGACATGGCGGCAAGTCTCAGGGGAATACTATTAGACCTGCAGCGCTTCGAGCAGAGTTATGGGATGTCCACGCTGGAGTTCTACGCCCGTTTCCGCTCCGGGCAGATGGGTGATGCCGAGGACTTCATGGTTTGGGCGTCATTGTATGAGGCCCATGTCGAATTGACCCAACCACACCTCGTAGCGGAGAAAATCGCTGCATGAAGGACGTGGAGACGTACTTTGTGTTCGCCGAAAGTGTGTTGCGTCACAGCGGGGCTACAGACGAAAGCATCACGTACCGTTTGCTCTCTCACACAAGCGGGCTTGTACAGGGATGGGCGTCTTTTGCAGACGGCTCACGCCTGGAGTTCTTCGAAAGCGTTACGCTTACGAAGGGGTGGGTGAGAAGAACCCGTTATCGCTATCATTACATGCTGGAAGGCAAGACCTTGTTCCGGTACGATACAGCTCCCCACTACCCTCATCTCCGTACCTTTCCGTATCACAAGCACGAACAGAACGGCAAAGTTGTTTAGTCGTCGGCCGGCGTTCTATACTAATCTTGAAGATTCACCAGACGAAAAACGACTTGTCCGAGCTCGTGGATGAGGTTGTAAATGGCGAAGAGCTCATTACGGCTCCATCGGGCCACCCTATTGCGCGACCGACACCTCGCTATCCGCTGCGACGGTGGTCAGGATTGTTTGCCGGCTGGTTGTTTCTGGTGATGGCCACAAGCTATTGCCAGGACAATTGCTCGTGCCGTCGTGATCAGGGTGGCCTGTCGGCCCGAAGTATCATGTAATGTCGCGTGGTCCTATGACAAGATTCACGCCAATCAATATCTCTGTCATCCGCTCTTGTGACACTGTGCCAATGTATTCACCCAATTGCGCTTTGTCTACGGTGAATATTTGGGAAACATTCACGACGCTCTGTTTTAGCAGACCTGCTTCCCCTTTTGCTAATAACACATTTCCCGGCGCCTTAGCCCGCTTCAGATTGGAGGTCAAAGCACAAACCACGACGGTGCTAATGCGGCTACGATTGAATAGGTTATTTTGAATGACCACGTGAGGATACCGGTAACCCGGCTCTGAGCCAACAGGTTCTCCCAGGTTAACCCAGTAAATGTCGCCTTGTCGGATCACCATTCGTTGGCTACGACCTCTCGATGTTGTCGGCGCATGGCACCGAGGTTATCCTTTTCTTCTACAGTTGGCTCGTCGCTGTAGGCCTCATTAATGTCGGCAAGCAATTGCTGGTTCTGGTGCCGCTGTAGAAAATCTTCTACGGCCATCACGAAGACACGACTACGGGAGACGTGCAAGTCTTGCGCCAAAGTGTCGACCTGTTCAAATAGAGACTCTTGAATAGAAATGGCTGTTTTGACAGTTCCCATATTGTTATACCTCCTTTCTGCCATTACGGTATAACATATTATACTCTGAGAATTCTTTTCCGTCAAATGGTAGGCGTTGTCGTCCTTTCCTGGTCCATAACGTTTCTACCACCTCGGATGCTTTTGCCTCGTCCGGGTGCAGGAAGTGTGCGGAGGCCATGATATTCTCATGTCCCAGAGAGCGGGTCGGCGCTGCTGGTTAGCCACCATTCCGCAAAGTCGTGTTCGTCACCCTGCCCTCTCCACCGCGCCGGCCAAATCGTCCAGGGACGGAACGGTGTAAATGCGGGTTGTGTTCAGGTCTTCGTGGCCCAGCAGAGCAGCCACCTTCTCCAGGCTGACGCCGGCGTCCACCAGTCGTTTGGCGAAAGTGTGGCGCAACGTGTGCGGAGAGCAGTTCTCCAGCCCGGCCAGCCGGGCGTATTTCCGCACCAGATAGCGGATCCCGTTGTCCCCCAGGGGATCACCGCGCTGGCCTAAGAAGAGCGGCCAATTCTTGGTCTCGCCTTCTCGCTGGGCCAAGCACTTTTGCAGCGTTCCGCCTCGGCTCGTGGTATTCTATGGCCCGGCATTAGCATGACCATGAGCAACTATTTCATTCAGGTAGCCTACCGACAACATTATGCCGCTGTCGTCCCCGAAACGACCCATGTCCAGGTATTTTACCCCCGGCTGGGGTTCCTTCGAGATGCTGGTAAGCTGGGCATCGTTATTTCCGCTCATGTTGCCACGGGGCGTCGTCGCACCCAGTAGCAACAACACGGTTTCCTACCTCTGGCCTAACAGAATAAATCTGAATGCGAACCCGTTCTGATCAGCACTATCTCGCTCTCGGTCGATTCATAGATCAGCAGCCAGTCAGGCTCCAGATGGCACTCTCGCGTACCTTTGTATTGCCCAACCAAAACATGGTCTTGATACTCTGGTGCCAGTCTTTCGCCGTTCACCAAACTCTCCAGCATGACTTTCAGTTTTTTCAAGTCCTTGCCCTGTCGTTTAATCTGTTTGACGTCCCGCTTAAATTGCGATGTCCTACTGATCGCCTTCATCAGATCCCCAGATCCTCGAGCAGATCGTCAAGGGTATTGAAGCTCTTAAGGCCTCGGCGTGCCTTGGCCTGTGCCAACGCTTTCGCGGTCGCTTCATTGGGCACCCGTACAGCAAAGGGCAACCCTCGCTCCAACTCCACCTGCTTGTAGAACAGCGTGATAGCCTGCGTAGACGTTAGGCCCAGCTCGTGAAATACCTTTTCTGCACCTTGTTTAAGCTCTGGATCAATCCTGGCTGAAATAACAGCTGTCTTGTTCACCATGAAGCACCTCCCATTCGATTTGTATGGCCATTGTACACACATAATACCATAGACAGCCATCAAAAGCAATGGCACGACTGACGTGTTCAGTGCCAGACAGTGAGATTGAAGATGTCGCATTACTATTTGTGCTCATTAGACATTATCACGATTAAATTGAAAAAGAGGACAAAGAGGGGTATCCTTTTAAACTGTTAAGAGCAAATTTGAAAGGAAGCCCCTCCAATGACCAATTATGCCATACTTTCGGAAAAACCGAGACAATTTCATGCCTTGACCGGATATACGTTGGAAGAATTCAATGCGCTTTTGCCCTACTTTGGGCAAAGTTTCCTGGAATATGTGCAAACCCACACGCTCACGGGGAAAAAGCGGCGGAAACGGCGTTTTGTGGACTATTGCAACACGCCTTTGCCGACCATTGAGGACAAGTTGGTTTTTATTCTGACCTATCTGCGCAAGGCAACGACGCAGGACATCTTTGGTGAAATCTTTGATATGCCGCAACCAGTGGCCAACAAATAGACATTATCACGGTTCAAGTAGGGACAAGGGTCATAGTGCCAGGGTCTGAAATTCAATCAGAAGTTGTGCAAGCCACAACAGGTTTCCATCACCTGGTCACGAAATCCTTTGTTCCAGTTCCGGAGTGTGTCCTTGACGATGCGATACCGTTTGACGCCCGAAATGGCATATTCAACTTGAATGCGGACACGAGAGATTTCACGGTTGCGGGCTTTTTCTTCGGCGATCAGCAGGGTATGTAAGTGGGCAGAGCTTCTATCGTTGGCATCGTAAGTCCTCCCTAACATTGGTTCTCGCAAGACAAGCCTTTAGTCAACCCGGCTGTTATCCCTGGGCGGGAAAGTGGGCCCCCTCGGATTCGAACCGAGGACCGACCGGTTATGAGCCGGTTGCTCTAACCGCTGAGCTAGGGGCCCGCAAAGGGTAAAGAGCGGGTGAAGGGGATCGAACCCTCACCGCCAGCTTGGAAGGCTGGAGCTCTACCATTGAGCTACACCCGCACGGCCCAGTCGGGGCGAGAGGATTTGAACCTCCGACCCCAGCGTCCCAAACGCTGTGCGCTACCGGACTGCGCCACGCCCCGCGACCGAGGTCAAGTATAAACAGAATGGTGGAATAAGTCAAAACATCGCGTAGTAATTCTGAATGTGTCAATTCGAATGTCTTTAGCTCGGTTTTGTGCTCGTCCACATCTGTATAGGCTGGTGAAAGGTAAGCATTCTCATACTACTTTGTGTTGAATGTGGCATTGCTGACTGTCGCGTGCCTGCTATGTCGTTGCAACGAGGCATTGGCCATTTGTTTCGTCGTTTGACGATTGCTGGGACGACAAGTTATACTTACGAGAATGGGCACCGATAAACTATCCCAACCACAAAACCACGCCGCTAACACCGAAAGACGTTACCGTCCGGGGGAAACGTAGATGACGATACAAATTCTGAGCTTGATGATCCTTTTCGCCGCCTTGCTTTGTCTTCGCGGTAAATATTTTGGACCGCAAGCATCGGTATACTTTTTCAAGCCGCTAACCATGCTTTTTATCCTGGCATTGGCGTGGCAACGCAGTGGTGGCAGCGGAATGGTTTATTCATACGCTTTGGTGGCCGGGTTACTCTTCTCGTTGGCTGGCGATGTTTTCTTAATGTTACCGCAGGATCGTTTCTTGCCCGGATTGGCCAGTTTCCTCATCGCCCATCTTTGTTATATCACAGCGTTCGTCTCGGTGGACGGATTTCACTTCGCGCCGGGGATTCTGTTATTGTTCCTGCTCTATGGCGTGTTCATGTTGCGCTTGCTTGGACCGCACTTGGGGAAGATGCGCGGTCCGGTGGTGATTTACATGGCGGTTATTCTGATCATGGGTTGGCAAGCTGTAGCGTTATGCTGGGCCATCGGCACCGGGTGGAGCGTTTTGGCGGCTGCTGGCGCGTTGCTCTTTGTGGCCTCCGATTCGATCTTGGCGCTCAACCGATTTCGCCGTCCGTTTCGGAGCGCCGAGGCGCTGATTTTAGGTGCCTATTTTGTCGCCCAATGGCTCATCGCATTTTCAGTTCATCCTTTTATTTAAACGGGCGGCTGGTTAGGCACAACCTACGACATAATCATGAAAGGCAAATGACCGATGTCTCGCAAGAATAGACAATATCTTCTCATCGCGGCCATCATTTTCATCGCGCTTTACGCAATGTTCACGCTGTTGCACCGCCCGGTGGAAGTGAAGCCGGCAGGGCGCAGCACGACCTCAGAAGTTGCTGTCATTAGAATCCCGTTGGCCGGCGACGCGTCGTACGCATACCTGGAAGGCTCTGGCCTGGCCTGGTACGGCGACAATTTAGTCATTTTGCCGCAATACCCGGACCGCTTTCGCAGCAATGGTCACAGTGCCCTCTTTACGATTCCCAAAGCGCGGTTGCTCGCTTTCTTGTCCGGGAAGAATAAACAGCCGATTACGCCGCGCCTTTTGCCGTTCAGCGAAAATGGCGTCGAAGCTAAAATCGAGGATTTCGGCGGTTACGAAGCCATTGCTTTTCGGGACCATCGTACCTATTTGACCATTGAATCCGGCTGGGGGAACAACATGATGGGGCATGTTGTCGAAGGCAACATGGAGCCGGATTTGAGTATGTTGCGGCTGAATCCTGTTACGTTACGCAATATCCCGCCGCAGGCGAAACTGAGCAACATGTCCGACGAATCTTTGTTAATCGCACACGACAAAATTATCACATTTTACGAAGCTAACGGAGCCAATATCAATCCCAGGCCGCGAGTACACCTTTTCGATCTGAATTTGCAGCCGTTGGGCACGCTGCCGTTGGATAATATCGAATATCGTATTACGGATGTGACGGCGCCGGACGCTACAGGACGTTTTTGGGCTATTAACTATTTGTATCCGGGTGACCGGATAAAACTAAAGTTGGCTCCCGATAAAATAGCCGCCCGATACGGGCGCGGCCCCACCCACACGAAGTTTGTCACAGTCGAACGGTTGGTTCCGTTCAGCTATACGACCGATGGCGTTCATCTCGTGGACGCACCACCTATTCAATTGAAGCTTATCGATGACGATCATGCCCGAAATTGGGAAGGGATTGTGCGGTTGGATGACAAAGGGTTTTTGCTCATTACGGATACATATCCGGAGACCATTTTGGGTTTTGTGCCAGCACAGCCGTGAAAGCTAACTATGACGTCGAATTGCTGGCAAACCGGTTCACGCGTGTATAATGGGGTGGTTTCGCCGGCCTATAATTAAGTGCGGCGGTAACCTTATGTTATGCAAACGGAGCTCATTATTATGTTTTATGATCGAGTGAAAATTTATGTCAAAGGCGGTGATGGTGGCAACGGCGTTGTCGCATTTCGCCGCGAGAAATTCGTGCCCCGGGGGGGGCCGGCTGGCGGCCGGGGGGGCAAAGGCGGCGATGTCTATCTTGTCGTGAATCCAATGTTGAATACTCTCTACCACCTGAAGTTTAAGGTACACAACAAAGCGGGGCGGGGACAACATGGCGGTGGCAGCAATAAAACCGGTGCGCGGGGTGAGGATGTTCTTGTCCCGGTACCGCCTGGCACCCTCGTTTACGATGCTGAAACCGGCGATCTGTTAGCGGATCTGACGCGCCCTGGGCAAAAAATGCTCATTGCGCCTGGCGGACGCGGCGGCCGGGGGAATGTGGCTTTTCGTACGGCCACTAATCAAGCGCCCCACATTGCCGAAAAGGGTGAAGTGGGGGAAGAACGTTGGTTGCGCTTAGAGCTGAAATTAATTGCCGATGCCGGTATCGTCGGTATTCCCAACGCCGGCAAATCGACGCTGTTGACCGCAGCGAGCGCTGCCCGGCCTAAAATCGCCGCTTACCCATTCACGACCCTGGTGCCCATGCTGGGCGTCGTGGTTGTGGGGCATCGAGATTTCGTGCTGGCGGATATCCCTGGTTTGGTGGAAGGTGCCCATGATGGCACCGGCCTCGGCCATGAGTTCTTGCGCCATGTGGAACGTTGCCGGGTTCTCATTCACCTGCTCAACGGCCTTAGCCCCGATCCGTGGGGCGATTTGGAAGCCATCAATCAGGAATTAGCGCTATTTAATCCGGCGTTAGCCGAGAAACCGCAAATCGTCGTTTTCAACAAAATTGATATGGCAGAAGCCCGGCAGCGTTGGCCGGAAATTCGTGTTCAACTGGAACGGCAAAATATGCCCAACATAGCTATTTCTGCTTTGACCAGGGAAAACGTGCCTGAACTGATGGGAAAAGTGCTCCAATTGTTGGATGAACAGCCGGCACCGACGCCGGCACTAGAGCAGCCGGAAATCATTCGCCCAGCGCTGGACAAAAAGGCATTCACGGTTGCACGGGATGGCGACGGTGTTTGGATCGTAAGCGGGCGTGAGATAGAACGCGCTGCTGCTATGACCAACTGGCAGTATTACGAAGCCGCTATGCGCTTCCAACGCATTTTGGAGGCTTTAGGCATTAGCCAGGCGTTGGAAAAAGCGGGCATTGCTGAGGGTGATAGTGTGCGCATCGGCGCTACCGAGCTCATCTGGGGGATGGAAAACGCTTTTGGTGACTGAAAACAAGGAACACATCGGTATTTTCGGCGGCACATTCGATCCGCCACACATGGGACATCTCATTTTGGCGGAGGAAGCCAGGGATCAATTACAGTTAAGCCGTGTCTATTTCGTGCCGGCTGCCGATCCGCCGCACAAACGGGACCGGCGATTGACGCCCGTAGAACACCGCATCGAGATGCTGAAAATAGCCATCGCCGGCAATGAAGCTTTTACCATCTCGCGGGTCGATGCGGACCGGCCGGGGCCGCATTACACCACCGATATGATTCATTTGCTGCGCCGGCAATTTCCGCCGCAGACGGAACTCTATTTCCTAATCGGCTTCGACTCGTTGGCCGACTTGCCCAATTGGCATCGGCCTCAGGACTTGTTAGCGGCTTGCCAGTTAGTCGCACTAACCCGGTTCGACGTCGTTTTGGACTGGGTCTACTTGGAACAAGCTTTGCCGGGTATTCGCAGCCGGGTGATCTTACTGGACATGCCGGAGTTGGAAATTGCTTCTCATGTGCTGCAACAGCGTGTGCACAGTGGCCGAACTATCCGCTATCAGGTTCCAGTTGGGGTGGAAGCCTATATCCGCCAGCATAGGCTGTACGAAAATAACGGATAAGACGTGAATTTATCTACAGGTCCAGGTTGAGGATGCCGCCAATATCCCCCGGAAACTTGCCGAAACGCGTAAATAATTGTATGATTTATTGTTGGGTGTAGCAAGCTATTCTAATCAATCCACATCGGACGGCGACTTGTCAATGTTTTTGACTGCGCATAAAACGTTTATTCTCTCAGCATACGAGAACAAGGGGGTGAGGCACAGGCAACTAACAGTTAGACGGAACGAAGCGGCAAGAAACAGCATAACTTCTCAGTAAATCTTTAGTCAAGAATGCGAAGGAGCACAGTAATGAAGAGGAATGTCTGGTTAGTGACTGTTGTTGTACTCGTTGTTGTAGCGCTGCTGTTGACCAGCTGTGGCAAGCCCAAATTGGGCACGAAAGACAACCCTGTCGTGATGTCTTTTGTGCCTTCCGGTAATACTCAGGAAATCATTGCCAGTGGTGATACTTTGGCGAAAATGATCTCCGACAAAACTGGGTTAGTCATCAAAGCGAATGTGGGTACGGATTTTGCGGCTGTACGCGAAGCCATGGGGGCCGGCAAGGCGCACATTGGCTGGCTGAACACTTTCAATTACGTGTTGGCCCACGAGAAATACGGGATAGATGTGGCCCTGGTCACTGTCCGTTTTGGCTCGACATCGTACAAAGGGCAAATCCTCGTCCGCGCCGATAGCGGCATCAAATCCTTGAGTGACCTTAAAGGGAAAGTGATGTGTTGGGTGGACCCGAACTCCACATCTGGCTATATTGTGCCCCGCATCATGCTCAAGGCTAATGGCATTGACCCGGATAAAGATTTCTCTAAAACCATTGAAGCTGGATCACATAATAATGTCGTCACGCAGGTTTACAATGGCGACTGCGACGCCGGTGCCACATACGCCGATGCTCGTAGCTCTGTGGAGAAGAATCTTCCGGATGTGAAACAAAAGGTCGTTGTCTTAGCGACTACCACTGATATTCCCAATGACAATGTTTCCTTTACCAAGGATTTCCCGCCCGAGTTGCGTACCAAGATCGTCAATGCTTTGCTGGACATTTCCAAATCCGACAAGGGTAAAGAAGCGCTGAATAAATTGTATTCCATTGCCGGCCTGGAAAAAGCCAATGATTCTTTCTATGATGGCTTCCGCGCTCAACTAAGCAAAGCCGGCATCGACATCGAAACACTGGCCAAGTAAGAAAAACGCCATGCAAATGGGTGAGGGAGAAAAGTTTTCTTTTCTCCCTCATTTTTTCCCAGCAGGAAAATATCTTACCAGTAGAATTCTTGTACATAGTGCAAAGACTTAACGCTAAGACGCAAAAGGCGCTAAGAAAAACATAAAATCCTTGTTTTTGGGTTCTGGCTCGTCCAGGTTAGTACAGGAGGAAGAGAATTTGCTTCGTGTTGAACATCTCACAAAAGTTTTTCCCGATGGCACGGTGGCCCTGAAAGATGTAAGTTTTGAAGTGGCTGATGGCGAGTTTTTGGCCGTGATCGGCCTTTCGGGGTCCGGGAAATCTACTTTATTGCGTTGCATCAACCGGCTCATTGACCCTACAGAGGGGCGTGTGTTGTGGAATGATGTGGATGTCACTGCGGCGAAGGGCCAGGAGCTACGCCACATTCGTCGCCAGATCGGTATGATTTTCCAACAGTTTAACCTCGTCAAACGCAGCAGTGTCTTCACGAATGTACTCTCGGGGCGTCTGGGCTATGCGAGTCCTTGGTTGAGCCTGGTGCATCAATTTACCGAAGAAGAACGACAAATGGCATTGGCTGCTCTGGAGCGGGTTGGCATTGCTGACAAAGCGAATAACCGCGCCGACCAACTCTCCGGTGGGCAGCAACAACGCGTTGGCATCGCACGTGCCCTAATGCAAGAACCCCAGCTCATGCTGGCGGACGAGCCGGTGGCCAGCCTGGATCCGGTTTTGGCGCATTCCATTTTGCGCTATTTGGAACAACTTAATCGTGAAGATGGCATTACGGTGTTGTGTAGTCTGCATTTTTTGGATTTGGTGCATCGCTACGCGACCAGAGTCATTGGCCTCAAAGATGGGCAACTCGTTTTCGATGGTTTGCCGACTGAACTCACGGCGAAGAAGTTCAAGGAAGTTTATGGCCAAGAGGCCGAAATCGTTACCGTGGATGGCAGTGGTAGCGGTTTGATGGATCACGGCGAATGAGGCGGCCATGAGCGCAAGTGACAAGAAACAGGATCCGACTTTGCCTGCGCACCGTCACCTGCCGCCTTGGCAGGCGGCGCTTTTCTCGTTGGTCGTTCCGGGCAGTGGCCAATTTGTCGTGGGCAGGCGGCAACGGGGGGTTGGTTTACTTTTAGCTCTCATTATTCTCTCTGTACTCATTTTGTGGCAAGGCGCGACGGCATTATTTGCTGCCGTGGCTATCATTTGGGCCTGGAATATCTGGGACGCTTGGCAACTGGCCGGCGATCATGCCATGCGCTTGGAAGTGCCGGTTTTACTGGCAGCGTTCGTGGTTTACGGCGTGGGCATTGCCGCCACAGAAATTCGCCCGGCGCGATTTATCTCTGGCTGGCCCTCTGTCCAGCCCTATTTGACGGCACTGACCCAGCCGGAATTAATGGAACACCCGACCAAAGACATTGTCGGGCAAGTACCCATCCAGATACCATGCATTACGCCTTTGCCGCAACCGAGTAAGCCGGCGAGTCAAAACCCGAAGGTCACGGTCAACACCCGTTGCGCAAAAGTGGGCGATACGATAACGGTCACAGGAGATGGCTTCTTTCCCAATTTCAATGGGGAAATGATCTGGGTCAATCCCATCGGCGATGAGCAGCATGTCCTCGAAAATGGCCGGCCCATGAAATTCACCACGGATGCGCACGGTCATTTTCAGGTTAAGATCGCAGTCCCGCTGGCCGTGCCGGTCACCAGTTTGCCCAAGCCGGGCGAGACCCAAACTCACCTTATTCGTGCTGAACAGCATAAACCATATGGCCCACTGCAACCAACCCGAACATTACGATTGGTACTAAACAAAATCGGTGAAACTATCGCCTTAGCGTTTATTGCCACGATTTTGGGCATGATCTTTGCTTTGCCGGTAAGTTTCTTGGCGGCGCGCAACCTGATGGGGGGAAACGCAGTTACCCGAGCCATTTATTATACGGTTCGCACTATTCTCAATATTGTGCGCTCCATCGAGACGTTAATGTGGGCTATTGTCTTTGCCGTCTGGGTTGGCCTAGGGCCTTTTGATGGTACCCTCGCGCTCTTTTTTCACACCATCGCTGCTTTGGGCAAGCTTTATTCCGAAGCCATTGAAAATATCGATCCCGGCCCCATTGAAGCGTTGCGCGCCACTGGCGCTAACGGGGCACAGGTCGTCATCTATGCAGTTTTGCCGCAATTCATGCCCGCTTTCGCTTCTTTTACGCTCTACCGCTGGGACATCAACTTGCGTATGTCCACCGTTATTGGTTTGGTGAGTGACGCCGGCATAGGGTTTCTTATTATTCAGTGGATTCGCCTCAATCGTTTCAATGCCATGGCTACAGCTATTTTGGCCATTGTCTTGGGCGTGGCGATTCTCGATTATGTCTCGGCGTGGCTGCGACACCGTATTATTGTCGGCAATCCTACTAATGCGGGACGAACTTTGCGCAGCTATGTTGTCACCGGTGTCCTGATCATCGGCTTTATCGCCGCTTTCATCTGGTCCTGGAATGTCGCGGAAATTAACTTGGTTACTTTTGTAGAAGGCGCACCGGCCGGCGTACGCATGATCCGCGATTTTATGACGCCGGATATGTTTACCCGGCCAACAAAAAAGGAAGCCGTTGACGCGGTATTGCCAGTGCCTTGTGGCTCTGGGGTAGGGACACCGTCGGCAGTTAGCGGTTCGCGCGTCAACTTATCCCTTTCTTGCGGCAATGTGGGTGACAAATTGACTGTTATTGGGCATGATCTGCCGCCCAATACCCATGTTTCCGTCCGCTGGGTCTTTGCGGATGGTTCTTATTTACGCGTGAAAAAGGATTGTTGTACTACCGACAGTTCCGGCCATTTGCGCTTGGAGACTAAAATTCACCCCTTGATGGCTGTTAATCCTAAAGCGGGACGCGCTAAGCCGGGGAAGGTTGAGATTACCTGGAAAGAAGTCATTGGCCCGCCTCATCTGAGTAAAGCGTTCAATATGGTGGTCAATTTGTCCCTGGTTACTTTGCTCATGGCTTTGATCGCGACGACCCTCGGTTCCGCGTTTGCCATCCCGTTGAGCTTTTTCGCTGCCCGTAATATCATGGGGGAGAGCGTTTTGGGGCGCACGACTTATGCCACGTTTCGCACTATTTTTAATTTGTGGCGCTCCGTTGAGCCGATGATTTTGGCGCTTGTTTGTGCTGCCTGGGTGGGGGTGGGGCCGTTTGCCGGCGTTATGGCTTTGGCTATCAATAATGTTCCTAACTTAGGTAAACTTTTTTCCGAAACTATCGAGGATATCGACAATGGGCCGGTGGAAGCGCTGATGGCCACCGGTGCGAATAAGATGCAGACCCTTGTTTTCGCCATTGTGCCCCAGCTTGTGCCGCGGTTCTTGGCATTTATTCTCTATCAATGGGATATTAATATCCGCATGTCCACGGTTATCGGTTACGTTGGCGGTGGTGGTATTGGCCAGCAGTTCCGGCTTTGGGTTGGGTTGAATCAGTATGCCGACGCTGGTATGGCCGTTTGGGCGATTGTGGCGATGGTTTGGAGCATGGATTACATCAGCGCCCGCAGCCGGGAGAAGCTGGTTTAATGGGTAAGGTGTTGTTTGTGGCCATCTAAACGGACGGAACAGAGCGGCTAACATGAGCTTGCGGCGTACCATAGCGGCTTGACAGCTGAAAACGCCCCCTATCCCCCGACCTTGGGGGGAGCAACACACCCCAAGAATTGGGGGCCGGGGGGCGATTTTCGGAGGAGTAACTTTGACGCAGAGCCGCGGGGACGCGGAGAGAAATAATCTGCAACGGGTCTCACAATACCAGCCTCCTTTCAGGGGGCTTCCTGCCACGTAGCACGGGGATTTTACCCCCGTGCGCTCGGGCGGAGAACGTCGCCGATTAGAAGTTCAACTTCTTCAAGAAGTTGAACTTCTAAAATAGCAAAATCGCCCTGCGGCGATTAGCATGCAACCTGCGCAGGCAGGTTTTGCAGTTGTAGCAGCGATTTCTAATCGCCGGGCGTCCGCAGCCTGCGTTGACCTGCGTCCCATTTTAATTTCAGAGAGAGCATGAGTACCTTTGCGTCTTTACCTCTTTGCGCCTCGATGTTGACTTTTTTGATTCTGGATTGGCCCGAAGTAGGTGTTATATCTACGAAGAAAAAGAAGCTCTCGATAAATATGATGTTGTCAAAATAGTTGTTCGGCAGAGAGATATATAGCAACAACTGTATATAAGGGAATGTTATTGTATTGACTGATTTTAGAGGAAGGTAACAGACATGAAACGTTTTAGGTCATTAATCGTTTTGTTAGTACTGGTGCTTGTGGGTGTTCTTTTTGTGTTAGCCAAATGGAAGCAACGACCATCGCCAATCCAGCCAGTGGATATTGCGCTGCTCCCCGTTACGGGCGTACCGGCCACCGCCGACACTTGGATCCTCCCTGCGGAGCAAGGTCTTAACACGGAAGTACCAAATTGGGGCTCCATCGCGGATGGCGACGGCACAGCCCAGTTACAAACTAATGAAAGCGAGGCGGAAGAAGGTCCAACGCGACGAATGAGCTATTTCGTCGAACAGCGCGCCTACCCGCAAAAAACGGTGTCGGCACGGGAACGGCTGCGCGCCTGGCAACAGAAGCAGCAAATGGAAAAAACGCTGCGGCGAGTAAAGGTAAGTACAGCCAGCACCTTGAACTGGGTCAACATCGGCCCGGCGCCCATGAAACGGTCTACCATCGGTCAGCAACAGGTGGATGTCAGCGGACGGGTCACGGCGTTGGCTGTGGACCCGCGTAACTCGAACACGGTCTTTTTAGGCGCGGCCCAGGGCGGTCTCTGGAAAACGACCAACGGCGGCAACAGCTGGACACCGTTGACGGATGACCAGGCCTCTCTATCTGTAGGATCGATAGCCATCGATCCCCAACACCCCCATACGATTTACGTGGGTACCGGCGAGCCCACCCCAGGTGGAGACAATTATTACGGCGCCGGCATCCTCAAATCCACTGATGGTGGCGCACACTGGCAATTGTTGGGTGCCGACCAGTTCAGCGGCTTGGGCATTGTTTCCATCTTGATCAACCCCAACAATACAAATATTCTTTACGCGGCTTCGTCCCGCACCGGCGTGGCGGGATCAACAACACCAGTGCGAGGTCTCTGGAAATCCACTAACGGTGGGGCCAGTTGGAGCGCGTTACTCACTTGCGAGAAATGCTATGGCGCTTCTGATTTAGTCATGGATCCGCGCCATCCCAACACATTGTACGCTGGTTTCTGGCTGTACGGCATTCTCAAAAGCAGCGACGGCGGCCAACACTGGACGCGACTCACCAACGGCTTACCTTCTTCACAATTCGACCGGGTTGAACTGGCCATCAGCCCGTCGAATCCGTCTGTCCTGTACGCCGGCTACCATTACATGGTGCCCAATCGCTACAACGGTGCCTTGCTGTTGCGCACAACCGACAGCGGCAGTTCGTGGAGCCAGGTGCAAGCGCCTAATTACTGCGGGTCACAATGCTGGTATGACAATGTTATTATCGTCGATCCCGGAAATACCAACAAGGTGTATTTAGGCGGCTCGGCCAACTACATCTCCCAGCCGACCTTCGCCGTCAAAGCAGTGGTTATTAAAACCGTCGATGGCGGCAACAATTGGCTGGACATGTCGCCCAACGACACGCCCGCCCACAGTTTGCACCCGGATGTGCATGCCCTCGCTTTCGACCCACAACATCCCAACACCATTTGGGTCGGCAATGACGGCGGTGTTTGGAAATCCACCGATGGCGGCCAGACATGGCAGGACCGCAACACCAATTTAGCCACGTTGCAGTTCACAGGCATTGCCCTACATCCCACGAACAATCACATCGTTTTTGGCGGCATGCAGGATAACAACAAAGCCAAGACTAGCGGCAGTTTGGCCTGGGATGCGTTGGACGTGGGCGATGGCGGCCACGCAGCCATTGATCCGTTCAACTCCCACTATTTCTACGGGACGCGCTACAGCATCTCTTTTCAGCGCAATGACCAGAGCGGCACCGCGCCGAGCTCGGACTGGCCAATGAAAACGGAAGGCATCAACCGTGATGACCGGGCCCTGTTTTATCCGCCGTTTGCCCTGGATCCGGCCAATCCGGGTGTTATCTATTTCGGTACCCATCGCCTTTATCGCTCCACCGACCGCGGTGAAAACTGGACGGCCATTAGCACCGACTTGACCAAAGGTGCCCAAACGAAAGGTCGCCTTTCGACCATCGCCGTGGCGCCATCGGCCCCGCCCACTATTTACGTCGGCACGTCCGATGGCAACCTGCAAGTGACGACTAACCGGGGCGCCAACTGGCACAATGTAGCCCAAGCGCCATTGCCTAACCGTTGGGTTTCGGATATCGCTGTTTTGCACAACGATCCCAAAACAGCTTATGTAGCATTCAACGGCTTCAATACGCACACGCCCAACACCCCCGGCCATATCTTCAAGACAACAGACCGGGGCACGACCTGGCACGACATCAGCGGCAACTTGCCCGACGTGCCAACGCTTGCCGTAGCACTAGACCGCAATGCCCCCGGCACGATCTATGTCGGCACGGACGTCGGCGTTTTCCGCTCCCTCGACGATGGCCACAGTTGGCAACCTCTTGGCACAGGACTACCGAACGTGGCCGTGGTGGATCTGGCGTTGGATCCGACGGCTCGCATTTTGGTCGCGGCGACCCACGGGCGCAGTGTTTTCCGCCTGCAACTGAACGTACCGGCACCACCGACCTCCACACCGCCACCGACCGCCACACAACGACCAACCGTCACGCCGGCAAATATGTCTGTTGTGGGCTATTTGCCTGTGTTGATGCGCCACCAAAGCCATGCCACGCCGGCGCCAATCCCAACCCAGACTGCTACGCCCACTGTCGGGGGAACTGTCTTGCCCACGGCGACGCCGAGCGCCACGCCGACGTATACAGCCACGCCCACCAGGGGGCCCAGCCCAACGCCGACGGTCACCCCCGGTGGCGCTACGCCTACGCCAACGCAAATGCCTTCGCCCTTAGTTTTTGCTGATGATTTCAACAATCCTGGCAGCGGTTGGCCTAATGACACGGTGGGTTCATGCCAACGCAGTTACGTCAGTGGTCAATACGGCATTGCGTCCACCACAGATAATTGGATTTGCATCGCGCCGGCCCCGGCAGACTTACACAGAACGGGCATTTACCAGGTCAGTGTGCACAAACAGTCCACCTATGACGGCAGTGCTTACGGGTTAGTCTTTGGGCTCAGCGACAAGTCATCTTTCAACCAATTCTACGTGTTTTGGGTTGATCCATACGATCAAACATACTTCCTGCAAAAATACAACCATGGTACCTGGTCTAACGTAACGGCAATAACCGGTTCGGCAGCCATTTTGGGTGGGGCGGCCACCAATGTCCTTAAGGTACAGCGGGGTAACACGCAGATCAGCCTATACGTGAATAATGTTCTTCTCGCCACGGTGCAAGACAATTCGTTCCCGAACAACGGCTATGTAGGGATAGCTAACTGGTCCGTTTACGGTTCGCCGGCGATCGCTTATTTCGATAACTTTGCGGTAACAGAACCTACTCTTGTTCTCGACGATGATTTCAGTAACCCTTACAGCGGTTGGCCGGTAGGTGCGATTACCTCCTGCCAAGCCAGCTACGCCCAGGGTGCCTATCAGGTCGCCACAGCGCCGAATTACGCTTGTGTCTTCCGGTCTCCTGGCGGTCAATTGCCCAGCGGACTTTTCCAGGTTACTGCTCGCCGGGCCGATGGCGTTTATCCCACCGCCTACGGCATCATGATTGGCGAAGATGGCAGCTTTAGCCAGCTCTACGCGTTCTGGATCAATCCGGATAGCCAGGAGTATGTTTTCGCTTATTACGACGGCCAGTGGCATGCGCTCACCTGGGACGAGAGCGAAAACGACGCCTGGACGTACTCTGCGACTATCAATCCGAGCACTGCCACCAACACGCTGAGCATGAAACAAGACGGTGACCAGATCAGTCTGTGGGTCAACAATACTTTTCTGGAAACAGTCACGGCCAGCAATTTCAGCGGCGGCTATTTTGGTGTGGCCAATTGGGCTTCGGACTACGCGCCGGCCATCTCCTATTTCGATGACTTTCGTGTCGTTGCTTGGGAGGTGCCGACACAAGGACGGATGGCCGCATCAGTAACTGCCAGACCGGCTGCTAAGCGTTTGAGCTCACTGGACTTCAGCCGGTGAGTGGAGAAGATCTAAGCGTTGCTATGAGCCTGCAGCCTGCCTGTGTGGGCACGCAGACAGGCAGGCTGCAGCGGCTGAAAATCTCTTGACAAGATTGGGGATCGCAGGCTTGAGAAGTCATGCTATGGGGATAGGAATGGGGTTAGTTGATGACGATTGACAAGTTGGTTAGTTTTCTTTCTTGGGGGCCAGCCCCCAAACTCCTGTACCTAAAAAGAGGGGCATACCACTGGGGGCGTTCCACCTCCCAGACCTCCTGAAAAAGGTTCTTGGCCGTATCGTGGCCGGTTTGTTGCGGGCTATCACTTTCTACTGCCCCGCTGCTATCCGCCGCCATCCTGTCGGCAACCAGTGCTGACATATCGTTGGCGGCTCGAGTTCGGATCGGTTTGATGCTATGCACTCGTGTGAACCAGGCCCGAGAACAAAAATTATTCGTATTGCCGGCGCGACCGGCTTGCCTAAGCAGCGACCAATGACCTATTTAATTCGTTTTACCACCTTAGCCGGGGGAACGCATTTCGGAAGGGTTGCAGGGGAGCCGTATGGTTCCCCTGCCGGGAGCTCGAGGGCAGCGCCCTCGAAGAAGGAAAAGGCGGCGAAATTATCTTTGATTAGAAGTTCAACTTCTTCAAGAAGTTGAACTTCTAAAATAGCAAAATCGCCCTACGGCGATTAGCATGCAACCTGCGCAGGCAGGTTTTGCAGTTGTAGCAGCGATTTCTAATCGCCGGGCGAAGCAGCTTTATTTTCAGAGGAAAACAATAAGCCCGGCATTTGCCGGGCTCCAGGCGGAGAGGGAGGGATTTGAACCCTCGGGGGCGCGAACCCCACGCGTTTTCGAGACGCGCGCACTAAACCAGGCTATGCGACCTCTCCAAGCAGGAAAATTGTAGCATAATGAACGACGAAGAACAAACGACCAACGCATGGTTAGCAGTCGTTGATCTCGGCAAAATTGGCTAAGCAAGAATAACGCGAGATGGCCCCGGTGTGGTCCAGCACTGTACAGAGACAAAAACAACATCGGTTCGATGAACATAAGTAGACAAACAAAGCAACAGTGCGCTATAATAGAGCTAAGCCATCGTGGGCTGCTAAAAAAGCTTGCCATGCTGGTGATGTTGAAGTGAGGGTTATTTGCTGATTGCCATTGAGGATGGCATCGATAAGAGACTGTGGACTACGAAAGAAAACTAAATTAAAGTGTATTGTAGGATGAAAAACAAAAGCGTCTACCCAGGCGTAGGAGGTAAAGCATGAACGTCATTAACCGTATTCTCGTTATTCTTGCTGTTTTTATCACGTTGGTCATCGCTTTGGTCATGATCATCAGTCCGTTTGGTGTACTCTTAGTATTGCCGGACGCATTACAAGGAGGTTATAACAACCTGTCAGCGCTCTATTTGGCCAACCCACTCGTCTTTACAGTCGTGCAGGTACTACTTGCTGTCGTAGTAGGGCTGGTGTTGCTATTGTTCCTATTTTGGGAAATTCGACCGCATGGACAGAACGACGTACAAGTCAAAACGACAGGAGGAAGCAAGGCGACGGTCACCACAGACTCCGTTTCACAACGTCTTGTTTACCAGATCGACCAGTTGCCAGACGTGCTAAATGTCTACCCGCGTGTGAACGGACGCAAAGAGAGCGTCGATGTTTATTTGCAGTTAGAGACAACACCGAGTATTAATATTCCTGCGAAGACAGAGGAAGTCACAACACTAATAAAGAAAATAGTTGAAGAACAAATGGGGCTGAAATTAGGCCGGGTAGCTGTGCACATTAAACATATCCCTTACCCCAGCGGCAGCTATGATACGCCGATCCAGAAAGAGGAGAAAATACCAGGCGGGTTATAGCAGGCGCTTGAATCATTGAGGGGACAAACCGCATAAGAGACGTTTATGTAGTCCGGCAGAGCAAATAACCTGTCAAAATATTTGACAGCGTTTGCCGGTAAGTTATGTCGCGTCTATATTTGTGCTTTGGTGTAACGATAGAGCAACAAGATTAATGCTTGTTGTCAAGGAGTTAGATAATGCCAGAAAATAAATTTGAACGATTTACACCCCGGGCCAGGCGAGTGCTTTCTCGAGCCCAGGACGAAGCGGGGCGCTTGCGCCATGATTATATCGGAACAGAACATTTGCTCATGGGTCTGATGCGTGAGGAGAACGGAATGGCTGCGCGTATCGTACGTGAGTTGGGTGTACAGCCAGCGGAGATCATTCGCTTGGTAGAGCGTTTTGTGCCACCCGGCGATTATCAGCCGGGCTATGTACGTCGCCCGCCCCTCAGCGATAGCACTAAACGGGTGATTGAGTTTGCCGTGGATGAAGCGCGGCTTATGGGAAACCATTATATTGGCACGGAACATCTTCTTTTGGGTATGGTGCGTGAAGGCAAAGGGGTTGGGTTGGATGTTTTAAGGCATTTGGGGATCTCTCCAGAGCGTATTCGCCAACAAACCGCTCGAGCTATCCTACAAAATCAAAGTCAAGCGGAACAGCAAGAAAAGCGTGTCGCCCAAAAAACACCGTTAGCCGATCAATTAGGCATTGATTTAACTGCTTGGGCGGAAGAGGGCCGTCTTGATCCGTTGGTCGGGCGGCAAAACGAAATTGAACGGGTCATTCAGATTCTGGCCCGGCGCACTAAAAACAACCCGGCCCTCATTGGTGAGCCGGGGGTTGGTAAGACCGCTATAGTAGAAGGATTGGCACAGCGCATTGTAAATGGCAATGTGCCGGCACCATTGTTGGATAAACGGATCATCACGCTGGACATCGGTTCTTTAGTTGCCGGCACCATGTATCGGGGCCAGTTCGAAGAGCGGATGAAAAAACTTATCAAAGAGATCATTGACGCGCAAGCAATCCTGTTTATCGATGAGTTACACATGTTGGTGGGGGCCGGCGCGGCAGGCAGCGCCGTTGATGCTGCCAATTTGCTGAAGCCAGCTTTAGCACGAGGCGAATTACAAGTCGTGGGTGCAACAACTTTGGATGAATATCGTAAATATGTGGAAGGGGATGCTGCCTTAGAACGCCGTTTTCAGCCGGTCATGGTAGAGGAGCCCAATGTTAGCGAAACTATCGAAATATTGAAAGGTGTTCGTCCCAATTACGAAAAGCACCACAATTTGCAGATCAGCGATCAGGCGTTGGAAGCAGCAGCGAATTTAGCCATGCGCTATGTGCCGGATCGCTTCATGCCGGACAAAGCGATTGATCTCATCGATGAAGCCAGTAGCCGGGTGCGCATGTACAAGAATCCGCAGACCAGCCGCCTCAGCGAAATTTATCAGACTTACCGGGAAAAACTGAAAGAGAAGGATGACGCTATTCACGAACAGCGCATCGAGGAAGCTATTCAGTTGCAATATGAAGTAGTGCGGCTCCAGCAAGATATCGAGCGCATGCGTTCGGGTGGCGGTGGTCAGAGTAAGCCGGTTGTTACCGAGGAGGACATTGCCGAAGTAATTGCTATGTGGACCGGTATCCCGCTGCGCCGCATCGCCAGCGAAGAATCAGCACGTTTGCTGGAAATGGAAAGCGTCATGCATCAACGTGTCATTGGGCAGGATGAACCCATTCAATCTATTGCCCAGGCAGTGCGCCGCGCTCGTACTGGCATGAAAGATCCTAAGCGCCCCATTGGCACATTCATGTTCCTCGGGCCGACCGGTGTGGGTAAAACACTGCTGGCTAAAACGTTAGCTGAATTCCTTTTTGGCAGCGAGGACGCACTCATTAAGATCGATATGAGCGAGTTCATGGAGCGGCACAATCTGAGTCGCTTAGTGGGGGCGCCTCCTGGCTACGTCGGTTACGACGAAGGGGGACAACTCACCGAGCGGGTGCGTCGTCGGCCATATTCGGTTATCTTGCTGGACGAAGTGGAAAAAGCCCATCCCGAAGTGTTCAACATGTTCTTGCAAATCATGGAAGACGGGCACTTGACCGATGCACGCGGCCGGCGCGTAGATTTTCGCAATACTATTATCATTATGACCTCTAACATCGGTGCCAAATTGATCAAACATAGCGGCGGCTTGGGCTTCGTAACTGCGGAAGACGAAAAGCAACGCATCGAGAACTCGTATCAAGAAATCAAAGCGCGGGTAATGGCTGCTCTGAAGCGCGCTTTCCGGCCCGAATTCATCAACCGCTTGGATGGCATCATGGTTTTCCGGCCGTTGAGCATGGAGCAAATCCGGCAAATCGTTGATTTGGAAATGGATCGGGTGCGCACCGAGATCGCCGAACATGACTTGCAGATTGAACTAACTGACGCTGCTACCACTTTCATTGCCGAGAAAGGGTACCACCCAGAATACGGAGCCAGGCCATTGCGCCGCGTGATTCAGGAACAGGTCGAAGATCAATTGGCAGAAAGTATCTTGGCCGGGAAATTTCATGGTGGTGATTTGATCAACATTGATTATGAGAAAGATGCCCAGACGTTACTATTTCATGTGGAGCTACAATCCAAAGATGATAGCCCCACCCCGGAAGAATTGGCAGAGTTGTTCAGTTAAGTAGACGGTCCGGGGAAAACTTCCTCGGACCGTTTTTGTGGCAACATTTCTGGAAAGTACTATGCCAGCTATTTTTTAAGGGGCTTCCTCTGAAAATAAAAATGGGACGCAGATCCACGCGGGCTGCGCACGCAGATAAAAAGCAATGGTCCGGCGATTAAAAATCGCTGCTACAACTGCGAAACCTGCTTGTGCAGGTTGCATGCTAATCGCCGTAGGGCGATTTTGCTATTTTAGAAGTTCAACTTCTTCAAGAAGTTGAACTTCTAATCAAAGATAATCTCGCCTCCTTTTTCTCGTTCGAGGGCACTGCCCTCGATCTCCCGGCAGGGGAACCGTACGGTTCCCCTCCAACCCTTCCGAAAAGCGTTCCCCCGGCTAAGATGGTAAAACGAATTAAAATAGGTCGCTGGTCGCTGCTTAGGCAAGCCGGTCGCGCCGGCAATACGAATAATTTCTGTTCTCGGGCCTGGTTCACACGAGTGCATAGCATCAAACCG
>WFQU01000165.1 GCA_015486845.1 Anaerolineae bacterium | reverse complement strand
TGTTCTGCTTCAGACGGAATCGGAAAATCGGCACCCGTGTTATAGTTCACAACGGAGGTCGAAGGCAGTTAGCACGGATATACGAACATAGCAATTGCTATTGTCCAACGGCTATCGGCTAACGGCTCTCTGCACAGCATTCATAGCCAGCGGTTCTCGCCTACTGTATCAGAGCACAGTTGACAGAGTAATAGTAACGGTTGCCTATTCCGCACATAAGGTTCAGTTGGCAAAGTTGTCCGTTTATGGTATAAGGATGTCATAGTACTCTTGTCGCTCCCGGGAGCTTCGTATAGAAGTCAAAAGCAGCTATTCCAAGTTTGATACAGAGATTGGAAATAGATTTAGCGTCAGGCTCACTTCAACGTATTCCCGATACAGGGAAAGATATCCTTAGTAAGCGTCCAGAAATAACCTCCTTACCGCTGTGCGGGTACAAGAACTAAGCCGTGGCTACTGGGTTGATACATTTGGAATTAGTACATTGCGCTACTTTGGGTTATGCCCCGAAGCTATGTTATGATTGACGATATGTGGGGCCAGTCAGTTTTTTCTAAGTGCATGAGGGAGGAACAAAAATCATGGGACTGAATGGTAGCGATACGGACTCAGCAAAAGCAGATGGCTTTTGTAAAGAATATACGAGCGAGAAGATCAAGAAACTAACCAGCGTTATCGAAGTTAGCCTGGCGCTTACTAACAAGATTGATTTGGATACTGTGTTGCAGAAAATTATTGACTCGGCGACTGGGCTCACCAGAGCAGAATTCGGAGGGTTGCTGGTGCTGAGCCAAGACGGTAGCAGGTATGAATATTTCAAGGTCTCTGGCTCTTTTAAACCCGATAGTTTTCCTGCCGTCACGGGCATACTTAGCCTTCCTTATAAAGAAGGCGTTCCGCTCGTACTGGACGATATTAGAAAGCAGCCTAAAGCCGTTGGCACGCCGCTGGGATATCCGCCAATGAAAGCCTTCATTGGCGTACCGCTTAGTTTTAGAAACAAAGCTCTCGGTTCTCTCTTCGTCGGGAATGGTCCAGAACGTGGTAGTTTTTCTGTAGAGGACAAAAACTTATTAATAGTTTTTGCTTCCCAGGCAGCCGTGGCAATAGAAAATGCCCGTCTTTATCAGAGATCAAAGCAACTGGCGAGATTAGAGGAGCGAAGGCGTATTGCGCAATCATTGCACGAAACCGTATTGCAGTATTTATTCACTATTGGTCTGGAGATTGAGAAATGTTTGGATCAAGCTGATCCTTGCTTAGAGAAATTGCTGGTGATGCAACGTTTGGTTGAGCGCACAAGTGATAATCTTAGAAGTACAATCTCCGCGCTCTCGATTCACGCATCTGTGGAAATGAGAGGGATATCTTCTATTCTAACTGACTTAATAGAGGAGTTCGAGAATTCTTCAGGGGTACATGTATCACTTCTTTTGCCTCAGGACTTGCCAGAAATGTCCCCTGCGGTGTCCGATGCCATATACTGCATAGTCAGTGAAGCCCTTTCTAACGTAAAAAAACATGCACGTGCTTCTGCTGTTGTTGTTGCTATTTCATGTGATGAACGTTCTGTGTCAGTGACTATTCAGGATGATGGCCGTGGCCTGGACATGTCGAGTACACAGGGATTACATTTTGGGTTACTTACAATGAAGCAGGTAGCCTCTAATGCTAACGGCGAGATTACTATCTTGAGCAACGAAGACGATGTGGGTACAATAGTGCGAGCAACTTTTCCTTTGTTTGGAGGGAGGAAGGCGGCGGAGTGAATGCTATACGCTTAGTCATTGTGGATAATCACTGGATTGTGCGAGAAGGGCTGAAATCTGTTTTAGAATCAGACCCTTTGTTTCACGTCGTTGGCGAGGCTTCCGATGGCAAAGAAGCTATAGAAATCCTCTGCAGGGAGAAGCCCGATGTGGCATTAGTTGACATAAAGTTACCGGATATGAGTGGGATTGAAATATGTCAAAAAATTACCTTAGAAGGGTTACCTACTGCGATCGTGATATTTACAGCTTTCCTGGATTGGAATTTGGTGCGACGTTGTCTTGATGCTGGGGCGAAAGGGTATATCCTCAAGGATGCAAGACGACTTAATTTAAAAGAGAGGTTGCTCTCTGCAGCTCGTGGGGAGACGGTATTAGACTCCAGGGTGGTCACCCTTTTAACAGATCACGTCCGCGGACGCCTGCCCCAAGAAAAGCCGCTCTTGTCCGCGCGCGAATTAGAAATATTACAGTTTATAGCACAAGGGTTGAGTAACAAAGAGATCGGAGAAAGGCTCTTTTTAAGTCAGAGCAGTGTAAAACATTATGTGGGTAGAATTTTGCATAAGTTAGATGCCAAGAACCGTGTGGAGGCAATTCTAATAGCCACGCGTCTGAGGCTTTTGTGAAGTCACGTGCATCCTTGTCCCTTGGCCTGAAATATAGAAGGTTTCCACTGTACGTTGCGGGCTGTTTTCCTTTACCCTTCCTTTCGCTGTTAAGCTATTTTGTACAGAATACGGCTCCAAGCGAATGCCTACAACAGAGCATTACCCATTGTTAGCCACCTGGGCATATCATAGCTACCCAGGTGGCTAATAATGGGGGGCTGAATGTCCCTCGTAGTGTACGCCTAAACTACCCGTATGTATATCCTTTATTTGTCTATTTGGCCATTGACATCAACTAAGCTCCACCCTATAATTGTATTGAGTATGTTTTCCTATTGGTGGTTATTCTCGAGGTGGGTTATGTTCTCGGGAATAAATCAAGGCGTTCAAGTGCTTAATAGAGGGGGGAGCAGATGCGAAAGAAACACCTTATTACTTGCCCTTACTGCAGCGTAGGGTGCAGGATGTATGTGGAAACAGAAGATGGGTATCCCGTAGGGATAGAATATGTGGATGACATTCCAGGGATACCCAACCCAGGAGGAAAGCTCTGTCCGAAGGGGAATGTCGCGTTTCAATATGCGACAAGCGAGGATAGGCTGACTAAACCTCTCAAGAAAGTTGCCCCGGGAAAGTTCCAGGAAATCAGCTGGCAGGAAGCAATGGATGAAATAGCTAGCCGGATGAATGAAATAAAGGGGAAATACGGGCCAGAGGCTTTAGCATTTCTGGGAAGTGAGAAGTGCTCTGTTGAAGATAACTATCTTATTCAAAAGCTTGCCAGAGCCATGGGAAGTAACAATGTAGAATTTGCAGGAAGACTATGTCAATCGTCTAATGTCGTGGCTAGAACGAAAATCCTCGGAAGTGCCCCTCAAACAAACCCTTCTAGTGATATTCTTAAGGCTGACGTAGTCGTTCTTTGGGGGTACAATCCTGCAGCGACCAATCCGGTGTTATTCGGGCAATATGTAGAAAAAGCAATTTTGGACAATGGTGCGCAATTTATTGCAGTTGATGCAATCAAGACACAATCCGCCAAGTATGCTGATGTTTTCTTGCAGCCCTATCCGGGAACTGATTTAGCTATCATTTCGGCCATGATTAACTATGTAATCAAGAACGATCTTTACGATAAGGACTTTGTCGATAAGCACGTTAACGGTTTTGATGAATTAGCTAAATCCGTTGAAGCGTATTCGCTAAAGTGGGCTGAAAAGATCAGTGGTGTCTCGGCAGATCTTATTGAGGAAGCTGCTCGCACTTTTGCTAAGGGCGAGCGAGTTGCTGTGTTGGCGAATGAGGGTTTGAACCAACATGTCAACGGTACTGCGGCTATGATGGCTTTAACAGATCTGGTTTTAATAACGGGCAACATCGGTAAGGAAGGTGTGATGTCCGGTGCTATACCGGGTGCCTTCAATGGAATGGGGGCATCTCTCATGGGTGTTAACTGTGCTCAGCTTCCTGGCGCTATTCCTGTGGCGAATGGGGAAGGGAGGCGACAGATTGAAAGGGCTTGGGGCTTTGAAATTCCGGATAAGCCAGGTTTGCATTATGTGGCGATGTTCGGGGCTGCGTATGAAGGCAGTGTTAAAGCATTTTATATAATGGGGCAGAACCCGGCTAGGGCGCTTCCTGACTCTGCGTTTGTGGAGAAAGCGTTGGAAAAAGCTGAGTTTATTGTTGCTCAGGATATCTTTCCTACCGAAACGACTAAATACGCCGATATCATCCTACCGGCCGCAGCTTGGCACGAGAGGGCGGGGACTGCAATAAGCTCTAACAGGAGGATCCAATGGAGCTTTAAGGCGGCCGATGCCGCAGGAGAAGCAAAGCCGGACTGGGAGATACTGGCTGGCGTAGCTAAAGCCTTAGGGCTTGGAAAGCACTTTTACTACTCAAGCATTGACGACGTCCTGAGTGAGGTGAACAAGGTGGTGCCGGCCTTGAAAGGAGCGACACCGCAAAGACTTCGGGGCGAGCTCAAGGGTTGCATGTTCCCGTGCTCGGACGAAAAGAGCGAAACCCCAAGACTCTTCTTAAAGGGCTTCCCAACGCCGGATGGAAAGGCTAATCTGATTAGTCCGAAGTATGCGCCTCCGGGAGAGGTGCCTGATGATGAGTATCCATTCTGGCTATCGAACTTCAGATTGGTTGGGCAATTTCACACCGGGACCATGAGCTTTAAGAGTAAGAGCTTAGCAGATAGGTGGACAGAAGGATTCGCCTACATTAACGAGCAGGACGCCAGAAAGCTCGGTGTTAATGATGGGGATTCAGTCAAGGTAGAGACCAGGAGAAGCGCATTAACTGTCAAGGTTGAGGTGATACCGTATATAAAGAGAGGTGTCATTTCAATGCCGTGGCACTGGGGTTTCAACTTCCTGACAAAGGATGCTGTTGATGACCTTTCGAAAATACCTGGGTACAAAACCGCTGCTTGTAAGATATCCAAGGTGAGGGGGTGATTCATGAGTAAAAAAGTATTCATTGATTACGAGCGGTGTATTGGTTGCAAAGCGTGTGAAGTCGCTTGTGAAAGAGAACATGGCGAGTCCATGATTAAGGTCTTTCAGTTTCCAGATTTAACCAATGTTTCTTTTAATTGCAGGCATTGTGAAAATGCTCCGTGCGTCAATGTTTGTCCGGTTAATGCACTTTCACATGACACAGATGGCGCTGTCGTGATAGACCCACTCAGATGTATTGGTTGCTCCATGTGTGTGCTGGCCTGTCCGTTTGGTGTTCCTAAGATCAACGAATTGAATAAGGTAATGGTTAAGTGTGATCTTTGTGCTGATAGGAGAGCGGAAGGGAAGCTTCCCGCTTGTGTCACATCGTGCCCAACGGAGGCGCTAAAATTTGGTGAGGTGGATGACATCAGTTTGGTCAAAGAGGAAACGGTTGTTTCGGGCCTCGTAGGGAGGTGAGAGAAATGGCCGTTCTCTTAAGTGAAGGCAGGATCCGGGATGTCATTTAACAGAGAGAACATTTGGTTAGCTTTTGGTGAATTTGTGCCTCATTTGTTTATTGAAAGGTCCATACGAGGTAGGTGATATGAATTCAACGATTTTTCTTTTATCCTTTTTAATTCCATGGCTCCTTGGTTTGATAGAGTTTAAGTTAGACAAAAAGAAAGCAGATATCGTGATGTTGATCTCTGCCCTGTCTTCCTTAGCGCTAACGAGCTATGGGCTTGTACTATTTCTCGGAAACAGAGGAATATATCACTTAGTGTATATCCATAGCCAGGGACTCGGTGAAGTTTTTGGATTTGTGGTGGATACCATGAGTGTTCTGATGGCATTCATTGTCAGCCTAACGGCCCTTCTGATCCTGCTGTATGCTATAGATTACATGAGCTCCTCCAATAAGTTACACCCCGTAACGAGCGGAAAAGGAACTTTTTACGGCTGGATGCTTATTCTTGAAGGGGCGGTTTTAGGGTTTGTGTTTTCCTCGAGTCTCTTGAGTTTCTTGGTCTTTGCCGAGGTCATAGCGATCGCAACCTGGGGGGTAATCAGGTACTACAAAACTCCGAATGCCAGGCATGCAGCAAACAAAGCGTTTGGGTTCATAAACCTCTCAATGCTGTTCGGGCTTCTTCTCGTTGTTGTCTTTGGGCTGGTGAAATATCATGACACAAGCCTGTATGCGCTGACACAGCTCGACAGTCATGCGAAGCTTTGGGTGTTTCTCGGTGTTATGTTTACCGCGATAACGATGAGCTCTCAGTTCCCTCTTTATTCGTGGCTGCCAGATTCTACGGAAGCGCCAACGCCGGCAAGCGCTTTTACGCACAGCATTGGGATTGTAGAGGCAGGGCTTTTCATGATGGTTAGAACTATTCAGTTTATGGATGGTATCCCCAAGACTGCCTATTATGTAATTGCCATTCTTGTTGTCATAACACAGGTGATGAGTATCTTCTACTATCCACTTCAAAAGGATGCAAAACGCTTGTTGGCCTATTCAACGATAGCCCAGGTTGGGATCATGTATGTAGCCCTCTTAGGCGCCATGTTGGGCTCTGCTGGTGGGTTGCAGGCATCGGTCTACCAGCTTTTTAACCATTCGCTTGTGAAGAGTTTAGCTTTTCTAGTCGCTGGTACTTTTGGCTTTAGCTTCGGCACATTTGATATGAAGAAAATAAAAGGCTTGAGGTGGATCCTCCCGGGGGCCGCTGTAGGGTGGTTCCTTGCCCTATTAGGATTGGCTGGAGTCCCCCCTATGGGCCTGTTTTTAAGCAAAGCGAATGTGATTATGACGGGAACAACAACCGTGAGAGGCGCTCCGTGGATAGAGTGGGTTCCGATACTTTTGGTTCTCGTCGATGCTACGATATTCTTTTTGGTAGCAGTCCTCTGGCTGAAGTCCATGCTCTTCGGTGAGCCGAGCTATGAGAAAGGCAAGATAAGCCCGCTGATGTGTGCGGTACTCATTGTGCTTATGGTGGTGATGACAGTTTCTCCTTTCTTGACTCTCCATCTCACGGAAAGCATAAGGTTTATAGGGGGATGAAAAATGGTAATTTATCTGCTTGAACTCTCGTTATCGTTATTTGTGCTTGGGGCAATCTCCGGTCTTGTGGTGGAGTATAAGAGTGTTATGAGGTTGTCCAGCACGTTTGCAACGTTGGCATCGCTCGCACTCATTGCCTTGATTGTGGAAGCTTACGGGCACCTGCCCATCAAGGGTGAGCTATTAGGAACACCGATAATGATAGATGGATTGAGCTTAGTATTCCTGGCTATTATCGGGGTGGTTGGTCTTGCCGATGCCATCTATACATTCAACTACATGGACAAGTACGAAAAACTTGGGAAAGCGTGGGTCTTTGCATTAGCTTACAATGCTTTCTTAGCGTCAATGGTTTTACTCGTCACGACATCTCACCTTGTTTGGTTTGTGTTCTGGTGGGAAATAATGACGTTTAGCGCATTTGTGCTCGTGATTTGGGAAGAGAAAGACAGCCTTTGGGCTGGTGCGCAATATTATATAACCATGCATTTGACCAGCACGTTACCACTTTTGTTAGCGATGGCGATAGGCTACTCGGTCGTTGGTTCTTTTGATGGTATGGGTTTTGCGGATATTGCTGCCCATATTGGCACGCTCTCGCCAGGGTTGGTGAAGCTCCTATATGCCTCTTTCCTCTTAGCTTTCATGGCTAAATCTGGCATGGTGCCTCTCCATTTTTGGATTCCTTCAGCATATGCTAGCGCACCGAGTAACATATCGACGCTGTTGAGTGGCGTGATGGAGAAAATGGCAGTCTATGGTTTAGTAAGGGCAACCTTCGATATCTTGAAACCGACCGTGGCTTTTGGTTATTTAGTTGCCATACTCGGAGTTGTAACCTTAGTCGTTGGTACTTTATACGCGCTGAAACAGACGAATGCAAAGCGCTTGCTGGCCTACCATAGTGTTGGCCAGATGGGTTATATCTGGTTAGGCGTAGCGATTGGCATAACCTTCATGAAGAACCCTGATCCTACCTTGGCTTTTATAGGTACCTTGGGTTTGGCAGCGGGTCTATTCCACGCCTTGAACCATGCTCTTTTTAAGGGTTCATTGTTCCTTTCTGCCGGGGCTGTTGAATACGCTGCCGGCACTCAGGATTTGAACAAGGTTAGTGGATTGTACAAGATCATGCCCTGGACGGGGGTGTTTGCTCTGCTTGCGTCTCTTGGAATTTCAGGTGTTCCGTTGTTTAATGGTTTTGTCTCAAAGTGGATGATTTACGAAGCAGGATACTATTCCAAGAACTTCTGGTTCGTGCTCGGGGCGATCTTGGCCCTGTTGATAAGCGCTGTGACATTGGCCTCGTTCATTAAGTTCTATAATTCGGCTTTCGGAGGAGAGCCAAATGAGCTTACAAGCAAGGCTAAAGAGGTGCCGGGATCAATGCTAATCGGGCAGGGCATACTTTCAATTCTCTGCCTTGTGATTGGTGTCTTTCCGGTCGTGGCACTTGCAATTGTTACGCTGCCGGTAGGGAAAGGTGTTATTACTGCCGGAGTGCTGGGCTTGAGTTTTAATTCCATTTACTTCTCGCCGGTTTTGTTGGCTATAGTCTTGGGCGTGCTCTTTATCGCATTCCTCCTTTTCTTGCCAGCAAGGGCCAAAGAGACGGCAAAGCCATGGGATTGTGGTTCTACACTTTTCCCGGAAGAGACATATAGGTTAAGAGCCAGTGATTATTATCGCCCGTACGAAAAAAGAATAGGCGCCTTCTATGCCTTTGGGGATTTCTTTGGCGATCTGGGGACAGAGGTGATAAATCGTACAATAGCGGCCTATGTGTGGATAGGTAAGTACTTTGTGAGAACTGCTGAGATCCCCCGGGTAACCGTCGAGAATGTTGACGATCTTAGAGACGGGGTGACCCTCCACTTAGATGATGCCCTGATAATGCCAATTGTTAGATTTGTCAAAGTCGTGGGTATAATTTCGAAGACTGCTGTTGTGCTTGTACTAATTGTGGCTGTAGCTGTCTTAGCAGCTTTAATATGGTGAGGTGATCAAAAATGATGAAAACAATGAGTATAAGCGTGCTTGGGATTATTGTCGGCGTCGTTCTAGTCGCCATCTTGCCTCCGTTTCTTGATGGTATAGCGAGGAAGGTGAAAGCTAGAATACAATATAGAGTTGGGCCTCCGATATTGCAAACATACTATGACTTGCAGAAATTGTTCGGGTTGCCATCTTTGAGACCTACAGAGAATAAGTGGTTTAGAGTGGCACCATACCTGGCCTTGGCTTCAGCGTTTTCGGCTGCTTTCTTGTTGCCGTACGGGAAATGGGTACCTGTTAAGTTTAGCGGTGACATTGTTGTGTTCTTCTATGTGTTGGCAATGGTTAGTGTTGCCATTATAATCGGGGCATTCAGCACCCAGAATGCTCACTCGAACATCGGTGGGCATAGAGAGATGATGATGGTCCTGAGCGTTGAACCAATATTGGGGGTAGCTTTGGGAATATTTGCCTTCAAGGCTGGCACGCTTTCTCTTTCAGCTATCCCATTGAAAGTGCCAGCGAGCTTTTCAACAGTCCTGGCCTACCTGCTATTGATATATGCCGCTTATGCCGAGAGTGGGTTTGTCCCCTTTGACATAGCAGAGGCGGAAACAGAAATAGCAGGGGGGGTTTTGGTCGAATACAGTGGAAGGCTTTTGGGGGTGCTTGAATATGCGATACTAGCCAAGAGACTGGTCTTACTGTGGTTGCTTTCGACATTCTTGACAATCCCTATACTTAGAGGAATCGCGTTGACCGGAGTCGTCGGGGGAATAGTTGTGCTGGCGGTTCAACTGATATTAGTCCTTGTGGCTTATCCTCTTATAGCGGCATTGGAGGCGACGAATGCTCGTTATAGGATAGACCAGGCGGTTGCACTGAATACCAGAATCTTTTTGCTCTCATTGGTTGTGTTAGCTGTAGCAGCCGTGGGGTGGTAATCAAGCACATCTCAGCTAATAAGGAGGAGATATTGTGGTTACAAAAGAATGTCTTGCGGAATTCGAGGATAAGTTTAAGGGAGAGATAAGGGAAAAGAAGTTCCTTACCCCTACCCAGATTCTTTACCTTGTAGATAAAAAAGACCTGCCGGATATGGCGTATTATCTGCAGTACCATCCAGAGTTCGATGAATCTTACTACGTTATGGGGATTGGGTCGGATGAGAGGCAGTTGGCAGGCAAGTTTGCCTATGCGCCGGTTATAAATATGTTAGATGGCAGTGGAAAACGTGAAAATTTCTACGTGATCCTGAAAGCCAGATTAGATAAAGACAATCCAGAATTTCCGTCCGTTGCGCAAAAGCTTCCGGCAGCCCTTTGGGCTGAAAGAGAAGTTCGTGATTTGCTCGGATTTAAACCGTTAGATCATCCCGATTTAAGGAGGCTGATCACTCCGGAGGATTGGCCTGAGGGCGTTTATCCGTTGCGGAAGGATCATGCATATAATGCTTCACCTGCCGGCGAACTTCAGGATGGTTACAAGAAAGCACCGGAAGATACGTCAACGGTTCCCATTGGCCCATATCACATGGCCCTGGATGAGCCTGCTCACTTCAGGCTTTTCGTGAAAGGTGAAGAGATCGTTGATGTGGACTACAGAGGTTTCTATTCTCACCGTGGAATCGAGAAGATCGGCGAGGGGAGACTAACTTACAATCAAATATTCTACATCGCTGAGCGAATATGTGGGATATGTGGGTTTCAGCACTCGTCAGCCTACGCAATGGCTGTGGAGAACATAGCCGGTGTGGAAATACCGGCAAGGGCTCAATACATTAGGACCATACTGCTTGAGATCGAGAGGATCCATTCACACTTGCTATGGGCCGGCGTGGCTTGCCATTTAGTGGGTTTCGACACCGGTTTTATGTACGCGTGGCGCATAAGGGAAGAACCTGTCATGTGGTTGGCTGAGAGGCTAACCGGCAATAGAAAAACCTACGGGATGAATATAGTGGGTGGTGTGCGGAGAGATTTCCTGGATTATAGGAAGACGGAAATCCTTGATAAGATGAAACAGCTCAAGAAAGATGTCGAAAAGCTCTATAATATCGCCGTGAGCTCAGATATCTTGATCAAGAGAGCCAAAGATGTGGGCGTCTTGCCCTACAAAGTGGCCAAGGATTATGGCGTTGTCGGGCCTACTGCCAGGGCATCGGGACGCAATATAGACGTTAGAAGGGACCACAAAGTATTTGCGTATAAAGATGTAGATTTTGATGTTCCTGTTTATAAAGATGGAGATGTCTTAGCTCGATTGTTAGTTCGGCTTGATGAGGTTTTACAGAGCATAAGCATCATAGAGCAAGCTGTAGACCAAATGCCAGAAGGCGATATTTTCACGCCGATCGGAAAGCTGCCGCCTTATCAGGAAGCGCTTGGATATACCGAAGCCCACCGAGGCGAGGTCATACACTACGTGCTAACCGGTACGAACAACAAAGTTTACAGGTGGAAGGTTAGGGCGCCAACTTATAACAACTTGGCAGCGGTACCTGAAATGCTCAAGGGCTATAGGGTCGCCGATGCGCCGTTGATCATAGCAAGTATTGATCCTTGTTATGCATGCACAGAAAGAGTGCAGATAGTCGATGTAAAGACCGGCAAGGTGAAGGCCTTGAATGAAGCTGAGTTCAATGACCTTTCGATTAAGGCTTCGGAGGAGTTGTGAAGATGGAAGATGTAAAAATTTCTTATACCGAAAGCTTGATATCGTGGAAGCGGCCTGACCTGAGGGTTGGCGTCCCGGTGACTGTGAAGTATCCTCTCGTTCCGACAGAAAAGCCACCGGAGTATAGAGGCAAGCCTCACATTGATCCTAATGTTTGTATAGGCTGTGGGGCGTGTGTCAGGGCCTGCCCGGCGGATGCCTTGACGGCCGAATGGGATTTGGAAAATGGCCTGAAGAGTATAGTTTCCAACCCCGCAAGATGTATCAGGTGCGGGAGATGTGAGGAGGCCTGCCCCACCGGAGCCATGAAGCTCACTTTGGAATTTGAGCTTGCAACGCCAAATAAAGAGGACCTGGTTGAGGTTGTGGAGCATCATTTAACGAAGTGCAAGAAATGTGGTGACTACACTGAGTTTACCGAACGGCAGGTAGAGAAAGCTTTCCAAATCTTGCCTAAAGAGATTGTGGACGCGAATGCCCTCGGAGAGAAAATGCAGTTGTGCCGAGAGTGTAGAATGGAAGAAAGCGTAAAGATTCTGGCAGCACAGGGACGTATCATTGGTGATCCCTTGCTCTTGCCCCCGCAGCATGCAAAGGGAGGGGAAAAATAATGGGAAAAGCAGCACTTAAGTCAGTTTGGGTCTTCCATGTTGATAGTGGAAGCTGCAATGGCTGTGACATTGAAGTATTAGATATGCTCACCCCATATTATGATCCGGAGCGTTTTGGTATTAAGCTCGTTGGCACCCCCAGGCACGCTGATGCATTGCTTGTTACTGGTCCGATGACCAGACAGTGTCGCCGGGGCGTGCAAAAAGTTTACGAAGCTATGCCTCCTAAACCAAGGATAGTTGTTGCTGTTGGCTCGTGTGCTAGTAGTGGGGGCATCTTCTATGACGGGTATCCAATCTATAGGAGCAAGGATCGCTTTGGGAGAGATAGATTGAGGAGCGGAGGTGTTGAGGAAGTGTTGCCTGTCGATATGTATATCCCCGGCTGCCCCCCGAGCCCCGAAGCTATTCTCTTTGGCGTAGCTCAACTCCTTGGGCTTAAAGAGAAGAAAATGAAGGGAGAGTATTACACAGACAAAGAAACAGAGTTTAAACTCCCCCAATACCCCATAGAAGAGCGTATCAGACTGAGCTTGCGGGAGTCCCTGAAAAAAGTGATCGGCTATTTTGATAGGGACAGAGTTCTGGAAGATTTCATGGAAATAGCGGGAGAAGCAAATAGGGCAGAAAATCCGAAAGAGAAGCTTCATGCCCTGGTCACAGGTTACTTCCTTCAAGAGAAAGATTCCCGCTTGAAGTTTTCAATGAAATTCTTGGAGAACGAGTATTGGAGGCTAAAGGATGACTATGAAAACAAGTACGTGGCGCTTGTTGAAACTCACGTACAGTAACCCTCCCTATGTGTCCCAGTCTTTGGGACATTTTGCAGGGGATATGGCCATATTGGAGGAGATTGGAGATCTTAGCGAGGAAGCGGTAAAGGTGATCAGGGAAAGTCTCGGGACAGAAAAATCCGAGATAGATCTGGCTTTCCCTGATCTGTCTCTTATTGCCATCGATCGTCTTCCTGAAAAGGATAAGGATCTTCTCCTTAACTCTGCTAAAGAGCTCGAGGGTGATGCAAAACTGAAAATACTGAAACTGAGGTAACATGTGTAATAGCCGAGAAGAGAAAGCGGTCCTGGTTAGGCGCCTTAAGGCGTATTATGGCGATAATCTCCTTTCCGTGATTTTCTACGGGGCGCACCTTAAAGGGGTGCTTGACGAGATTGACGCGTTCGTGATTATCGAGAAGCCAACTGATCTGGTGAAACTTAATAGGCTTGCTGATTTCATTGAAGACATTAAGGAACCCATTGAAAAAGAGTATGGGTGTCCGATAGCTTTCGAGCTTTACCTGAAAGAAGATGCCGATAGTTTTCACGCTGTTTATCTTGATATAGCGAGAGCTTATGAGATTGCCTATGATAAAGATGATTATTTTGCCGGGCTTCTCAGCAAGATGACCAATCCAGAAGTTTCGATGGACTATGTGCAGTATCTGACGACGATTGAGGTAGTAGAAGTCTGAGGCATTCAGTTAAATAAAATGTGGTGGCACTTCTTGAGCATTGGTACTTCTGGCGGATTTTCGTATAGGTGATTTAATTTTTCCGGAAAACTTACTAGAGAACCAGTGCTCTTTTTTTGTTCTAGAGGCATCAGCCTCCCAGAACTGGGAGACAGAGGGCTGTTTTCGACGAGGTTTTAGGAGGAAGGTAATTATCATGGCTATTAATTGGTTGGATTTGTTCTACGGGCTCTTATTAGGTGTATTATTAGCAGCGGTTGTTGTCTGGAAAATTATGCCTTCGCTGATGATAGTCACGCATAAGAGTAAACTGTCTTTTGACAAGACTGTAGAAACATTTATCCAGCATGCGCAAGGGGCCGGATGGCAAGTGCCAAAGGTTTATGATTTGCAAAACAGTCTGAAAAAAGCTGGCCATGGCGTTGCGCCGGTCAAGGTGATCTCACTCTGCCAACCGCATTATGCTTTTCAGGTACTGGAAAAGGATGCAAATAAGCGGATTAGCGCCATCATGCCCTGCCGCATAGGCATCTATCAATCGAATGATGGTAAGGTGTACATCTCTGAGATGAACATTCCGCTGATGAGTAAAATGTTTGGTAAAGTGGTGGCGGATGCTATGGCTTCAGTGACGGCAGAAGAGGATGCTATGTTGAAAGGCATTGTGGCTGAGCGTTAATGTTATGCTGTTATGATTTGTTATGATTCATGTTTTGCTTAATGAATGGCTTTATCATTCTGTGTCTTCCCTCGATGGCAGCGCTTGTCATGGGGGGAAGACACGTTGGCAATTCAGGAGAAGGCTGAAGTCGGTTTTGTTTAATTGTGTTAAGCGTATGGATAGCCTTTTGTAGTTTGCATATTCATATCTGGATTTATGAATGAGATATGTGGCGGAGAAACCGATTATGTTTTTGCGTCCAAAACATGTTGCATTGTGGCCGTAAATTTCTCAAATACTTGGTGGGAGAGTAGATTGGAAGTTTTTTGGGGAACTTTTAAGGAATATAGAAAATGCGTTATTTGTGGAATAGGGAATCCGGAGAGGGGGGATGACGCATTTGGTACCATTGTGGCAGCGAGGTTGAAGAAGCTTCTTCAAGGGGGATCAAAGGTCGTTGTATTGAACTGTGAGGGCGTGCCTGAAAAGTATACTGACAAGATCATCGCAGAAGACCCATCCCATGTTATTTTTATAGATGTGATGGATTTTGGGGGTAAACCTGGTGAGGTGGCCATTGTCGATCCAGAGAACACGATCGGTTCACTGCAGTCGGTGCATCGACTTCCTCTAAAGCTACTGGTAAAATATCTGGAAGCATATATAAACCCTGTTTTTTGGTTAGTAGGGTGTCAACCGGTAGAAACTGAGCTTTTCAGCGATATGAGTGACGCGGTTTGGAAAGCTATGCCGCCCGTGATAGAATTGATACTTACGGCGGTTTCTCGGGAGGCTCGTTGATTTATGGAGTAGGTTTGACATGCATGAATTGCCTTTTGTTGAAAGCGTACTAAAAATAACGATGGAACAAACTGAGCAGGCCAAAGCCAAGCGTGTTGTGGGGGTGAACTTGGTAATTGGGGATTTAGCCAGTATGGTGGATGAATCTGTTCAGTTTTATTGGGACATAGTCAGTGAGGGAACAATTGCTGAAGGTGCTAAGTTGCATTTTAAGCGCCTACCTGCTGTATTTCAATGCAAGGATTGCGGAACAAAATACCAGTTGGACGGCCAACATCTTGCCTGTCCCAAATGTGGTAGCACTCGCGTTTCCATCGTAGGTGGAGATGAAGCGCGTTTGGAGAGTATAGAAGTGGAGTGAAATCCCCACACACTGAGAAGGTGTGTGGGCATATCAAGCGTACGGAGGAGAACAGAGGTATGGGTACAAGGACTATATCTATTGTTGAGAATATTTTAGATGCTAATGACCGGATAGCTCAGACTAACCGAGAGCTTTTTGATTCCACTAAGACCTTTGCTATTAACTTTATGGCTTCGCCCGGGGCAGGAAAAACGAGTGTTATTCTGCGCACCGTCCAATACTTGAAAGATCGTTACCGAATGGCCGGCGTGGATGGAGATGTCGCGACCACTATTGATGCTGACCGTATGGCCGCCACGGGTATCCCCGCGGTACAGATTAATACTGGCGGAACCTGTCACCTGGATGCTGTCATGCTATCCGGGGCGCTTCCGAAACTAAACTTGGATGAAACTGATCTTCTTATTATTGAGAATGTAGGTAACTTGATCTGTCCTGCTAGCTTCAAACTGGGTTCCCGTTTAGACGTGCTTATTGCCAGTGTGCCGGAAGGGGATGATAAGCCGTACAAGTATCCTAAAATGTACCGGGGGGTGCAGGCTATGCTCCTGAACAAAGTCGACTTGCTGCCGTACTTTGATTTTGATATGGACTACTTCCGCAAAGGGGTAGAGGTGCTTAACCCAGGGTTGTCCTTTTTCCCTGTGTCTGCGAAAACCGGTGAGGGCTTGGACGCGTATATTGAGTGGCTGACGGAGCAGGCGGATTCGTTTCTGAAGTAGGTCATAAGGGTGTTATGGGGGCGCAGCATGCTGCGCCCTTGGGGCAGGATCAATTGTTGGCAAACGTTCGTTACGAGCACATTCACATAGATGGTATTGTGCAGGGCGTCGGGTTTCGTCCTTTCGTCTATCGGTTAGCGAAGCGTTACGGCCTGCGCGGCTGGGTTCGCAATAGCAGCCAAGGGGTGGATATTCGTGCCCTCGGAAATGGCAGTTTGCTGGATGATTTTGCAGTCTCTCTCAGTACAGAAGTTCCACCTTTAGCACGGATAACAAACATCAGGCGGGAAACGTTGCCTCCGGACGGCCATGATCTCCCGCTAGATTTTGTGATTGTCGAGAGTAAGGACGAAAGCGGTTTCACGTTGGTCTCGCCGGATGTAGCGACCTGTAAGGATTGCTTGCGAGAGCTTTTTGATCCCAATGACCGGCGATATCGTTACCCGTTTATCAATTGTACTAACTGCGGGCCCCGGTTTAGCATCATCCAGTCCCTTCCCTATGACCGTCCAAATACCACCATGAGAATTTTCCCTATGTGTGATGATTGCCGGGGGGAATACGAGGATCCTATGAACCGCCGATTCCATGCCCAGCCCAATGCATGCCCGGCGTGTGGGCCGGAGGTTTGGCTGGAGGTGAAACCGGCTTGGAAGTCTATCGTCCCCCAGGATGCTGTGGACGATATCGCTCGGGCGGCAGCCTTATTGCGGAATGGGGCAATTCTGGCAATTAAAGGTCTTGGTGGTTTCCACTTAGCCTGTGACGCCACGAACCAGGCGGCTGTGGCGAAACTGCGAGAGCGGAAAACCCGTCCCCATAAACCGCTGGCGGTGATGGCCCAGAATCTGGACGCAGTGCGAGAATGTTGTGTGCTTTCTGCGGAGGAGGAGTCGTTGCTCACCTCCCCCGCGGCGCCGGTCCTGCTTCTGATGCCGAAGCTTGGCCATAATATTGCTCCTAACGTAGCGCCTGGGCAGCGAACTATTGGCGTGATGCTTCCCTACACGCCTTTGCATCATATTCTGCTGCGGGATGCGGGCCGCCCTTTGGTAATGACCAGTGGCAATCGTCAGGACGAACCCATCGCCCGCACTAACGAGGAGGCGCGGGAGAAGCTGGATTCCATCGTGGACGGCTATCTCTGGCATAACCGTCCCATCTACAACCGGATAGATGACAGCGTTTGGATACCGAGCCAGGTTGGTGCTTTCCCTATCCGTCGCTCCCGCGGCTACGTGCCATATCCGATTATGTTGAATTTTGAATCTCCTGAAACGGTACTGGCAGTGGGAAGTCAGATGAAGAACACGTTTTGCCTGCTGGACAGCCACTACGCGTTTCTGAGCCAGCACATCGGTGAGATGGACTACCTGGGTACGTGGCAGTTCTTCAGCGAAAGTGCCGGGCGGTTCATGAATCTTTTCCGTCTTCACCCCTCGGTCGTCGCTTACGATATGCATCCCGATTTCGGCGAGACCGCGGAGGCAGCGCTGGCAAGCCTTCCCGGGTTGGAGGACGCTCGTCGGGTGCAGATCCAGCACCACCATGCCCATATCGCGTCCTGTTTGGCAGAGAACGGCGTAGCGGGGCCAGTGATCGGGCTTGCTTTCGATGGCACGGGTTATGGCAGTGATGGGACGATTTGGGGTGGTGAGTTCCTGCTGGCGGATTTGCGCGGGTACGAACGGATCGGACACATTTCCACGTTTCCACTGCCCGGCGGCGACACAGCGATTCGGAATCCTTATCGGACCGCTTTAGCGCTACTGCACCGGGCTTTCGGTGATGTGCCGGAGGAAGTGAATTTCTGGAAGCGTGTGCCGGAAGTGGAGCGCAATCTGATCCTCGCCCAGGCGGAAAAGGGACTGAATGCGCCTCTGACTTCTAGTTGCGGGCGGCTGTTTGATGCCGTCTCGGCTATGTTGGAGATATGTAGTGATTCGACCTATGAAGGCCAAGCTGCTATTGAGTTAGAGGCTCAGGCAGCCCGGGTGAAGCATGTAGAGCCGTACTTTGTGGAGCCGAAGATGGATGCTTTTGGTACATTGTTGCTTCCGGCAGAGACCGTTTTCCGCATCGTAACGGAGGATTTTGTTGCCGGAATGCCCGCCGCAGTGGTTGCAGCCCGGTTTCACCGAACTATGGTGGAACTTTCGCTGATGGCGGTAGAGATGCTGAGCCGAAAATACGGCGTTCGTGAAATCGTCCTAAGCGGCGGTTGTTTCCAGAACCGCATCTTATTAGAGGGCTTGGCTGGTGGCCTGAAACGGCGTGGGTTCAAAGTGTATACGCACCATAATGTCCCCCCCGGCGATGGTGGCATTTCGTTAGGCCAGGCGGTCGTCGCGTCGATCCGCCATTAACCGTCTGCGAGGTGGCTAGTGGTCTTTGGATAGTGGCTAAAGGCGCTCTCTCAATGATAGTTTGTTTAGCCTGGGGGAGCCAGATAGAAATAAATAGGTGACTACTCAGCATTCTAATAATAGGAAGGAGATAATGCAGAGAAACCCGGGTTTCTCTGCGTGAAATCTACGTAATTAGTGTTCTATTTGACCAGGGCTGAGCAGTTACACAAATTGTTTGTGAGGAGAATGGGTTATGTGTCTTGCAGTACCGTCGAGAATTTTGGAGATTCACACCGATAGGGCAAAAGCTGATTTTGGTGGAGTGCATCGTACTATTAGTATCCAGTTGATGCCGGACGTTAAAGTGGGAGATTACGTGTTGGTGCACACAGGCTTCGCTATTGGTAAAGTAGATCCTAAAGAGGCCGAATTAACGCTTAAGTTGGTTTCAAAGATGGGAGACCTGAGTCCAGTGCGACTGTTGAAACCGGATCAGTGGGGTAAAGAGTGATCGATGCGGTTCGTAGATGAATTTGAAAATCCTGTTTTAGCGCGCAAGCTCATTGCTGAAATTGCCGGAATGGCAACGAAACCGATGTCGTTTATGGAGTTTTGTGGTGGCCACACACATGCCATCATGCAATTTGGTATCCGCCAGCTTCTGCCGGAGTATGTCCGGCTCATGTCCGGGCCTGGGTGCCCTGTGTGCGTCACATCACAAAAGGATATTGATCGCGCTATTGCCCTTTCCCAGTTCCCCGGGGTACTCCTGACCACCTTTGGCGATATGATGCGTGTGCCGGGCACCACGTACACGCTTCAGGAAGCTTCTGCTGCTGGCTCCGATGTGCGAATTGTGTATTCTCCTATGGATGCGGTGCGGTTAGCACAGGAGCATTCCGATAGGGACGTCGTCTTCTTAGGCGTCGGCTTTGAAACCACAGCACCTGGTATCGCCGCCTCGATTCTTCAGGCGGCGCGACTTGGTTTGAAGAATTACTTTGTCTTTTCAATGCACAAATACACTCCTCCGGCCATGCGAGGCATCCTGGATGGCGGGGAGGTCCACCTTGACGGGATTATTGGGCCGGGGCATGTTGCTACCATTACTGGTTCTAACGCTTGGAAATTCTTGCCGTTGGAATATCATATGCCGGTGGTCGTCTCCGGATTTGAGTCGGTAGATATTCTCCTGACGGTGAGGATGTTAGTGGAACAGGTGATGACAGGCAAAGCGGAAGTGGCGAATGCCTATGGCCGTTCTGTTTTCCCTGAGGGGAACGTGGTGGCGCAGCGGATAATGGATCAGGTGTTTCAGATGGCGGATGCCGATTGGCGTGGCTTGGGCGTATTACCTATGAGCGGCATGGCGATTCGGCCGGAGTATTCGGCATTTGATGCAGAGGTGAGATTCGAAATACCGGATGTGCCATCTCGGGAGCCGCCCGGATGCCGTTGTGGTGAAGTGCTACGGGGCGTTATTGAGCCACCGGAGTGTCCGCTTTTCGGCAAGATCTGCACGCCGGATACGCCGCGTGGACCCTGCATGGTTTCCGACGAAGGAGCCTGTTCCGCATACTATCTATACCAGACAGAAGCACTGGGTTAGCCTAATCAGTGAATTGGCGAATCAGCGTAGTTTGGCAAGTTTACCAGTTCGCTGATTCGCTTCTTTGTCGATTTGATGACTCTCTATGGTACAGAGATCATGTGTCATAGTTACAAATATTTGAGAAAAAGGAATCACTATTATGAGGAAAGAAGAACTCATTACCATGGCCCACGGCACTGGTGGGCGGATGACACAGCAACTTATAGATAAGGTCTTTGGCACGCGGTTTAGCAATCCTATTCTGGACCGGATGAATGATGCTGCCATATTACCTGTTGGGGGGGGCAGGCTCGCGTTCAGTATAGATGGCCACGTGGTAAGTCCACTTTTTTTCCCGGGTGGCGATATAGGGAAGATTGCTATCTTCGGCACAGTGAACGACCTGGCAATGATGGGAGCGAGACCGTTATGGCTTGTAGCGTCTTTTATTATCGAGGAAGGTCTGCCGATGGAGACGCTTCGCAAAATTGCTGATTCTATGGCCGAAGCTGTGAAGCAAACAGGGGTCCAGTTAGTGGGCGGTGACACAAAAGTGGTTGAGAAAGAAAAAGGAGATGGGGTGTACGTCTCTGTGGCGGGCGTCGGCATCGTCCCTGAGGGAAGAAATATCGACGCCAGTAATGCTCAACCGCGCGATGTTCTCATTGTGAGTGCCCCTATCGGTAACCACGGGATCACGATCATGACGCTGCGGGAAGGACTGAAGTTCGATGTGGAGATCACCAGTGATGCTGCTCCCCTGAATGGTATTGTAGAGGATTTGCTAAAAGCTGCGCCGCATGTCCATGTAATGCGGGACGCAAGCAGAGGCGGGCTGGCTACAGTATTGAACGAGCTATCTTCTGCCTCTGGTGTGGGAATTGAAATAGACGAGGATACGGTGCCCGTGGAGGAACCGGTGGAACGGGCATGTGCTTTGCTGGGGCTGGATCCGCTCTACGTGGCGAATGAGGGCGTATTTGTGGCTGTAGTGCCTCCGGAGGAAGCGGATGCCGCGTTGCAAGCGATGCGCGTGCATCCCCTGAGCAAGAAAGCAGTGAAAATAGGTGAGGTAGTGGAATCGCATCCTGAACGTGTTGTACTGAGGACGGCATTAGGTGCACAACGCATTGTTGGTCCGTTAAGTGGGGATTTGCTGCCGCGGATTTGTTAGCACTTTTAGTGTCATAGAGGCCAGCACACTACCCCGCCGGGAAAAGTATCCATGCAAGGATGACTTATGTTCTCGTGGCAAGGTTAGGCTGTCGGAGAGATTATATATGGAGCGCCAAATGGCATCACAGGAAGCTACTGACAACATAACGGAATTGCAGAGGCGATCTCGCTTGCTTTCCATCTTAGGGGAATTGGAAAGTGTAATTTATTACGTGACAATGTTAATCCTGATTTCTGCGGCCGGAATTTTATTGGTAGTCGGATTTTACCACTTTGTGATTAACATCAATGCTAACCTGTATGAGAATGTTCTACAATTGTTACAATCCCTTCTTCTGGTAATGATGCTGATGGAAATACTCCATACCGTGGATATTTCCATCAGTCGCCATCAACTAATAGCTGATCCATTTTTGGTTGTAGGCATCATCGCAGCTATTCGTAGGATGCTGGTAGTAACTGTTGAGCTGGAACAACCAGGCGCAGTCAGTTCTCAAAGCGATGCTTCCCTTTTTCTTTGGGAGCTGGGTATATTGGCGTTAGTCACACTGATACTTTCTATTTGTATTTACATCATCAGGAGCAAGAGAGAGTTCCCATAGCGTAGACTGTGTTTTCTGCTTTAAGAGATGTCCGTTTTGGTAGATCTCGCCGAGACTTGATCGATTTCTCCAGCGGCGTCAATGGCCCTGCATGCAATCCAGGGAGAAGCTGAAATGGCAAAGAGAGGATGAGTAATGGAATTTGCACGCGGATACGCTGGCAAGATACTACATGTTGACTTGACGTCCGGAAACCTGTGGCGGGAAGAGCCATCCGAGAAATGGTACCGCCTGTACTGGGGTGGTAGTGCTTTAGGGATATATTATGCTTTGCGACTCATTTCACCCGGTGTTGATCCTCTCGGCCCGGAGAATGTGCTGATATTCGCCATCAGCCCCTTGACTGGTGTACCCGTGGCCGGGAATAGCCGACTTACAGTTACGGCTCTTTCTCCCTTGACCGGCACCATTGGGGATTCACAGAGCGGTGGCTTTTTACCCGCGGAGTTGAAATTTGCCGGTTTCGATGCGGTAGTTATTCGAGGAAAATCACCGACCCCTGTGTATCTGTGGATACATGATGGAGAGGCTGAACTTCGGCCTGCCGCCCACATTTGGGGGCGAGTAACAGGAGACACAGAGGACCTGATACGAGAAGAACTACAGGACAGGCAAGTCAAAATAGCAGAGATTGGTCCTGCCGGAGAAAAACTAGTTCGGTTTGCGGCTATCATGCACATGGCAAACCGGGCTAATGGACGAACAGGCCTGGGAGCGGTTATGGGAAGCAAGAACCTGAAAGCCGTCGCCGTTCGCGGCCACTGTAACCCCAAGGTGGCTGATCCGGAGGGGATACGCTCTCTTATCAAAAGTACGAAGGAGAGAATCGAGAATTCTAAGTGGGCTCAGTCATTACACACTTATGGCACCGCCGCGTTGGTAAAACACCAGAACGGCATTGTTGCGTCGACTATCGATAATCGCCATCTTAATGGATCCTTTTCGGATGCAGAGGCTGTTAGTGGCGAACGAATGAAAGAAACCATCTTAGAGGATATGGAAACCTGTTTTGCTTGCCCTATTGCCTGTAAGCCTGTGGTCAAGGTTGAGGATGGACCATGGAAGGTCGATCCGCGCTATGGTGGTCCAGAATACGAGACCATAGCGGCTTTTGGCTCCTCCTGCGGAGTAAATGATTTGGCAGCCATTGCCAAGGCTAACGAGCTTTGTGCTAAATACGGTGTGGACACTGTTTCCTGTGGGTCTGCTGTCTCCTGGGCCATGGACGCTTATCAGAATGATGTTGTAAGGCGAAAATTGGATGGGGAGGGTGAACGACTGTCTCCCCATTTTGGCGATCCGGTCTCCATGATTGAGCTCACTACTTCGATCCTGACCAGGGAAGGAATAGGGGGCTTGCTGGCAGAAGGTGCTGAAAGGGCTGCTGCCAGGCTTGGCCCAGAGGCGGAAGCGCTTTTGGCAATGGTCCAGGAGCGTAACGCCCCTGCTCACATATCCCAACTCAAACATTCCTTTGGGTTGGCTCACACTATGGATGCTTCCAGTGATAACAGCAATGTCGCTACTCACAGTAGTCATAGTCATCATTTTGGGCTTAAGCAGGAGCGGATTGAGCAGTTGGCCGGGATTAGGCTCATGAATTTGTCTGCTGAGGCACTAAGCAAAGAGGGCGTCCGCATTGCATTGATAGCCCAGTATTTTTATAGTGCTTTGGATGCCTTGAACGTGTGCCAGTTTGTCTTCGGCCTGGGCGGGGAGCCCTTTGGACCGGATGAATTATTGGCATTTGTTAAGGCGACCACCGGTTGGGATGTAACACTGGACGAGCTGATAGATCTTGGTGCCAGGCGAATGAGTATGATGAATACTTTCAATAATCGCCAAGGTGTCAGGCCTAAAGAGGATAAGCTCTTGAAGCGGATGTTTATGGTGCTCTCGTATTTATCAACGAATGGAAAACGGCCGAGTCAAGAAGAGATTTCGGAAGCTATTAGGTATTATTACTGGATGGCCGGATGGGATGAAGATGGTACCTCGAAGCCGGAGATATTGCGGGCGCTGGGGCTTGGTTGGCTCCCTGAGGCAGAAAGGGGAGGGAAAGAAGGACTGCATGAAGGTCGCGTAGCAATTTTCCCAATACGCCTGTCTGGTAACGAAAGCAAAACCGTAATCCGGTGGGGCGAAACGGATGGCGCCATGGCCGCAGACTTGTAGGGAGCCTGGGAGGTGCAATGTCCCCAACGGGGATTAGGGTCTGGTCTTCAAAAAGAGAACGACCTGTGTAGATTAGCATCTCTGCGGTTGATTTTCAACATATAGCCTGCTTTTTTGATTGCGAACACGGGCGATATTATGTTATACTGGCCGGCATGGATGAAAAAACGTTACAAACTATTGGGTTTGATAAAGTATTGGTTAAACTGGCCGAACATGCGACTTTTTCAGCCGGTCGCGAGGCAGTTCTCAATTTACGGCCGCATACCGATTTAGCGGAAATTCGCCGGCGCTTGGCTGAAACGGAAGAAGCCCGCACGTTGTTAGCCAGCCGCAATGTCAGCATGGGTGGTATTCATGACGTGCGGACGTCGGTAGAGCAGGCAAAACGGGGCATGGTTTTGCGGTCGGCAGAGGTGCTGGAGATTGGCAGCACTTTGCGTCAGGCCCGCTATTTGCGCACTTTGTTGACCAGACTAACTCATACGTTCCCCAATCTTGGCAAACTGGGCTATCAAATTGAGGACTGTCGGCACCTCGTCGAGGCCATCGATAAGACGTTCGACGAAAGCGGTGAGATCAAGGATAGCGCCAGTAGTGCGTTGAGCCGTATTCGCCAGCAGCTCAAAGAAGCACAGCAGCAGTTAATGCACGCTTTGGAGCGCATCATTATTTCCCCGAAATACACACCCCATTTGCAAGAAGCGCTCATCACGCAGCGCAACGGTCGTTACGTCATTCCAGTGCGTTCCGAGTCCCGCGGGGCGGTGCGTGGGTTGATTCAAGGCCAGTCGGCCAGCGGCGCTACAGTTTTCGTCGAACCGCTGGCGACGGTGGAATTAAATAACCAGGTTCGCCACTGGCAGTTAGCCGAGGATCAGGAAATCCGTCGCATTTTAGCTAAACTGAGCCTGTTGGTCTCGGAAGAGAGCGTTTATATCCAGCGCACGGTGGAGCTATTGGCTGAGTTGGACATGATTTTCGCCAGGGCGCATTATGCTGAGGCGCTGCATGCGCAAAATGTGGATGTTTTGCCGTTTCAGGCGCAACGATCATTGGCTGCCGATGCCGCCCAGTCACTATTGCAACATCCAGGCAGCGTGCTGGACTTTCACCAAGCCCGGCACCCGTTACTCCCGGCCGAGAGTGTCGTGCCCATTGATATCCACTTTGGCACAGAATGGTTTATCTTGCTCATTACCGGCCCGAACACCGGCGGTAAAACGGTCACGCTGAAGACTATTGGCCTGTTGATCGCTATGGCGCAGAGTGGTCTGCACATTCCTGCTGCTCCCGGTGGCCGGTTTACGCCATTTGACAACCTTTTCGCCGATATTGGCGATGAGCAATCTATTGAACAGAACCTTTCCACGTTCTCGGCGCACATGACGAACATCATCCGTATTTTGGGGCAGGCGGATAGCAACACGTTGGTGCTGCTGGACGAATTGGGCGCTGGAACCGATCCGGAGGAAGGTGCTGCTTTGGCCCGGGCCTTGCTGCACCATTTGCTGCAACATAGCATCACAACTGTGGCAACGACACACTATCCGGAATTGAAGGTCTTCGGCCATAACACGCCGGGTATTATCAACGGCTGCGTGGAATTCGATCCGGAAACATTGACACCAACTTACGAATTGTCGATTGGTTTACCGGGGCGGTCCAACGCGCTGGCTATTGCCAAACGGTTGGGCCTGGGACGCAGTATTATTGCCACGGCTAAAGCGATGATCCGGCCGGAATCGTTAGAGATTGACCGGTTATTGGCAGAGATCCGCACGGCGCGCGCAGAGGCCCGTCGCGATCGACAGGAAGCGTCCCGCCGTTTGCAGGTATTGTCTGTTCAGGAAGCAGATTTGCGTTACCAAATTAGCCAAATTGAGACGGCGCGGCGGGAAGTCCTCAACGAAGCCAAGGAGGTTGCCCGGGCTGAATTGGCTGATTTGCAGGAAGAAATTAAGGTTATACGCAGTCGGCTGCGCATCGGTGGCCCTGTTGATCAATCGTTGCACCAACAGATGTTGGCCGAAGCGGAAAAAGTGTTGCGGGAACGGGCCCAAGCAATGCAATCTGTAGAAGAAGTGGTTACTGTTCCTCCCATGATGGTGCCCAGCGGGCCGCTGCAAGTGGGTGACCGGGCCTGGATTCCAACGCTTTCTGCCAGCGGCGAAATATTGGCCCTTGAAGCGGACGAAGCGGAAGTGCAAGTAGGTGCCTTCCGCTTGAAAATTCCTTATGCCCGGCTACAACATTTGCCGGCATCACAGGCCGTGGTAGAACAGCCGGAGATATCTGCAGCGCTACAGACTCCTACGGCGCCGACCGTTGGCATAGAGCTGGATATGCGCGGCCAACGGGTGGAGGAGATGTTGCCGCAGTTGGAGAAGTATTTAGACGATGCCTATTTGGCCAACATGCCGTGGGTGCGTATTATTCACGGTAAAGGAACCGGCACACTGCGGCAGGTGGTGCGAGAAACTTTGCGCCGCCATCCATTGGTCAAGTCGTACCGCGCCGGCCAGCCCGGCGAAGGGGGCGATGGCGTGACAGTGGTCACGTTTGCCGGGCACTGAATGGATTTATATTGATGGCTGGTTCCGATGGCTAAGCATTGATGATCGCTTATGGTTCCAGGCTATCCGGTGCGAAAGCTTCCGGTAGCAAATCTCCCAAAGAGAATTCGCGACGTTCTCCTGTGTCCTCATAGATGATGATAGGCATCTCTGGCGCGCAGAATTCCGCCAAGACCTGTCGGCAGGCGCCGCATGGTGTGCCTTGGGCGATGACTAATAGCAACGCACTGAATGCTCGTTCCCCTTCGCTGATTGCTTTCCAAACAGCTACCCGTTCCGCACACACTGAAAGGCCGTAAGAAGCGTTCTCGACGTTGCTCCCGGCGTAGATCTTTCCGCTTGGTGTCAATAGAGCGGCCCCAACCGGAAAATGTGAATAAGGCGTATACGCGTTTTGCCGGGCTGTTCGGGCTGCTTTGTAAAGTTGTTCCTCATTTTGTTTGGTCATCATTGATCGCAAAATCGTACTCCTTTGAAAATAGACTTCTCTGGAGGGTAGCCGAGGGCATTGCCCTCGGCTACCCTCTCTCTTCCGAAAAATGGGACGCAGATCAACGCAGGCTGCGCACGCAGATAAAAAACAATGGTCCGGTGATTAGAAATCGCTGCTACAACTGCGAAACCTGCCTGCGCAGGTTGCATGCTAATGGCCGTAGGGCGATTTTGCTATTTTAGAAGTTCAACTTCTTGAAGAAGTTGAACTTCTAATCAAAGATAATCTTGCCTCCTTTTTCTTCTTCGAGGGCGCTGCCCTCGAGCTCCCGGCAGGGGAACCCCTACGGTTCCCCTCTAACCCTTCCGAAATACGTTCTCTCGGCTAAGGTGGTAAAACAAATTAAATAGGTCATTGG
>WFQU01000164.1 GCA_015486845.1 Anaerolineae bacterium | reverse complement strand
CGCTGTCGATTAGAAGTTCAACTTCTGTGAGAAGTTGAACTTCTAAAAGGGACTGTGGTCGTGACGCCGTAACGAAACAAGTTTTTTTGATCTGGTTTTTTATCTGCGTGCGCAGCCTGCGTTGATCTGCGTCCCATTTTATTTTCAGAGGAGGCCTAATCATCATGAGCAAAAAATTACTCTCCTGGCTCAAAACCTGGGAAGCGATACTTGTTGTTTTGTTTGTCGTAGAAATTCTTGGTTTCGGCAAACTCAATCCTGCTTTTCTAAACGTCGAAAACCTCTTTTTCTCGACCAGTAATTTCGCCTACATTTTGTTGGCAGCATTGCCCATGACGTTGGTCATTATCACCGGTGGCATCGATATTTCCATCGCTTCCATCATGGGCTTGACCTCCATTGTCATTGGCGTTCTGTGGCAATCCGGCACGAATGTCTTTGTTGCTGCGGGGATTGCCATGCTGGTGGGAATTTTGGCCGGCACGATCAACGGCTTGTTGGTGGCCAACACGGACATCCAGCCATTGGTAATCACTTTAGGCACATTATTCTTGTTCGGCGGCATTGCCACTGGCGTGGCCGGATCCACCGGTGCAGCCGGCTACGAAGGCATCAGCGGTCTGCCGGCCAGTTTTGCGGCCATTGCCGGCGGTTCCATTGGCATCATTCCTTACCCGCTGTTAATTGTCCTGGCTTTTGCCGTGCTGCTCTTTGTCGTGTTACATCAGACACGTTTTGGACGCAGCTTGTATTTAATCGGTGTTAATGTCAAAGCAGCCCGCTATACTGGCATTGATGTCAAGAGGACATTGATTATTGCCTACGCCATCAGCGGGTTCGGCTCGGCCTTAGCCGGCGCTTTATTGACTTCTTATGCCACCTCCGCCCGCTCGGACTTGGGCAATAACGCGCTCTTGCCGGCACTGACGGCAGTCGTTTTGGGCGGTGCCAGCATTTTAGGCGGTAGTGGTACGATTATTGGCACGTTGTTGGCCGGATTTTTGTTAGGTTTTCTCAAATTAGGCCTGATGGCGTTAGGCGTGACTAACGATCTCACGCAAGTAGTTATCGGTACAGTGTTAGTTGTTGTTGTTGCCTTGAAGATACTCACATCTCGTTTTAATCAATACCGTATGGACCGCAGGGCATTGAAACAACAAGAAGGCTCGCGAAAGGAGGTGATTCTATCTGCATAACAGCGGTTTCAGGTCTTTAAGAGGATTTTCGTTTAGCAAATGCAAAATGATCAATGAGAGGAGAATTTGAAGTGGGTAAGAATAAGCATGGGGCCCGTGTAGCCCTTCTGTTAGTCGTTGTATTGGTTGTTGGTACCTTTTTGGCAGCTTGTGGTGGGGCAAAACCGACCGCTGCACCGACTGCCGTTCCTACGAAAGCTGCTGTCGCAACAAAAGCGCCCGTGGCGACGAAAGCTCCGGCCCCGGCGCCAACGAAAGCTCCGGCCAAGAAAAATCTGAAGGTCGCTTTCATCCCGAAATTGACAGGTGTAGGTTTCTTTGAATCCGGCGGTGCCGGCGCAGTAGCAATGGGCAAACTGTTAGGCGTCGATGTGAAATACGATGGCCCGAACAAGCCCAGCGTGAGTGCTCAGATCGAATACGTCAATAACTTTGTGAATCAGGGTTATAACGCTATCGCTATTTCGTCACTTTCTCCTGATGGCCTCTGCCCGGCCCTAAAACGCGCCATGAAGAAAGGCGTGAAAGTATTGACCTGGGACTCCGACGTGAACCCTGAGTGCCGCTCCTACTACATCGACCAAGGTACGCCGGAAATGCTCGGCAACTTGCTGGTGAAAATGGTTGTCAGCCAAATGAAAAACCCGACCCAAGGCGAAAAGCAGATTGCTTTCCACTATTCCAGCCCCACCGTCACCGATCAGAATCAGTGGGTGAATGTGGCCAAAAAGGTCATTGCCGAGAAATACCCGAACTGGAAGATCGTGACCACGCAGTATAGCGAGGAAAACGCGCAGAAGTCCGTCCAGGTGCCGACCGACATTTTCAACACCTATCCGAAGCTGGACGCTATCATTTGCCCCGACGCCAACGCGCTCCCCGGCACAGCCCAGGCAGCCGAGAAATTGGGCATCGCCGGCAAAGTGATCATCACCGGTTTCTCCACACCGAATGTCATGCGCCAGTTCGTCAAAGACGGCACGGTGAAACAATTTGGTCTGTGGGACGTTGTGAAACAGGGTAAATTGGCCGTTTACGTGGCAACACAGTTGGCCGAAGGCAAGACTTTCAAAATTGGTGATACTTTTGACGTGCCCGAGGTTGGCACAGTGAAAGTTTCCCCCAATTCCATTCAGGGTTATAAGTACGAAGCGCCTAACAACGGCATCATTTTGCTGCCGGAACGGGTGATCTTCACCAAAGATAACATCGACAATTACCACTTCTAAGCCGATGTGACCGTGGGGGCGCCTTCTCGCACGCCGGGAGGGCGTCCCGCCACGCGTTTGCATCGCGGCGTGATGGTGGTTTTGGGCTTTAGCGGCCGAACAAAAGCTCTCCACGAGGAATTATTGTTGAGCGGCTAAAGGCTAAAAACAGCTGTCGTATCCGTGGAATGTGTGAGGTTTTTGGGCAAGGAGCAGGAAATGAAACATTTGTTGGCCCTGGACGCCGGCACAGGCAGTGGCCGGGCGGTACTCTTCGACGAGAATGGGAAGCAATTGGCGGTCTCCGGGCGGGAATGGACGCATAAGAGCGAGCCTGGCTACCCCAGTTCCATGACGTTTGACCGGAATCATAACTGGAATTTGTTGACGGCGTGCATCCGAGACGTGCTGGCGCAGGTGAAAGATGCCAATATCGTAGCGGTGAGCACCACCAGCATGCGCGAGGGGATCGCCCTTTACGATGAAAATCAGCGCGAACTGTGGGCTTGTGCCAACGTGGACGCCCGGGCTGTGCAGGAAGTGAAAGCGTTACGGGCTCTGGATCCAGGCCTGGAACATCGGCTTTATCTGCAATCCGGGCAGACTTTTGCTTTGGGCGCGGCGCCGCGCTTGCTATGGCTCAAACGGCACCAGCCGGCGCTTTACAAACGGGCAGCGTATGTGGCGATGCTCAGCGATTGGGTGGCTGTCCGGTTGGGCGCGCCGGTGGCGGTAAATCCGTCCAACGGTGGCACAACGGGCCTTTTCGACTTGCAGACGCGGCACTGGGCGCCGGAGATCATGCAAGCTTGCGATTTGCGCGAGGATTTGCTGCGGGCACCAGTTTACGAAGCGGGCACGCTCATCGGTGAAATCTCGGCGCAGGCTGCCGCAGAAACAGGTTTGCCGGCCGGAACGCCCATCGTGATAGGCGGCGGCGATGCGCAGTTAGGCACCATCGGCGTGGGAGCGGTCTCGCCGGGGCAGGCGACGGTTTTCGGCGGCACGTTCTGGCAACAAGAGGTTAACTTAGCCACGCCGCTTTCCGATCCCACTGGCCGGGTACGCATGAATTTTCATGCTGTGCCGGAGATTTGGCAGGCGGAAACGATTGTCTTCTTCCCGGGCTTCGCAGCCCGCTGGTTCCGAGACGCGATCTGCCCGGACGTGAAAGCACGCGCCGGCGCGGAGGGACGCGATCCCTACGCGCTATTGGAAGAAATGGCGGCAGCAGTGCCGGCCGGGGCCAACGGCATCATCCCGATTTTCTCGGATGCCATGGATTACGCCCACTGGCGGCACGCGGCGCCTTCTTTCTTGAATTTGTCCATCGACCCGGCGATTGCTTCGCGCGGGGCGATGTTCCGAGCGCTGGAGGAAAACGCGGCCATTGTGACTTTGGCGAATTTGCAGCGTATTGCCGAAGTTTCCGGCCGATTTCCTAATTCAGTCATTTTTGCCAGCGGCGCGGCCAAAGGACCATTGTGGTGCCAGATTTTAGCGGATGTGTTGCAGGTACCGGTGCACACGCCAAAGGTGAAAGAAGCGACAGCTTTGGGGGCCGCTATTTGTGCAGGCCTCGGTGTAGGACTTTACGAGAGTGCCGAAGCCGCCGCACAGCAGTTGGTCCGGTGGGATAAAACGTATGAACCTGATGCCGCCAACGCGGCTGTTTATCGGGAAGCTTTCGAGCGCTGGCAGGCAGCTTATGCAGCGCAGTTGGATTTAGCCGACCGGGGCGTGACAACTTCTATGTGGCGCGCTCCAGGAGAATAGGGAGAAAAAGCATTGTGGAGAAAAACGAAAAACCATTCTTGATTCATGAGAGTGAAGTGACTTATCGTTTTGACGGAATTTCCGGGCCCAAATATCTCATGCGCGGCCCGCGGGCGGATATCGGTTTAGTCGTGTTAACGCCCGGGGAGGATTTTCAAACCCATTACCACCGCACCATCGAAGAGGATTTTTACACGTTAGAAGGGAATGTTGATCTTTACATTAAAGGGGAATTCTTCGCAACATTGAAGCCGGGGGTCTTGTGTCACGTGCCTCCGTTGCATCCCCACTATCTGGTCAACCGGGGCACATTGCCTTGGAAAGCGCTTTTTGTGAAAGCGGCTTACGACCCCAAAGACAAAGTCAACATCGAATGGTTGCCCGGCGACCCTGTGACCGCCGTTCAGTGAGCCAGCCTTAAAAATGTTACAGTACAATAATAGAGAGATGGCTATCATGTAACCATCTCTCTATTATTAACCCCGAAATTAAGACCACGTGCTAAGCAAGAAAATAGCACAACCGCGCAGCTTCGCCGGCGATTAGAAATCGCTGCTACAACTGCGAAACCTGCCTGCGCAGGTTGCATGCTAATCGCCGTAGGGCGATTTTGCAGGCGTTGCCGCGACTTTTAGTCGCTGGGCCGAGTCGTTACCTCCGGCCCCCAATTCTGGGGTATGTTGCTCTCTCTCCCCAAGGTTGAGAGATAGGGGACATTTTCAGCCGCTGTGGCGTGCCTGTCTGCGTGCCCACACAGGCAGGCCACCGGCTCACGTCAACGCTAATGGTGTCGGGAGGCCACTGCCGTGAACAACCACGATTTTCCCAGCTATGCAAAGAGAAACGCCGTTCCCTACAGCCTCTATAGCGTGCAATGCAAGCTCGGTTATATAGGTGTCAGGCAATCTGCTGATATGCCCAAATTTTATGCTACGGACGCCATTGTATAGCCTCATTCTGCGGGTAGAAATGCATCTGGCGTTCGGGGGTGTGCCCACGCCTGCAATCGGATTGACGACCCGGGTCGGGCGTGATAAGATAACCAGGAAGTACGACGGTGGGTGTCATCCGACCGTCGGCGACGCCTGTTGTTAGAAGGCCTCATTGCAAACGGAATAATTGCAGCGAGAGGAAGGATGCCAAAACGAGCAGACGAGTCCGGAGAGTCCACTATACGCTGGACACACAAAGCATCGAGAATCTGCCCGAAGAGGATATTGTTGCCATCCTGCGAGGCGCGGACGAGTTGATTATGCAGGGTGGCCGCTCACTTTTGGCGAAGATATTGAAAGGTTCACGGGCGAAAAGAGTACTGGAACTCGGCTTGGACAGAAGCCCGGTCTACGGATACTACGCCCATCTACCCCTCAAGAATATTCTAGCCCGAATAGATTGGGTGATCGTCAACGGGTATTTGGCCATCGAATATGACTACCGGTTACCTTTGCTGCACGATACAGAGTGGGGGTGGGCGATAGAGAGGGAAACGTACGCCGACGAACTGCTGCGAGGGTTCGACGAAATGTTGGCGACGAACAGCAAGCCGTACGACATGTTCTACCTGAAGGACCGGTCAAGAGACATGATCATGTTGTTACTCGACAAGGTAGAGGAGACAGGCAACAAGAAGTATATTCCGTTGCTGGAAGCATGGGCAGAAATCGATTACAAGAAAGTCCGGCAGAGAATCGGACAAGTTATCCGGAGCCTCAAGGCAGGTAGTTTGCCTGATCGTCGCCCTTTAAAATAAAACATTGATCAACGCTGATGTGCGCTGATCAGCGTTCTATCCTCAACGAAGATCGCTTGAACAAAAAGAGGGTCACGCTGCCATCGCTTCACACCTCGCAACGGCAGCGCTAGCCACGACCCGCACCCATCGTCACAAATCAGGCTGGTGCCGGGGGGCGAGGCCCCAAAATTTCTTCCAATTTCTCACGCCCCACCGTTTCGTGCGCCAACAAAGCTCGCGCCAGCTTGTCCAGTTTTGCACGGTGTTCCGTAATTAAACGGTGCGCAGCCTGGTGACGGTCCTCCAGCAGCCGGCGCACTTCTGCATCGATACGCGCAGCAGTTGCTTCGCTGTAATCCCTGCCTTGCGCCATCTCGTAGCCTAAGAACGGCTGCGATTCGTTCGCCGCAAACGCGATAAGACCCAGTTCGCTCATTCCCCAGCGCGTGACCATACGCCGAGCTAATTTCGTCGCTTCAACCAAATCGTTCTCAGCACCGGTCGTAATGCTCTCAAAAACGATTTCTTCAGAGGTACGTCCGCCCAGCATGACGGCCAAACGATCCAAGAGGTAGCGTTTGTTGACGTTATACTGATCGCCACCCGGCAACTGTTCCGTCACGCCTAACGCCCGCCCGCGCGGGATAATCGTTACTTTATGAACCGGATCCGCTTGCGGGCTGAACCAGGCCACCACCGTGTGACCACCCTCATGATAGGCCACGATTTTGCGGTCATGCTCGTCCAATAAGAGCGGGCGAACGCCGCCCAAAATAATCTTGTCCTGCGCCTCCTCAAAATCCGACATGGTAATTTGCTGATGACTCTTCTCGGCAGCCATGAGCGCCGCTTCATTGCAAAGATTAGCAATATCAGCGCCACTAAAGCCAGGGCTGGCCATAGCCAAAGTATGAATATCCACATCGGGTGCCAAGTCAAGATCACGCACATGGATATGGAAAATACCTTCGCGCCCTTTCAGATCGGGTAATCCCATGGTAATTTCACGATCAAACCGGCCAGGGCGCAATAAGGCTGGATCCAACACATCGGGACGATTGGTAGCGGCTAACACGATGATTTCGTGGCGTTCGTCAAAGCCATCCATCTCCACCAAAAGTTGATTCAAGGTTTGTTCCCGCTCATCATTGACCGCGCCTAAGCCGGCGCCTCTACGACGCCCCACAGCGTCCAATTCGTCAATGAAAACAATAGCCGGCGAAGCACTCTTAGCCTGGGCAAAAAGATCACGCACGCGGCTGGCTCCTACACCGACGAACATCTCCACAAACTCCGAAGCACTGATGTTCAAAAACGGAACGCCAGCTTCACCCGCCACGGCCCGAGCCATGAGCGTTTTCCCTGTCCCGGGAGGCCCCACTAACAACACACCGTGCGGAATACGAGCGCCCAATCGATGGTATTTCTGCGGGCTACGCAAGAAGTCCACCACCTGCTCCAATTCTGTTTTCACCTCTTCGGCACCGGCCACATCGTCGAAAGTGACCCTTACGTCCTCGGTGGTATATTTCCGCGCTTTGCTTTTGCCAAAGCCGAGCGCTCCGCCGGCTTGTCCCATGGCGCCTTTGCGTGCCATCCAGATGAAGAACCCAATCAACAGTAAAAATGGCAAGCCGTCGATCAGAAAAGTCGCAATCCAGGGAGAGGGTGGATTGGCCGCGACAATCCGCACCTGTTTGGCCTTTAACAGTGGCATCAACGCCGGATCACCCACAACAGAAGGAAAGATCGTCTCGAACTTGCCATATTCAGTCGGTGCAGATTTCTTTGTTTTGGTGGTAGCTTTGGGGGCTGTTGTGGTATTGTTGCCGGGCTGCTGCGTTGCAGCCGATTTGGCAGAAGCAGTTGGCCAAAGAATCGGCTTCACAAACGTTCCACTGATATCATTGCCCGTGATCTTTACCTGAGCAACGTTACCTGCCTGCACTTGAGCAATAAACGTTGAATACGGAACTGAGACCGAAGCTTTTGTCGAAGGCCAATAGCTCGCAAAGTTCCATACCAAGAGTAACAAGAGGATCAACCACCAAAACCACGAGTTGAACCAATTAGGCAGCTTTTGCTTTTGGGAATCTTTAGGGTTTTTCTGTGTGTCCATGTTTACCTTTCACTTTCGTTTTTTGGTGGTCAAACAAGGATAATCGACCGACTTAAATTGTGGTGCAGCGAGCGAATCAACATCTGGGCGCTCCCGTCCTCGACCGCTCGGCCGGCATCACCTGCTCAGGTCAACGCCAGTAACAAACGTCAACTTTTTTTCACTTTGCTGGCCAACCCTCGCCAATCACTCACCGCTTTTCCCCACGCAATGCGAATCGCATCCTTGACATTATCCCAATTTTGAGACCTGGGATGTTGTTCACGCCACGCCCGGTGCAATTCCTCCTCCGCTTCTTCCCACGTCAAAGATGGATATTCCTCTTTCAAGCCTTTTTCCCAGCCAAAGCGCAGGGCCGGCTCGATATCGTCGAACGGAACCTCCATACGTTCCCCGTAAGGATCAACAACGAGATTCCGAAAAGCGTTACGTACTTCATCATTCCAACGATCACGCATGATCTATTATGCCTCCTAATGAATTATCTAAATTTCTAGCGACAAATAAACACAGGGCAAATCGCCCCGCGGATCACGCCGTCAGCCGTGTTGCCGTAGAAAACTTCTAAATAGCGCTGATGCCCGTAGGCGCCGATCACGATCAGATCTGTTTTTTTCTCTCGTGCCACTTCCAGGATTTGCTCGACAGGGTGGCCGCTTACAAACAGTTCCTCTGCCTGGAGTTCATGCTCATGCAGAAAAGCGATTCCCTCGGCATACGCTTTTTCGCGTTTGTGGCGACTATCGTCGACAGTGAGAAATGTCAAAGAAGCCTTTTTCGCCTGAACAAGCTCGGCGGCCAGCTGCAAAGCATCCAGGGAACGATCGCTGCCATCATAGGCGACCAAAATATTGCGAATCGGGTGGGCTTCAGATTGGGCAGCCAAGACAGGCACCGGGGAATGGCGAATGATGGCCTCAAAAGTCGAGCCCAAGAGCGGTCCGGCCCATTTGCTACCCGTCCCGCGCCGGCCCATGACAACCAGGTCAACAATTTTGGCGCGATCAAGAATGATCTGACTCACAATCCCTTCTGCGTACTCCGTTTGGCAAGAAACGCCATGCTCACGACAACGCTCTTCAGCGTGATCTAACACAGATTGCCCCTGATTGCTTAACTGCTTGCCGACATCAAGCGCCAATTTCACCAACGCCGGGTCGACATCGGGCACCGGATCATCGGTTGGCAAAGTATTCCAGAAAGAAGCATCAATCAAACGCGCATCGGCAACGAAAAGAACATGTATCACGCATGGCTGTCCTTGAGCGATCTCAATCGCTTGCGCCAAAGCACTCCAACTATCATTCGAGCCATCTACTGGAACCAAGATTGCTGCAAACATTTTTACCCTCCCTCTGAATTTCACTAAAATCAACGCTGCAAGCCAGCAAAACGGTCCTGTCCACATCCTACGGTGTTTGCGGCTCGCACCCCTTGCCGAAAACCTACCCCGTCACTGCACCAGAAAATTGATGCTTCGCCGCTTATTTCGCCGACTACCTCGAGGCTCTTATCTCCATTATAGCGAACGACCACGAGCTATCAGTGACAACGGTCACGGTACACAATCACCGTATCTTCTTCTCGAGATGGGAAAACTCCACGGCCATGAACTTCCTTGCTGTGGCACTTCGATAAATGTATTCCGTAACCAGTGCGACGGAGAAAGTCACCACCGTTCCCCAAAAGACCGGCTTTTGCGTTTGCCACTGATAATACATCATTAGCAAGAAAGCGACCAAGACAGCGGTAAAATTCAAGATAATGATTATCCGTTCACCGCCCACTTTATCCGCTAATTTGTAGTGAGAAACAATGACAAAAAGGTAAATCGACAAAAAGACAGCGCTGGTGATGGAAGCAATCCCTTCCATATTGAAAAAGAGGGCAAAAAGCAATCCCACCACAGCCGTGATATACAACCCTTCAATGGACTTGAACCACATTTTCCGTTCAAAGAAAGCAGGCAGTTCCCCATCCTTGGCCAGCGAATAAGCGACATTCGCACCGCCGTATAACGTTGCGTTCAACGCCGACGAAATGGAAAACAATGCCCCCAGAGTGATCAGAATAAACCCGAAATTCCCCAAAGCAGGCCGTGCTGCCACGGCCAACGCATTGTCGCTGGCTTTGACGAGCTCATTGACAGGCAAATTGCCTACAGCTACCGTAGAGACCAGGACATACACAAATAACACCACGATGATGCTTATGTACATGGCCCGGGGAACATTCCGCTCCGCGTTTTCGATGTTTTCGGACGCATTTGTAATGAGGCCAAAGCCCATATAGGAAAGGAAAAATATCACGGCTGCATGAATTATTCCGGAAACATGTGGCCCGTCGAACGCAGGGACTATCAAAGCAGGCATGAGCGTGAGTAATCCGGCCACGATAAAAACGCCCAAAACCGACAATTTCGTCAAAACGATGTAGAATTCTACTTTGCCAACCGCTTGCGAACCGAAGAAATTCAACGTCACAAAGAACGCTATCGTCAACGCCTCCACGATACCCATGGTAAACGGCGTCATGGCGAGATGAACGAAAGGCAGGAAATAGCCCGCAAACCCCTTCACAAACAAGGCGATGGAGATGACATAGCTCAACCACATTAACATACTCAGCGCGCCAGTAACGATGTTGTCACCGAAACCTTTGAGTATGAAAGCCATCGGGCCCGCATTGGAGATGATCTTGGCACCTAATTTAGCATAAGAATACGCGACCGTAAAAGCCAACAAGCCGGAAATGAGAAATGAAACCGGTAAATCTCTCCCTGCTATGCGCGCGCCCACACCGAAGATCGAGAAAATGCTGGCACCGATCATCGTACCCACGGCCAGTGATACCGCTTCCCAGAGTCCCATTTTCTTGCCAGCATGTTTTTTCACGTCGTTCATGCCTCACCTCCCTTCCTGTTCGTTGACAAGGCATTTGCCACGGAATCGGGTTTGGTAATAACACTTTTTTGCCAAACCCGTCCTGATAATGCCATTTTCTTTAGCCCAAAGCGAAACGATGCAGTGCTGACCAACATTCTTCCACGCTATCATCTCTCTAAAACATCCAAAGCGTCCCGCGCTGCTTGAGGGATGGTGACTTCTGGCTCAGGTCCTTCCATTGCTTTAACGACGGGTACCAAGGCCGCATATGTTGCAGCAAGGGAACTAAAAACATGATGGGCACCCTCACGAAGCCATGCGGCGTCAGGCTTCTCTAACAAAGCTTCCAGCAAAGCTCTGGCCCCGTCAACATCCAAAGCAATTAGCCCATTAGCCGCTAACCAGCGTACGCCAAAGTCACGATCTTCCAAAGCAGCCACAAGGGCTTTGCCGGCTCTCGGGTCCCCTATCTCGCCCAACGCTTTGGCTGCCTCCCACCGAGCATGTGAATTCGGACTGTTCAACAAAGCAATCAACTCGGGTACAGCTTTTCCGTTCATTTGAACCAGCCTTTCCCGCGCCGCCTGGCGAACATGTAAGCCGTCTTTTTCGGACAACATGGCAATTAGCTCACCTAAATTAGCGTTAGCGATATCTCGCTTTTGCGTGAATGCACTTCCGTCTCGATCCGTCATGGTCTAATAACCTCCCTGAAAACAAAACGCTGATCAACGCTGATGTGCGCTGATCTCATCCAGGCACAACTGTGTGCTGACCTACTCGGCATGGCTTCAGCCGCCCATAGGCCGAATCATTACCCATTACCCCCGGCCCCCAATTCTGGGATTGTCATCCCCCCAAGGTTGGAAGATAGGGGGCGTTTTCAGTTGCCCTGAAAATAAACTTCTCTGGAGGGTAGCCGAAGGCAATGCCTTCGGCTACCCTCTCTTCCGGAAAACTGCTTCGCCCGGCAATTACAATCGCTGCTACAACCGCGAAACCTGCCTGCTCAGGTTGCACGCTAATCACCGTAGGGCGATTTTGCAGATGTTGCCGTGACTTTTAGTCGCTGGATTGCTAACCTGTAGCTTGCCAACCCTTTAGACGGATGAAGTCGACAATGCCGGCGATGCGCTGTGCTTTGCTTTCTCGGCCTCATATTTGCGCAGCAACCGATAAGTAAGCATTTTCACGACATCGTTGAACACAAACCAGGTCAAAGCATAAGCCCACATATAAAACGCGTACTTCCAGCCAATGGGTGTCATAAAGATGCCGTAGACGCCAATAATTGTGCCGAGAACCGCCGTACTCAAACTAGCGAGAAATAGTGCCCAGGAAGGGTGGGGCCGCCGCCAAAACCAATCGGTGATGCGCGTGTTGTAAATGGTGCCATGGCCGGCGACAATCAATTTCACGAACAGCATAGATTGAATCAAGTCTTTAGCGAGCTGAAAGCGCTCCAGGATAAAGAACATGAGAAACGAGGACATCACGCCCGCCGTACCCAAAGCGGTGGCAATAACCAACAGTTCTTTCATGTTCCAACGCACCGGCTTTTTGTCAACCCTCGTGTTATCGTAAGCAATGGCCATGATCGGAATATCGTTGAGCAAAGCCAAAACGATAATCATGATGGCCGTGACGGGGTAGAAATCGAACACGACAATGCTTAGCGTCATGAAGAATACGATTCGCAAAGTCTCGGCAACTCTATAAGTAGCGTAACTCTTCATGCGTTCGAAAATGGTGCGAGATATCTTCACAGCACTGTTGATAACGCTCAAGCCGGGCGAAGTGAGGATGATATCCGCCGCCGAGCGGGCCGCATCGGTCGCGTTAGATACGGCGATGCCGCAATCGGCCTTTTTCAGGGCAGGTGCGTCGTTGACCCCATCGCCGGTCATGCCAACGATGTAGTTCGCTTTCTGTAACGAATCGACAATGAGGAATTTATCCTCCGGCACGACCTCCGCAAAGATCTCCGTTCGCTCAATCTCCGCAATAATCTCCGACTCATGAGCGCTTACTATTCCTTTACTCATTTGACTGGTATCGAAGCCTTCCTCAACCTCGTCGACGACCTCTGCGGCGAACTGCTGGGCGGCATTTGCCGTCGCGTCAGGATACAGCTTCTTGTAAATGGCTTCGGCCAGGATCGAAGTCAACTGAACTAACCCTTCGTCATGGCTGGTGTGAAGTTTTTGCGCGCGCATGGAAGCGCCTTCCAACCCCAACATGGCCCCAATCTCGCGGGCAATGGCGATATTGTCGCCGGTGATCATCTTCACGAGCACTCCGTGCTGCTGCAAGTCTTCCAGCACTTCCTTGGAATCGGTGCGCGGCGGATCCAGCAAAGGAATGAAGCCAATCAAATCGACTTTGTCGCCCTCCTGCCGGGCCACAGCGATGGTCCGATACCCTTTCTTGGCCAGGGAGGTAACTGTGTCCGTCGCTTTGACAGCGACGTCATCCGGTAAAGCAGCCAATTTCATTACCACCTGTGGTGCGCCTTTAATGGCGATAAAATGGTCATCGCCTTTTTGCACTTCGGCTTCAGCGCGCTTGCGCGTGGGATCGAAAGGCGTGAAATGAAGCCGTTGATACGTCTTCCAGTCGACATGCGGGAATTTCTCTTGCATGTAATGGAAAATGGCCAGGTCAATGGGATCTTTGTCTTCCAGGTTTGAAGCTAATACACCATACAAAGCCAAATCTTCTTCTTTATGCCCGGGGAACATAATGCAGTTTTCGACTTCCAATTTATTCTGGGTCAATGTGCCTGTTTTATCGCTGCAAAGCACGTCCACCCCGGCTAACTCCTCGATGGCCACTAAACGGCTGACAATAGCCTGTTTCTTGGCCAAATTCAGGGCGCCAACAGCCATGACCACTGAAAGCACGGCCGGCATAGCCACCGGAATTGCAGCAACCGTCAACACCAGCGAGAACCGAATCAATTCCAAAAGGTCTTCTTGCCGAAAAACACCCACCAGGATGATTAACCCTACCATGACGAGTGTTATGAGAATGAGGTAATCGCCGACTTCGATGACCATCTTTTGGAAATGACTAGTTTCCTGCATCTGGGCCTGGGCCACGAGAGACACGACAGAGGTAAAGCGAGTGTTCATCCCCGTATTGACGACAACGGCCATCATCTCACCCTGTTTCACCACCGTGTTGGAGTAGGCCAGGGCACCAGCTTTTTTGCTCACCGGCAAAGACTCACCGGTCAAAGCCGCTTGATCTACGAGCAAATAATCGCCGCTGATCAGCATGACATCGGCGGGTATCATATCGCCAATTTTCAGTTTGATGATATCCCCGGGCACCAACAATTTCGCCGGAATCGTCGCATATTCGCCATCACGCAAAGCGATAGCCTGCAAGGCTAATTTCTGCTTCAATGTTTTCAAAGCGCTGAGTGCCCGCCCTTCCTGATAAAAGTCCAGGAAGGCATTCACGAGCAACATCGTCATGATGATGATAAAATCATCCCATTTGCGCACTGCCGCCGAAAGAATAGCAGCGATCTCGATCATCCACGGAATCGGCCCCCAAAAACGGCGAAAGATACGATGAAACAAAGTTTCTTCTTTCTCTACGATCTGATTCGGCCCGTATTTTTGCAATCGCGCTTGGACCTCAGCCGCGCTGAGCCCTTTTTGAGCATCCGTTTGCAACCCTGCCAGCGTATCTTCTACGCTTTGCCCTTTATATTCGTCTGTCTTTTTAATCATAGAAAATTTCTCCTTGTGTACATTGGCTTGTCGGGGAGATGACCTTCAAACAATTAGCGTGTTATCAACACTGGCGTTTTAGCTCCGTGTAGCACATCGTCGACTGTGCTGCCGAAAAACGCTTGCACAAAGCGACTATGCCCGTAAGCACCCAGCATAATCAGGTCACAAGCTTCTACGTCAGCAACATGTAAGATTGCTTTGGCCACATGACCAGGTACGAATATCTGTTTGACCGGCACACCTGATTGTTTGAAGTAAGTCGCGCCTTCTTTGCTCGCTTCTTCCCGTCCGGCTCGCCCATCATCCACTGTCAACAGGATAATTTCGCGCTGGGTTGCAGTCCCCCAACGGGCAGCCACCTTAAGCGCGTCCCGGGAACGTTCGCTGCTGTCATAGGCGACCAAAATGCGTCGGATGACCCGTGCTTCGCTCTGCGTTGCCAACACCGGTTTTGGCGCGTGCCGTGCCACGGCTTCAAATGTGGAGCCCAACAGCGGGCCGGCCCATTTGGCGCCATGCCCACGCCGCCCCATCACCACGAGGTCAGCATTCTGGGCGTGAGCGAGAATCTCCCGTGTCACAATGCCCTCGACGAACTCGTTTTGGCAAGAAATGCCCGCCGCAATACAACGGTTTTCCAGGTTGTCCAGGGCTAACTGACCCTGCTTCTGCAAATTCTTTTCGATCTGGCGGTACTCCGCGCTGGCCGCATAATTCATATCGATCGTATCGCCGTCCGAAGAAAAAGAAGTCCAATAAGGTGCTTCCAACAGGCGAACATCGGCAACAAACAGGCCGAGAATCTGCCCCCCTTCTTCCCGAGCGATTTCAATGGCCTGATCTGCGGCAATCCAGCCATCCATCGAGCCATCTACAGGAACTAAAATCTGTTTGAACATGCTACCCCTCCCTCCAAAACTTGAATGCCTTCCATTATGTGTGTTTCACGCTTCTTCGTCTGTAACCCACGTCACAATCCCGGAAACCAGGTCATTTGTACCAGAGAATATGCGGGTCTTCCAGCGGCACCCGTACCCCCGGCGCGCTGGGAACAATCCTCGGCGTGTAATCCCCAGCCGGCCGGTCGGCCTGGATGACGGCGGTGTAAAGGAAACCTCCAATGGCGCCGGGAAGCGCCTCGGCTCGCTTCATTGCGCACACATCCGGAACAATGCCGTCCTGCGGATCAGCGTATAGCTGTACCTCAATTGTTTCCGACTCTACCTCTCCTAAATAGACCGGCAACTGGAAATAGTGTTCCCCATTCGTTTCCTGGTGGTCAAGGCGGCCAAAGTGCAACTGTTCCCAGCGTGTGTGCAACAAGTCACGCCAGCGATGCAAACGCTTTGCCTGTTCCCCATTGCGTCCAGTTCGCTGCCGATAAGCCTCAGCAGCGGGCAGATAAAGCCGTTCGACATACTCACGCACCATGCGATTAGTGCTAAAGCGGGCAGTGAGCGTAGCCATGCTCTCGCGCATTAGCGCCACCCATTTTGGTGGAATGCCGTGTTCATCCCGATCGTAAAACGCCGGGATGACTTCCTCTTCCAGTAGCCGGTAGAGTTGCTCCGCCTCATGGGCATCCCAAGCAGGATCGTCGCCGTGTTCCTGGCCATCGCCCAAAGCCCAACCGACCTGGGGCGTATACGCTTCCGCCCACCAGCCGTCCAATTCCGAGCAATTCAAGCCACCATTCACCAACACTTTCATGCCGCTGGTACCGCTGGCTTCCATCGGCCGGCGAGGATTGTTGATCCAGACATCCACGCCTTGCACCAATTGTTGCGCCAAAGTCATGTCATAATCGGCCAAGAAAACCACCCGGTGGGGCACATCCGGCCGCTTGATGAAATCAAACCACTGCCGGATCAGCGCTTTGCCCGGTTCATCCCGGGGGTGTGCTTTGCCGGCGATGATCAATTGCACCGGACGCTCGTTATCGCCCAGCAGACGAATAAACCGATCAGGATCGTGAAGCAAAAGCGTAGGGCGCTTGTAGGTGGCAAAACGCCGGGCAAAGCCCAACGTCAGTGCGTTGGGATCCAGTATTTCTTCCGCCTGCTGTATGGCGGCGGCCGATGCCCCCCGGGCTTCACGCTGCCGGGCGAACCGGAAACGGGCATAAGTGATCAGTTGCCGGCGGCCCGCGTTGCGCAATTCCCAAAGCGCCTCGGCAGGAAGTTGCCTGAGCGCCTGCTCGATTTGCGCCAAATCACCGTTCCAGCGCGCTTTGCCGCACGCAGCTTCCCAGCGGTCATCCGCCGCCACCGACTCCCAACTAGGCACGTGGATGCCGTTGGTAACGTGCGTAATGGGGATTTCATATTGCGGCCAACGGGGGAAAAGGGACTGGAAAAGCCTTCGGCTCACCACGCCATGCAGCTCACTCACGCCGTTGATGGCGCCGGAACCGTGAATGGCTAAGTAAGCCATGTTGAACGGTTCGTCCTGGTTGTCGGGGTTCTGCCGGCCCAAGGCCAACAAGGCGCGGTCGTCAAGCTCCAATTGCCGGACGTAATCGCCCAAATATAAGTGCATCAACGCCGGTGAAAAGAGATCGAAGCCGGCAGCAACAGGGGTATGCGTGGTAAAAATATTGCCTGGACGGGTGGCCATCAACGCCACGTCAAACGGCTGCTGCGCTTCCTCCATCCAGGTTCTCGCCCGCTCCAACACGACAAAAGCGGCGTGACCTTCGTTGAGATGGCACACATTGGGGGCAATGCCTAATTTTCGCAAAAGCCGCCAGCCGCCGATGCCCAAAACGATCTCCTGCTGGATACGCATCTCGGTGCCACCGCCGTACAATTCGCTGGTGATGCCACGGTCAGCAGGGCTATTCAACGGAAGGTTGCTGTCCAACAAATATAGCATCACGCGCCCCACCTGCGCTTTCCACGCCCGCAACCAAACGGTACGGCCAGGGAAATCCACGCTAACCATGGCCCATTCGCCGTTGGCCTCGCGCGCCGGCGTAACGGGAAGCTGCCCCGGTTCGTTGAACGGATAATACTCCCGCTGCCGGCCTGTGGCATCAATAACTTGGCGGAAATAGCCTTGCTGATAAAGCAAGCCTACGCCCACCAGCGGAACGCCCAAATCGCTCACCGTCTTGAGATGATCGCCGGCCAGGATGCCTAAACCGCCGGAATAAATCGGCAACGCCTCGGTCAGTCCGAATTCCATACAAAAATAGGCAACGGAAAGATCCGCGTCCGGATGCTGGCCGACCAACCAGGAAGGCGCCTGAAGCGAAGCGCGATAAGCGACAACATGATCCTTCACCAGCGCGACAAAAGAAGCGTCGGCTGCCAATTCCCGCAAACGGGTCTCGGCAATTGTCTGCAAAATAAGCCATGGGTTGCGCGTCAAAGCCCACAAATCGGAATCTAATCGTTTCCAAAGTGCATCAGAAGCGTGGCTGGTCGACCAACGCAAGTCCAAAGCTAATTCGGCTAATCCTTCCAAGCCATCCGGAAGAGCTGGAAAAAGGTAACTCAAAGCCTGATTCATAATACATCCTTTCCCACAAGTCGTCAGCCCGGCGACTATAAGTCACAGCAACGTCTGCAAAATCGCCCTGCGCTGCCTGGCAAGCAAACAGCACAGGCATGTTCCGCAACAGTGGCAGTGATTTCTAATCGCCGGACGAGGCACAATCAGCGTGCTGTTTAACCTGAGCAGAGCGGTTGTCTCTAATCCAAGAAAAAGCATACTCACATTGTCTGATCAATGCCAAATGGAACATCAAACCAGACAATCCAACTCATCAAAACGAGCGATGACCACTTCTCGCAACGCCTGCCGCAAAGCATCACCCCGCAAATGGCGATGTGCAACTTTACCCACCCGCCGGGCCAGTTCATCATCATGTATGACATCCCGCAGCCAATTCTCGAAATCTCCGTGCTCTAAATGGTGACGCAGCGCATCAATAGGAATATCCGCCAACGCCTCGCTGAATTCCCATAAGCTGGCACTTGCCCTGCCCAACGGCTGCCCCGAAGCAGCAGTGAAATAGAACCGCTTGGCTTCCGGCAGTGGCGCCCGTAAATACTTGTGCAGATGACGAATGTGCGGCACGGCCCGTAAGCCAACGTGAAAGGTTATCAACTCATCGGCCAGCGGCAATTGCCACCGATTGTCAGTCGAAATCAGATAAGCTTGCCCTTGCGGTAGCAAAGATAAGTTGGATAACCGCCCCACATCTATTTCCTCGCTACCGAGGAACTTTTTAAGTGAAGCGATCTCACGGGGCACTTTCATGCGGGTGATTAACCAGTAATTCAGAAGCTCCAGTAACGCCGACGCAATGCGACTGGAACGGTAACTCACGATACAGAAACCACCTTCTTGCATCATTTCTGCTACCAAATCGGTCAGAGGCCCTCCGTTTGGCGGCGTAAAGTTCTGCATTTCATCCATAAGAAACCAGTGGGGACGTCCCCGGCGCCTGCGCAGGCCGCGCATGGAACGCAAAAAACGGGCAACATAGTCCATTCGCTCAGCAATACCATATTGGGAAAGATCCAAGACTAAGTTGATATCGCTGTATTCCAGCAAAGTAACCACATCTACAACAGGAGGGAGCTTCACGGCCGGCCCACCCAGCACCAAACTGTGGGAAAAAGCTCTTAAGCCTCGATAGTCACCTTCCGGATCGATGATGCACGCTTGATAACCTTGTTTGAACATTTCCTCGGCCAACAGGCCGGCCAGCCATGATTTCCCGCTGCCGCTGGCACCAAAAATGCCCAAATTGCCATCTACCAGGGCGAAAGGATCGATCTGAACCGGGGTGCCGTCGAGTCTATGCCCCAAAGAGAGTTGCCGCTCTAAGCGCGGCCGGTGCACCGGCAAGTTCTCCGCCAAAAGCTCGTTGACCAGCGCACGCACCCCGGCACCATCCGCTTCCCCCAATATAATGTCAGCATAGCTTTGCAAATCAGGTGTCGCGTTGGCCACCGCTGCCGCCAAATCAACCACTTCGAAAAGGCTATAATCGTTTTCGGCATCACCGCAGGCAATCACATTGCGGGGGGAATAACCCAATTCATGAAGCGCATAACTCAGCCCGGTGCCTTTGCTGGCACCGGGCGGTAGAACCATTACGGCGCCGCGGTTATATTCGATAGAAGCACCGCCGCCGACCTGACGCAACAACTGGAGGATGGGCACATCGTGTGGTTCCACTGTGGCCACAATAGCAATGCCATGTTCCAATGGCAAATCCAGCGCTTCCAAATGCTCCAGCAAAATCGAAGAGAGATGGCCAAACGGCACTTCGACCCGATCCCGTTGCGGAAAATAAACCACAGCACCGTTCTCCGCCACGATGGCTTCGCAAAGTTCAGGGTGCGGGACAACGGTTGAAAGGCTCTCCAGGGTACGGCCTGTTACCAAGAGCAAAACATAACCGGCCGCTTTGGCCTGGCGCAATGTAGTCCAATTCTCCTCGGCAATCTGGTCGTTTTCAGCCAGCGTCCCATCCAAGTCACAAGCCAATACTCTAAAGTGCACCGTTCAACCTCCCTCTGTTGCCCACACGAGAACAACAATAGGCCAACCAGCAGCTCAGGACGGCGGGACACATGCCGCTTCCGGAGTGCTTTGTCGACTGGGCTTGTTTCACTGGCTATTCTCCAATACAAACAGTATGCCTAATGTTCCGCTTGCCATACCGTGATTGGAGTCACTTCTTGGTCTTTTTTTGCAGCTTTTCCAAATCTGTAATCGTGACACGGCCGCGTCTCGTGTGCAAGATACCTTCATTCTCGAAGTGCTTCAGGGTTCGCGTCACGACTTCTCGCGCCGTGCCTACTAACTGGGCAATCTGCCAGTGACTCAATCCCCAGGACAGTTGGATGCCGTGAGAAGTCGTCCTGCCTTCCTCTTGTGCATAAAACAGGATGAGCCGAGCCAAACGGGTCGATACATTGGCCAGGGCCAGGTCGCCAGCCAGGGAGGTCAGTCGGCGCAAAAGTTGACTCATGTAGGGCAGCAATGCCGTGGCCATAAGCGGATAGCGCCGCATCAAGGCGGTCATCTGGACTGCACCTATCACGTACAAGCGAACATCCGTCATTGCTATGGCAGAATAGGGATGGGGATTATTGTCAATGAGCGGAATGACGTCGAAAAACTCGCGCGAGTGCAAGACAAAAAGTGCTTGTTCTCGCCCTTCCGCCGATGATTTAACAAGTTGCACTCGTCCTGCAGCAAGGATGTAAAAAATTGAACTCTTGCTATCTTCCAAGAACAGGAGGCGTCCACGTGGATAAACCACGACGCGAAAAGAGCTTGCTATTTCTTTAACCGTGTCCTCCGATAAACGCGAAAAAAGGGCCACGCTATGCAGAAAAGCTATCTGGTGTTGGTGCATCACGCTTCCATCCTTTTCCTTCCAAGCACAAAACTGTTCATCCCATTTGTAGCACAAATAGTCATGTCTCTTGTCGTCGTCGCGCCTCACGCCAACGCCGCCAAAGGATATACAGACCTAAAGCGCCAACAAACGCTTCCCCGAGGAAGAAATCTAAGCCGGTCACCGGCAACATGGAAAGAAAAGAAGGAGTCGCGTCCCACAATCCGTGCAGGATGACAACAACGAAATAAGCTTTGAGAACTTTGAAGGTAATACGGAAACGACCATTTCTGCTCTCGCGGAACAGCACCCCGGCCAAGATTGCCGTCCAAGTGCCGTGTCCAAGCGGTGATAGAATACCACGCAACAGCATAATATTCACGACGGCATTGAGGCTGCCCCGGCTGGCCAAAAAGGCGGTAAACGCGTAGCCACTGCTTTCCAGAGCGGCGAATCCCATGCCTGCCGCGGCGCCCAATATGAGGCCATTAACTTCTGACTTTTCCCGGATGTGCCGGCCAATTACCCAAACGCCAATCATCTTGGCGAATTCTTCGATAAAACCGACGATGAAAGCAGTTGACGGGACAAGGTGTTGAACAAACAACGGTTCCAGCAGTGCAGCAGCGGAAACGCCTAACACGCCCCCGTAAACAAACCCCAAAACGAGACTTGTCAACGTCAACGAGCTCAAATGACGGCGTTCATAGAAGAAAGTGACATAGGTGACCGGAATCAAAAAGTCACCCAGCATGACCACGGTGGGGAAAAGATTGGGATTGCCAGTCAGCCGCAAAGTGAACAAACTCAGTAAGAATAGGAACAAGCCGCTCAACAAAACGTGAACCCAGGCTCTCTCATGACGAGGTCGTAGCGTTTTTATCGAAATGTTTACTGGCATGCGACTCTCCTTTCGCCATTCAGCATTATTATAGCATGGTTATGGCAGTTTCGCCATTCTAGACAAAATGAAGCAAACAAGCAGGGAAAGCAGTTTTCCTTTTCTGTCGCTTAGAAAATGTTCGGAAGGGCGGCCGGCCGTACCCATCGCATCCGAGAGGAAAAGGCGTGTCAGGACAGGTGAAAGCTGGCCCAGGAATGCACGTAGCTAAAAAATCAGGAACGCTCTTTACGAAACGCCTGTCTGCAGTCACGTAGAGGATGGATAATTTCTTCGGCCACTGCCGCGAAGACCGCACCATATGCCATCATATCATGCTTGCGGGCAATGGCAACCGCTCGCTGCATAATCGCGACAACGAGTTTCGGCCCTGTAATGGACAGCGCAAAAAGGTTTTCTACCGCTAACTGCGCCCGATAGGCTGCGTCCGCAATGCTCCGCTTTGGCCCAGCGGTCAATCTCCCCCAGAAAAGGCTCTGGAAGTGAAATCATCACTTTTCTCGACATAGTTCCCTTCGCATCAATCCTAATACAGCCAAATTACATAGAAAAGCTATATCATATTGCTATCACTTGTATCGCTACGAAATATCACACCCGCACACATCATTTTCGACGACGGTCTGATCTTTCTGGACAGGAATTACTTTAGATCAAATACGGCAGCGGAAAGTGTGGATCCATGTCACCAGATTGTTCGATTGCGGCTCAGCCAGGTTTCGTATACAATTGCGTCTCGATTCTATCTAACACTTTATGCGAGGGAGAGAGGAAGCAATGCCGAAGATCTATGTTGCCGGGCCGTTGTTTACCGAGGGCGAGCGCTGGCTTTTGGAACGAATCGATGAAGTGTGTCACGCCGCCGGCTATGAGACGTATCTACCTCATCGCGACGCGGGATTATTCGACCGTGATGGTGATTCTGCGCCGTTCTTTCAGCAGGACTTGCGCCGTTTGCAGGAGGCTGATATGGTAGTCGCCGTGCTGAACAGCGCTGATGTAGATTCCGGCACGGCCTGGGAAATGGGATACTTCTACGCTGTCAAGCAAGGCCCCCTTATCGGCTATATGCATGACTCCCGATTTCCCCACCCGCGTGCTCAACTCAACCCGATGATCTACAACAGCGTGCAGGTTCTGGTTCACGACTTAGAGGCGTTAGCGGACGTGTTGGCTTCGCATCTAACTTAAATCGCGTTCCCGCGCCGGCGGTGGCAGCGGCATCGGGCTTACTATTGCAAAGCACCTGGTTGAAGCCCATAGCGGGCGCATCTGGGCGGAAAGCGAGGGAAAAGGTAAGGGAAGCAGGTTTACGTTTTCGCTGCCGGGAGCTCGAGGGCAGCGCCCTCGAAGAAGAAAAAGGAGGCGAAATTATCTTTTGATGGCCCAGCGACTAAAAGTCACGGCAACCTCTGCAAAATCGCCCTACGGCGATTAGCATACAACCTGCGCAGGCAGGCGCACCACGAAAGCTATCACGCCGATCGGCGTCGCTGTCGGCGCTAAAAGTGCCTACCCGTACAGGGCGTAATCCAGTAACTCATCCAACCGGCACGTGGCCAGCCCGATCACGTGATCTCCGCCGCCGTAGTAGACGTAGACCGTGCCATCCACCACGGGATTGGCGTTACTGAAAACCACGTTGGGCACGTCGCCGCGCAGTTCCCACAGCTCCT
>WFQU01000163.1 GCA_015486845.1 Anaerolineae bacterium | reverse complement strand
GGCTTAAAGCAATACCGTCGGCGAACTGATGCATAGTCAGCCAGTGATAATTATTCACCGTATCGGCCTGAACCAACGGCAGGATCGTCATACCATTTCCAAATGCTACGCTGCCAATCTTAAAAAAAGAAAGGCTCATGCGTCTGACGGTGCCGCCGGCCAGCCAAGCCAGCGCGGCCACAGCCAGAACCGCCACCGCGGCTAAAATAATGCCAAGAAGGCCAGATTGCCTGGAGCGAGCACGGCCGGCAGGAGACGCCAGGTGGGAAGATCCGCCTTTGACCGTCGGTTGGGGACGAATGAACAACGCACCGACAACCAGTCCTCCCAACACAATCAACACAGCATTGAGTTTGAAAGCCAACGCGGCAAAAGCAGCCAAAGCAATGCTTGCTTCAATGCGTCCTTTTAGCGCTCGCTGACCTAAATCCAGTGTCACATTAAAGATAACACCCACCACCAAGGCATCTAACCCAATGAACAGGGAAGAAACCCACGGCAAACTGCCGGCAGCAAAATAGGCAGCCGATAGGAACAACATCAGCACAAAAGTCGGCGTGATGAATCCGATGGTTGCTAGCACAGCACCGAGCGTTCCTCGCAATTTGTAGCCCGTATAGGCGGTGAAATCAACCATAATAGGCCCGGGATAGAGTTGTACCATCGCCAGGCCTTCGTTCATCTCTTCCTCGCTGAGCCATCCCCGACCCAAAACAAGCGCTTTGAGCTTTTGCAAAATAGCCAAGCCAAAAGCGGTCAGGCCAAGAACGAAAAAGGCTGAAAAGATGGATAATAGGTCAACGTTACGTTGTTGCTCTGCTATGACGGGTCCCTCCGCCATCGCCTTATCTCCCATTTTCATCAACATTTGCTCTTTCCGAAGGGGTAAACAAAGTACGAACGACCCCCTCATCCACGCGACAGTCCGGCTTCAATAGCATATCCAGTGGATTGTAGCTCACGCCATCCACCAAAATTCCCGGCGAAGCACGCATCTCGTATTTCTCGGCGATCTCCTGTCCTACGGATGATTCAAGATCAATCCGCTGAAAAAATATACCATGATCCTGCAAATATTTCAGAATCCTCTGGCTACGCCTGCACCGCTGTGCAGGCAGTATCACAATGTGATGTTTCTCCATGCTTCCCCCCAAAAAACGCAGCCACTCCGACGAGACGCTATGACACGCCCCGCCGGAGTTTTAGTTTCAGACTACTGATCTGTCCGAGACAATAAGTACGGGACAAGGTGCTTCTTTGCTGACATGTTCAGCCACATAACCCAAAACCACATCGTACACCGTCAGCCGGCTGTGGGACCCCATGATGATGATGCTGGCATCAACATCCATGGCCGTCCGCACAATTTCGGGAATGACGCGATGATATTTCCCTTGCCGGAACAAACCTTCCACTTCCAAGCCTTGATCTCGCAGTGTTTCTACTAAGTGATCGAGGCCCAGTTGGGCTACCCGCTTACTCAGACCCCGGCCAGCTACCGTAAGAACCATTAACTTCGTTTTTTGTTCTTTTGCTAAAGTTACAGCCACGTCGACTGCCTTCTCCGCAGCTTCAGAGAAATCTGTCACGAAGAGAAACGGTCCTTTCTCTCCTGTACTCTGCTTCGGCGTGCGCGATACGGCAATCACGGGGCAAGGCGCATGCTTGATGACTCTCTCTGTGACACTCCCCAGCACTACATCCCAGATGGTGCGGTTGCTGTGGGTGCCCATGACGATGACATCGGCGCTGACTTCTTGCGCCGCTGCGACGATCTCTTCCACAGGATTGCCTTCACGTACCATCCCGGTAACCGGGATGCCTATGGTTTTGATATCGGCGATGTCCTGATCCAGATGCTTCCTTCTCTCTGCCTCTAATTCCTTCTCTTCCGCGGAGACTACCGACTCCCATTTCTCCTCAGAGACGCCGGCAGGCTCCTCGGCCGACCACAAAGGCTCTTCCACAGGCTCCAGCACAGTCAGCGACCAAAGACGCTTGTCGCCATTGCCCTTGGCCAGATCGACGGCCACTTTCTTGGCGAGCTCCGCATGAGGCGAAAAGTCTGTCGCAAACAAAATTCTCTTGAACATGTTACACCCCCTTGGTTAGTGACAAAGCGGCTTCTTCTGACGAAACGGGAGGAGCACCAAAGTACTTTCGCACTTGTTTCTCCAGTTTCAAGTAGCCTACCAAAAATATGATCTGGAAAATTGGCATCATCGCCGCCGGCACGGCCACCAGCGGGGAAAACGCCGACGTGGCAATGGCGATGGCGGTGCCTTCGTTCTTCCCCGTGCTGGCAAACACAATGCCCATGTGATCCTCGTAGCCAAAGCCGAGAAGTTTGTTTACCCACGTCACCAGTGCCAGCGATATGATGTAGAAGCCGATGCTGGGGATGAAGAGCAGCAGAATTAATTGCCATTTGTGAATGAGCGTATTGGCTTTCATCAAGAAGATCAGAAAAACAATCATGTACATGCCAATCAACGTTAGCGCCGGGAACAACGGCGCGATCTTTCTGAACCCTTTCTCTTTGAGCCAGCGCAGCAAGATAATCCTGGTCAGGTAACCCAGCACCATGGGCAGGATCAGCACCATTAAAATAGTATTCAGGAGTAATCCCATGGGTACGGGAACATTAAACGAACCACCTAACATTTTAGCCCAGAAAGGGATCGCTACAATGGCAACCATGAAACTGGTCACCACGGAGACCGTCGCCAATTCCAGGTTGCCGCCGCTCAAGCCGGTATAACCGATGCTCATGCTGGAACAGGGCACCACCATCGCCATGAAGAAACCAAAGCCAACCTGCGGATCGTGCAGGAATATCTTTCCCATCGCGTAGCCGAAAAGCGGCGCCCAAATAAAATTGTACGAAAGCACTAAACCTAACCCTTTCCAGTTGCGCACGGCATTGAGCAGCGCGCTCATCTTGATATTGACCATCATGGGGTAAATCATCAAGAAAACGGCTACGGTGATCAGGTTCTTCAGCGTTGGCTGGTAGTGCTTGACCGTTGGTCCATACAGGTAGCCTAACACCCATCCTAAGATAATGGACGCGAGGACATACCAAATCATATTTTGTTTCAGATTCTCGTGAATCTTTTTCAGCGTCATTTCTGTCTCCTAAAGCAAAGCTTGGTGATATTGTACGTCTCACACCGAGACGTGTATACACTCGATCAACTTTGCTTCAATGGAGGCGATCGCTTAATCCACTCTCCGCGACCACACGAGCAACCGCAGAGCGCCGTGTGTTTCCGGCATTTCATGGTATACATATTTCCCTTTTCTCAAATGGCAACACAGCACTTAGCAGTCGCCTAAAAATCATTTCCCTGCTCAGAAGTTCAACTTCTGCGAGAAGTTGAACTTCAACAGGGAGATTATTTCTGGACGCTTACTAAATTATGCTGTTTAGCCTGGCTATTGGTCATCAATGATTGTGATTGCGACCGTGTTCCTGGCTTTGCTGGCAAGGGGCATGGCCGCGTAGTTGCCCGGCTAAGTATTGTTCGACAGCTTGCCGCACTGTGCCTGTGGCGCCAGTTACGACCTCAATGCCATACTGGGTGAAAAAGTCCACCGCCCTGCTGCCCATGCCGCCAGTCAACAACGTATTGATGCCGTTTTGTTGGATGAATAAAGGTAATTCTCCCGGTGCGTGACCGCCGGCACCACCGTTGGGTATAGTAATGGCCCCGGCTACTTTCCCATTCTCTACGTTTACAAACACATAGTACGGACATCTCCCGAAATGATAACCAATGGCACTATCAATACCTTTATTTTCATCTGCCGTCACTGCAACTCTCATCTTGTCCTCCTTAGTTCATCCTCACTTAATTTATCACCGTAAACAATTCTGAAAATGGAATATACCTACCTAAAAAAAACGATACTTCCCCGCCCCCTGCCTCCGAGCGACTCAAAATTACATAACCCTCCCCACAAATAGAACGCAAATTTCACGCAGATAACCGTAGATGCATCAGAAAAGATCAACGAAAACCAGCGTTTAGCTGTATCATCTGCGTTCCATGGTTGGAAAAGCTAAATCATCACAAAATTGCTACATCATCCGTCTGCTTTTAGACCCACAAGAGCGTCTGTCACAGGACTTGCGCTGCATTACTTCCACCGCATCCAATTCGACTAAGTCATCAGCTTTAGCCAGCAATCTGTCTACTAACTCGGCCACCTGCTCATCACGCAAGCGGTATAGAATCCGCAAGCCATCCCGTTCGGTCACAACCAGGCCGGCAGCCCGCAAAACCATCAAATGTTGGGAGATATTGCCTTGGGATCGTTGTAAACTTTCCACCATAGTCGAAACACAAATATCGTTAGTGCGCAATAGGCTCAAGATATGCAATCGCACAGGACTGCCCAACACTCGGGCTAATTTTGCCGCCCGTTTCAGCTTAATCTCCTCCGCAGTCATTATTTTGCATCTCTTTCCATGCTTATTCCATAATCAGAATACAGTATAAGCGGTTCCCTACCTATGTCAAATCCATCGAGCGGTGAATGCGGGCGCGGCAATGCTTGTAAAGCCGGCCCCCGCCAGTTGTCGCGGTATGAATTACTGCGGCGCTAAGGAGCCAGCAAAAGATGGTCGCCCAAGTCTTTGCGACAAGACGCGTCATGCCAAATTAACCGCCGGCCGGTAGCCGGGTTGTACAGACCAATCTCCAATTTACCGCCGGTGGCTTCCCGTTCCGGCGCCGAGAACTGATAACGATCGACAATGAATTCGCCCGGCACCCAGCCGGTGGTAGGGCGTAGACCGGCCGCCGGAGTTTGATCCTGTTGACCGATCACTTTCCCCTGCGGGTTAAGCAGATGCACGAAACCTTTATATGCAACGCCCGGCGTTTGCGTAACCTGCCAGTAAAGTGTCACCGCATAATGAACTTGCCCATCAGTAATGTCTGTTTCCACATCGTAACCGCGCAATGCTGCCAGCCCGTCCACCCGCACATTCGTCTGATGCCGGGCCGAAGGCTGACGCCACCGATGCGTCGGGGCAATCACTTGCACAGTTCCCAGCGGGCACGGTGCCACATCGGTTCCCTGCGCAAAAGCAAGTCGCAGCGTGTAGTCTCCGGCTGGCAATGTCGCCGGCACCAAGCAATGCGCTTTATCCAAGACATGCGCCGAGCTGGGCCAACGATCCGTGGGCAAGTCCGGCCGGCCTGGTATCCTCTCTTGCTGTGCTACTACCTCTCCTCTGCCATTCACCAATTGCAACCGGACGCACTGATCGGGTAACGGCGCGGCAGCAGCCTGCCAATACAAATTTACGGGCAGCCGGTCACCGGTTTGTACTTGTCGCACTGGTAAATCTATTCCCACCAGCGTTAGACCATTGGCCGAACAACGGAGTCCTCGCTGCGGGTGCCACCCCGGCGCCGGCCAATGCCCTGTCCGCGCCAAGACGTGCACGGTGGCAACGGGATAATCCGTCCCAGCCGGCGCGCCGTTTTGATCCAGCCAACTGAGCGCGCCCCCAGTTCTCGCATCGTAAACAGTCAGCAACAACCGATATTCCCCCGGTGGGGCGCCCAAATCCACCGACAAACGATGTCGATCAATACCGTATTGATCTAGTCGCCAACGGCTAGTCGGGTAATTGTCGGGATTCTGGCTATCCGCCTGGCCGTAACGCCGTCCCCACTGATCGACTAAAGAAAGGGAAACGCTATAATCAACCGCCAGTGGCCGCAACGTCTGCCAATAAAGTGTCACGTCGAACAGACTGATTGCGGCGCGGCGCGGCAAATCGAAGCCCAAAAGGCGCATTTTGCCGCTAAAAGACACAGCCCGGGGATATTCCACCCCGGCAACCCGTATTCCATTGAAACGGCTGTGGCGCAAAAGGGAATTGTGGGAATCCAGATAGGCCGATTTACCCACCCAAAAGGCTGCCATCAACACAAAAGTAACAATCAACAGCTTGGTGCCGGGGAGGTGATCCGGCGGGGGCATCGTCGTCTGGGCCACAGTTCCTTTCCGCCGTCTGACCAAAAATAGCCCGCCGATGGCAAGAAGCAAGGAAAACAGGGAAACGAAATCTGCGCCGCGCCGCAAACGCGTTGGGCCGAAATAGAGATGAAAATGATGATGCCCCGGCGGAATTCCGACTTGCAGCAAGCCATTGGCATCTGGGGTAACCGGCAGCGTCGGAACGGTTTGCCAGCCGGGGAAATAGAACCAGGCGAAAGTCAGCGTCCCGCCTTGTGCACTGTGCACATCCAGATGAGCATCAAGCAATCCGTACTGCGCCGCAGTGACTTGCACACCGTCAATCCGGCGCAAGCGGGGGATCGGATCCGGCCCGAATTGGCGGTAAAGCGGCAGTAATGTTTCCGGCGGCGGCAAATGCGGCACGGTCACCGGCGTGTACTCACCAGTCCAGGTTGTACCCACCGCACCGGTTTCTGCCTCAAAACGGATCACATCAGCAGCGGAGAGATCTCGGGGCCACGGTTGCAACGCGGGGAACAGCCAAAACAGACCCACGAGAACCGGCACGAATCCGAGCCCAACTGCCCAACGCCAGGTCAAACGTGACCACAGGGAAAGGCTCCCGGCCAGTAACGCGGCCAAGAAAAGGTCGGCAATGCCCAAGAAACGCCAGGGGAATTGCAAGAAACGCAGCAATGGCAGGTGTGCCCAAATCCAGCCGCTCAGCGGCGTGACCATGACAATGGCCAGTAGCGCCAAGAGGAATAGCCAAAGCGTGTAGCGCCGGTTGCGCGCATGCGGGAAGAATATTCTCCATAGGGCCGGTAATGCCAATAGCCATTGCGGCCAGGAAAGGCTCACCGGAATGTCGGGGCGCACGAGGCGCAGGTCGGCCGGGTGCGGTAAAGCCAGCAGTTGGCGCAGCGTGCTGAAGTTATGGCGGAAATCGAAGACGGCAGGCAGGTAAAGCTCGTAAATGCGCACATATTTCTTTTCGGCCAGCGCCGGCAGCCAGAAAAAAGTGGTCCACAACAAAGGCACGCCGAACAAAAGCGACAATCTTGCTGCCGCGCGTTGCGGGCCGTGCGACATGGCGGCCGGCAACAAAAGCAAAAACAGGAATGTGACACCCAATAGCGCCGTCACATTGTGTGTTAGAATCAGGGCGGCAAGGAAAAGCCAACCCAGCCAGAAATAGCGCCTCTGCCCCCGGCGCAGTGCCTTCTCGCCGGCCCAAGCCGCCCAAGGCAAGAAAGCCAGTCCCCACACTTCCGGCAACGCACTGCGATGCAGCAGGTTGAACAGGTAGTATGGGGCATAGATGTAGCTAACAGCGGCTACGAAAGCAGCCGGGGCCGAAAAGCGGTCCCGCAGCCAGCAAAAAACGCCCGCCGCCGCCACAAAAGTCGCCAATTGCATGCTAAGTGCGACAGAAAGCGCCAGACCGGCGCCGGCCAAATGCCAAGGCAATGTCAAGTAGTAACTCAGCGGCGCATAGTAGTTGAACAGTGGAATGCCAAACCCGTACCCCAAATCCGGTGCCAGGCGGCTGAAAAAGAGACCGGACCGGAGCAAATGCAGTACTTCGGCCAGCCGAACTAAATGCAGCTTGCCATCCGTACTGACCGGGAAGCCAACCCAAAAGGGTTGTACGGCCAAGGAAGTTAGCAGGAAGAGCAAAACGTATGGTTTCCAGCGCGCGGAGAGATGCTTTGTCCGCTGTATTATTTTGGCAATCAATTGCACTCCTCTGAAAATAGAACGCAGATCAACGCTGGCTGCGCACGCAGATAAAAAACAATCCCCTTTTAGAAGTTCAACTTCTTCGAGAAGTTGAACTTCTATTCGACGGCGTTCTCCGCCCGAGCGCACGGGGGGCAAATCCCCGTGTTACGTCGTCAAGCCCCCCCCCTGAAAGGGGGCTGATGTTAAGCAGCCTCTTGGCAGCGGACGCTACCTTGACGTACCCCGCCACCGCACCGGCATTGAGGCGGTAGCCCCACCAACCCACCTAAAGGCTTGACGCCAGCCATAGATTTTCATTCGCTGTGGTGTGCCGTAGGCTCATGATAACTCCTCTGAAAATAGAATAGGACACAGATTAACGCTGGCTGCGCACGCAGATAAAAAATCAGGTCTTTTTTAATAAAGTTCAACTTCTTCGAGAAGTTGAACTTCTAATCGACGGGGTTGGCCGACTTAGCTTCGCCCGGCGATTAGAAATCGCTGCTACAACTGCAAAACCTGCCTGCGCAGGTTGCATGCTAATCGCCGTAGGGCGATTTTGC
>WFQU01000162.1 GCA_015486845.1 Anaerolineae bacterium | reverse complement strand
GCTGCTGTAGGGCAGCCTCTTAGCAGCGGACGCTACCTTGACGTACCTCGCCGCCGTACCGGAGTAGAGGCTTTAGCCGGGGGTAACGCTACAAAACCGCCTAAAGGCTCGAGTCCAGCCGTAGGTTTTCATTCGCTGTGGTGCGCCGCAGCCCCATGCCGACTCCCTCCTTTGTCTTGTTACGACCTCCGAATTTTCCCTGTCCGTCACAGCAAGCCTTTTTCGGCTTGTTCTACGGCCAGGGCTAACGCCCGGGCTTTGTTCATGGTCTCATTGTATTCGTAAGCTGGATCACTATCCGCCACGATACCGCCGCCGGCCTGGATATAACAGACATCCTTTTGCATGACGATGGTACGGATGGCAATGCAAGTATCCATAGAACTGTTATAGCCCACATAGCCAACCGCCCCGGCATACGGCCCGCGCCGCATCCCTTCAATGGCCTCAATAATTTCCATAGCCCGCACTTTAGGCGCTCCTGACACTGTCCCAGCCGGAAAAGTCGCCTTAAGCAAATCCAGCGCCGTGATCTCTGGGCGGACTTTTCCTTGTACGTCGGACACGATATGCATGACGTGCGAGTAGCGCTCTATAGCCATCATAGCCGGAACTTTCACCGTGCCGTATTCGCACACCCGGCCCAGGTCGTTCCGCCCTAAATCCACCAACATCACATGTTCAGCACGTTCTTTGGGATCTGCTAATAACGCCTCGGCGAGACGGGCATCTTCTTCCGGCGTCTCGCCCCGCCAGCGTGTGCCGGCGATAGGATGCAAATGGGCAATACGGCCTTCTAAGCGCACGTGGGTCTCCGGCGACGAACCAATCAGCCGCACACCGCCGGGCATTTCCAACAGGAACATGTATGGCGAAGGATTCAACATCCGTAATGCCCGGTAGATGGTCAGCGCGTCCGCCGTGGTATGCCGCTGCAAGCGTTGGCTGAGCACGACTTGGAAGATGTCGCCGGCGGCAATGTATTCTTTCGCCCGCCGTACCACGGTTTCATACGCGGGCTGGTCGAAATTGGACGACCACGATTCGGACGTTGCGACATGCTTTAGCCGGGGCGTTTGTAACGGCTGTTGTAATTGGCTAACCACATTTTCAATGCGGGCGACTGCCTCTGCATAAGCAGATGTTAGATCGCCTTCCAGACGAGCATTAGTCAATACGAGCAGCCGGTGACGAACATGATCGAAAACAACTAAATTATCGGCCCCAAAAAAAGCGGCATCGGGCAAATCGGGACGATCATCAACCGCGGTCGCGGGGAGCCGCTCGACAAAGCGCACGCTATCATACCCCCAGTAACCCACCGCACCGCCGGTAAAGCGGGGCAAGCCGGGCAAAGAGACCGCTTTGCGGTCAGCAAGCAATTGCTGTAACGCCATGAACGGGTCTATTCCTGCCGTCTCCTTCAGGATAGCTCCATTGCCAGAAAGAAGCCGGGCCTGGTCGCGTTTGGTCAGCAGCATCAACGTGGGCTGGACGCCGATAAAGGAGTAACGTCCCAGTTGTTCCTCTTTCTCCACGGATTCTAGCAAAAACGATGGGCCCGCGTCGTGTAACTTCATATAGACAGAGACAGGGGTCTCTAAATCAGCTGGCAGTGCCCTATACACCGGCACGACATTGCCATGGGCTGCTAATTGTTTAAACTCATCCAAAGTTGGATAGTACATGACATCTCCCCTCTGAAAGCAACTGATGGTAGAGCCGCAAAGCCGCAGCGCATCAAAAAACTGGCTGTGCCATGGCGAGGAGCGTTAGCAACGACCGCGTGACCGTTCTGTTGGTCAAGCAATTCCTTTCATTGACGTTGGGGATTGCTTGACCAAAAAGAGGGTCACACTGTCGCTTTGCTCGCAATGACAAATCAACTCCTCCGAAGACAGCGTTTACAAACAGCCTGGAAAGGCTACCCTACATCATCGCCCCCGCATGCAGGCACAACCTTCATCCCTGTGCTACACCAAAAACAGACCCCCGACACTTGCTTTCTATTTACGGCTGAGGACACCGGTACCAAATAAAAAATCCCCGTCCCGATACAACCAGGGACGAGGAGCTATGAAAGTTTCCCGCGGTGCCACCCTGCGTAGGCGGCAACCAGAAAACAAAAAACTCCTCCATGAAGCACGGAGAAGTTCCGATTACCAGCCTCACTCTACAGATACAGGCCCGACCTCCTCCTTGACGGTCGTCCGATATCCAGCTCCCAAGTAACGGTGGAGTTTCCGGAGGGACCTACTTGTTTGTTCTTTCGGCCCTCAACTCCCCGGCCCATTCACCGCCCACGTCGCTACCAGGTTCACACCCTGCCCTGGCTCTCTGAAGCCCGTTGTAACGGCTACTCTTCCGGTTCACAGTCTTTATCTATATCAATTATGTACGGTATTATGCTATAGATCCGTGACCTTGTCAAATAATGCCCTGAGCGTGCGACGTGCACTTTTTACATCGCGAGGGAAATGTCCCAGACCATTGGCATCTGGCAATATCACTTTTGGGACGCTGCGCTGGTTTGTGTTGACGCCTTTAGGCGTTACGCAGTTCAGCCAGGCAAATGTCATTGCTATCCCCGGTAGGGGGCGAAGTAATCTCCAAGGCGGTGTGGGGGTTCGCTTCGGCGGTCGAAGACCGCCTCGCGATGACATTTTGTGGGCTTTGACGTTCAACTGCGTAAGTTCTATCCTTATTAACCAAATGTTTACCTTTGTTAACGCTGATTTTTACCCTTTTCGTGTATAGTGAAGATGTAGGGGGTAGTCAGGGAAAGGCTACAAGATAAGCAAAGGAGGCTTACGATGAAAAATGCCAAGATTTTAAGTTGGATTATCGCAGTGGTTGGTTTGTGGGAAATTGTAGCGCCCTTCATCTTGGGTTATACGGCAGTAGGAGCGGCCATGTGGGACGCTATCATCATCGGCGTAGTGATCTTGGTTTTGGGTGTCTGGGCGGCGCTGGCCAATGAGGAAGGAACGATAAAAACCTTAAACTGGATCAATGCAGTGTTAGGGTTGTGGTTGATCATCGCTCCTTTTATTTTGGCCTATAGCAGCACAGTAACGGCGATGTGGAATGACATTATCGTCGGTATCGTTGTGCTGGTGTTGGGGGTTTGGGCAGCTCTCACCGCTTGAGAAAATGTCTGATTTTTAGTATGTCGGCGGCCTCTTTGCCGCCAGGCGAAAGCCCTCGCTGGAATATTAGCGGGGGTTTTCTTTTGGAAAATAGGTTTTCACACAGCAACGGCGGTGTGGGGGGTACTCGGCGCTCAATCGCTGAATCAGTAGATACTCTGAATGTAAGACCTCTCCCCTGGCTTACCGCCCTTTTGGGCGGTAAGCCTTCCCCTCCCCGTATCGGGGAGGGGAAAAAGCTAAGCGCAGCTTAGAGGAGGGGTCACCCCTAAATATAGCTGACGCAACGCCTTCAAATCAGTCGTGTCATTGCGGGCGAAGTGACAGTGTGACCCTCTTTTTGGTCAAGCAATCTCCAACGTCAGTGGGGGAGATTGCCACGGCCCCATCGGACCTCGCAATGACAAACTTCTCTGAAAATGAACTTCTCTGGAGGGTAGCCGAGGGCATTGCCCTCGGCTACCCTCTGAAAAATAGAACGCCGATCAACGCAGGCTGCTTCGCCCGGCGATTAGAAATCGCTGCTATAACTGCGAAACCTGCCTGCGTAGGTTGCATGCTAATCGCCGTAGGGCGATTTTGCAGATGTTGCCGTGACTTTTAGTCGCTGGGCCCATCAGCCGTCATCAACTAACGCCATGCCTATCGCCGTAGCATGACTTCTCAAGCCTGCCCTGAAAATCGCCCCCGGCCCCCAATTCTGGGGGTGTGTTGCTCCCTGGGGGGAGAGGGGGCGCATTTTCATTCGCTGTGGTGCGCCGCAGGCCCATGCCGACTCCTCCCGATGTCTTCCGCCTGGATGATAGGCAACGTGAAGCAAAATCGATTTTGACCTGCCTGGCCTTCCACCCAAATGCGTCCACCGTGCAGCTTGACCAGCTCCCTACAAATGAATAAGCCGAGTCCCACGCCGGACAAAGCGCTATCCTTAGCCGCCAAAATGTAAAATTTCTCAAAAATGTGTTCCCGCTCCGCGACTGGCACGCCCGGGCCGGCATCTTCAACGCAAACCAGAACCATAACGTCGGCCAAAGAAACACTGACCACAATGCGACTATCCGGCGGCGCGAATTTAGCCGCATTAGCTATGAGATTGGAAAGGATTTGCTCCAAACGTTGGCCGTCGGCATTGACAGCAGGAAGGCGATCTTCCGCCTGGGTGACAACCTTTTGGCCTTTCCGGGCCAATAAAGGCGCCAGATTTCCTACAACGACCTGGACATGATCGGAAACATGGGTAGGATGTTTGTGCAAGGCTATCGCTTCCGCTTCCAGGCGAGCGCCGTCCAGCAAGTCGCCAACCATTTTTTCCAACCGGGCCAAATTGTTTTCGATGGTTTGCACGACTTCAGAGCGGGTCGCTTCGGGAATGTTATCGAATTGTGCTAAGACAGGAACCAGTGTCTTGAGCACGGTGAGCGGTGTTTTCAATTCATGGCTGGCTGCGGAGAAGAAAGTTGAACGGCGTGCTTCGAACTGTTGCATTTGCTCGATCTGTCGACGTTCGTTGGCGTATAAACGGGCGTTGCGCAGCGCAATGCTAACTTCTAAGGCTAAAGTACGTAAAAAGGCTAAATCATCTACTGACAAAGGCATAAAAGCGTGGCGACCAACCATCAGGGCACCTAACACCTCGCCAGCCGGCGAAGGAAGATAAACGCCGACGATTTGCGAGACATCATCAGCCAGAATATAAGTTGGGATTGGTATGGGACAGCCAGCCCCGGCACAAAATAGCTGTTGATCACTATTCTCTTCCGGCAGGTGCTCGATGACTTTCCCGGGCACATTGATGCCGCCCACAGAAGCAGCCACCTGCCATCCACGCTGTTTCGGATCAGGTAACAATACCAATCCACAAATAACATCAGGAACAGTTTGGATAGCTTCTAAAATAGCGTCAAGCATGTGCGCCAGATCCAGGACACTTTCACCTAAGCGTGTGAATATTCTATTCAACGCCGCGCTGCGCGCCGCTGCCAAAGCGGTTTTCTCGCACATCGCTTCTTCTTTCCGTATGGATTCGCCTAAAGCAATGACCACTACACCAACGATAAGGAGAACGATGAATTTACTAACAATGATATAACCAGCGATTGAATCATGCCCAATATCTGCAATAGATATGGACACGATGACCTGTAAAGCATCAGCCATAACCAAGGCCGTGAGCGCCGTGCGCCAGTGTAAGAAAAGGGCTAATTCGATAACAAGCAACAGGAAAAAGATGAAGTAATTGCTGCGATAGCCGCCGGTGGTGGCCACGAACAATGCCGCTTGAATGGTATCACTCAAGAGAAGCCAATGACCGGACTTATTGTTCAGGGGGCGGCGTTGCCAAACATAAATTGAGAGGATGATATTAAAAAGACAGGCAGCGACGAAAGCCCACAATGGCGTTAAAAGAACGGTGCCACGAAAATTGTTGGTAAGCGATGCTATGCCCACGGCAAGAATTGAGATCCAACGCATGAACAGCATGTAAGAATCCAATTGAGCAATGGGCTGGGCAACAGAGGGAATGAGTGCCGGTATTTCCCCTATTCCGATTTGTTTTTTCATAGTTGACTTTCTTGAAAATAGTCCCCCGTCCACCAATACTGGGTGTGTGTTGCTCCGCCCAAGGTTGGGAGATAGGGTGTGTTTTCAGCCGTTATGGTGTGCCATCAGCTCATGTTGCCTCCGCCGTAGTGGACGTTTCCGGTGTTTCCGGCACTTCATCCAACTCCGATGGTGGCACGGGGATTTCTACCGCGCCGTCACTTTCTGGCATCAGTTCCGCTGCATGCTCTGGTTGCGGAATCGTCTCAGGCTGCGTCGTTTCCGGTGGCAAGGAGATTTCGCCACCAGTTTCCGGGACAACAGGAGGTGCTGCTACCGTCGGTGGCGTCGGCTGGGCTGCTGCCGGCCGGCTGAACTGGCGTCCGATTAGAAAGACACCAATGATCACCAATAAAACCGGCCACAATTGCACTAACAGGTTATCCTGGTTCTGTCCGAAGAGAAACACGATTAGGGCAGCCAATGCCATAGCGCCCGCTTGCGCCGGTGCCCACCAAAGCCTTTGCCGCAGAGGCACCAATAGATAGAGCAGCGCGAAGACGATAGCCATGCCGCCGAAAATCACCGCGCCGACCAATGTTGGTGAAGCACCGATGCTGCTCGCATATAACGTCGCGAACATTGTTAGCAGCGCCCCGCTGGTAATCCAGGCCCACCAATTTTGACGCCGGTTGACGGCGAAGACAACCAGGAAGGCTAATCCTAAGCCAACGAACATCAACGAAGCTAAAACGACATCACTAACTGACTTATTGCCTGTGCCAGCCAAATAAACGATGGCTGCCATAGCCCAAAGGGTAAAGCCAGGGATAGTTGGCCACCAAACATCCACCTTCCAGACAAAACGACCCAGAAAATAGAGGCCGGCTGCAGCTAGAAAAGCTGCTACCCCTATCGCCACACTTTGTTGGTACGGCTTTAGAATACCGACATTGAACAGCACCAAGACGGTGCCCCCGACAACCAAAATCAGTCCCCACACCAAGGCGTTCCACGACCAACGAACTGTTTTCACCCTTCCTGCTCCTTTGCTACAACGATCTCACGCTGTTTTAACTGCTCCATTAGAATTATAATGTAAATCGCTACTCTCTGGAAGTACCTTAGCCGTGCGGCTTATTCTCTGCTTCGCACAACGGACAGTGCAATGGATCGGCCAAAGCGGTCATATGGCGGGTGCAGACGGCAAAAACAGTCAATTTTCTACCCCAGGGGAACCGTTTCTGCACCGATAACTCTAACGCGATGCTTTGTGCAGTACTCTCGCGCAAAATATATGGCACCGGGCATTTATCGCACAGGGCGCGTGTCCAGGGCAACGAGGACCGGTTTTGCTCTACCAGTCGGCATCCCCTGACTTCCCGCCCGCGGTGAAAGTCCTCGTAATAGTAGGGGCAATCCGGTTTGGAGGTAGATCGTGGCTTACTCATGCAAGGTCCCCCGGCCAAGGTTCATCACGGCGTGACAAATCGGCCAAAGTCTCCCGGCGTTGGACCAAAGTCACTTGACCTTCTTGCAGCCAGAGTGCGGCCGGCCGGGGACGCAGATTGTAATTACTGGCCATGCTCAAATGGTAAGCCCCGCTCATTGGAATCAGCAACAGATCACCACGTTGTGCTTGGGGCAACGTGACCTTCTTAATTAGAAAATCGCCGCTTTCGCAATACGGCCCTACCACTTGCACTGTTTCTGTGGGCCGGTTGGTGATTATCTGTCCCATCCGATCCAAGAGACAAGCATGATAGGTTGCACCGTACAGCGCCGGCCGCAAATTGTCGCCCATGCCACCGTCTACGGCGACATAAACGCGCACGCCGGAGACCACTTTGCGATTGCCGACCCGGTAAACGGCTACGCCGGCCCGTGCGACGAGGGATCGACCCGGCTCCAAGAGGAGGGCTGGCAACGGTTTTTGCCAACGCGCTGATTCTTCTTGCACTACTGCAGCGATCGCTCGCACTAACTTATTCAAATCACCTTCTGGCGCATTCGGTGTGTAGGGCACGCCCCAACCGCCGCCCGGGCTGAATGCTTCCGGCCAGACATCGTGTGCGCCGGCCCAGGCCAAAATACGCCGGCTGGCCTCGGCAAAGGGTTCCGTCCGGAAGATTTGTGAGCCTAAATGCATGTGCAGTCCGGTTAAACGCAATTGTGGCGTACATTGCAAGAAAGCAAGCGCCTGTTCTGCTTCTGGCCACCGGAATCCGAATTTGCTGTCCCGGTGACCGGTGCGCCGGTACGCGTGGGTAGGCACATCCACGTCCGGCGTCAAACGCAGCCAGATGGGTTGAACACGTCCTACCTCTGCCGCAAATTGCGCTAATTGACGCAATTCTGTTTCGTTATCGCAAACAATCTGGCCGATACCAGCCGTTAAAGCGGTTTGCAGGGCGATATCCGATTTATTGTTGCCGTGCAAATGCATGCGCTCCGGCGGAAAACCAGCTTGCAATGCTAATTGTAGTTCCCAAAGACTGACCACGTCCAGTTCCAATTGGCGGGCCGCTGCCCACTGGACAACGGCAGTGGTGAGATACGCTTTTGCGGCGTAAGCGATTTGCCCCCGGCCGGGATAGAAAGCGGCTAAGGCATCCCGGTAAGCCGTTACGGAAGCATCCATAGTCTGTACATCGTACAGATAGAGGGGCGTGCCGTACTGCTTCACCAGCGCACCTACATCATGCCCGGCAATACGGGCTACTGGTTCCCATGTCATCCTCAGCGGAAATAAGCGCTCTACGCTGATATCCATCCTCTCTTCATCCCTGTATTACAAACATTGCCGGCAACTACTCAGTCCCGGTCAAATAAAACACAGATATCCGCGGCTAGATCAGAAAGGATTAGCGGAAATCAGCGTTTAGCTGCATCCTATTGGTCGGGGAGGTAAGTCGTCACCATTGTCGCTATGACGCTGAGTCGCTGATTCACGCATGCCTCTGTACTAAGCCTTTGTTCAGCGTACAAGAAACCTAGCTTTGGATCAGTCAGGACCCAAAAGCCAAAGGGCCAGAAAGATACCACGTCTTTCGTCTTTGTGTTTTTTGTATCCCATGTGGTCCATTTCCTTGCCCAAAAAGCAAGAGTTTTACCGGTAAAATCCTATCGGTAGCCAGGTACGAGCACCATGAAAATACCGGCAAGAGCCACGGTGACTCCCACAATTTCACTGCGCCCCGGCACTTCGCCCAAGAACAAAACACCCAACAAAATGCCGCCTGTGACTTCTTGGGTGGCAATGATGTTCACCATCGTCGCATGCATTTTGCGCAGTGCTGCATTATACAATGTGTGTCCCGCTGCTAATGGCAAGATTCCTAAAGCCAGCACAGAAAGCAGTTGCGGCCAATGATAGCCAGTCGGCGTGAAATGTATGGCTGCCATAGGCAATGCCCAGAGTGCCGCCAACGCGTAAACGGTCCCTGCATACGTCAGCAACGGAAACTTTTCTCGCTGCGAGCGTCCGGCAATGGAATAAAAGCCGAACATGATCGCCGAGCCTAACGCCAGCAAATCACCGAAAAGCATGCGCTGGTCGAAATGCGGCTCGAATTTCACCAACAGGACGATGCCACCAACTGTTACGATGATACCGATCCATTTGTGCCGTGGCATGGACTCATGCAGGAACCAGGCCGAGAAAAGCGTCACGAAAATTGGTGCGGTATAAACGATGGCCAAGGCATGAGCGATGGTCGTATACATGAGTGAAGCAATATAAAACGTGAAATGCAGGGCGGCAATGAGCCCAAAAAGCAAAAAACGAGACCATCTGCCCCAGGGGATAACATAAGTATCTTTGCGCAGAATAATCAACAAAAAAATAGCAATGGCCGCTGTGCCTAAGCGCCCTGTGGCAATTTCGTAAGCAGAAAGCGGTGCAGCCCAGCGGATGAACAACGGCGAAGTGGAAAAAAAGAACACTGCCAGCACCGCATACAAAATGCCGAGCTGCTCCTCTCGCTTCATGCCATGATTCGCATAAAACTTGTCAAATTACTGGGCGGCAAGGCGGGATTACTCGGGCCTAACGCCATCACGATAAACGCCAATAACATGCTGATAACAATGAGCAAGCTCAGAACCCACATGGTGATTTTACGCCAATCGATCTTCTTTTTCCCGCCCTTGTGGGTACCTTTTATTGCCTTTCGTTTTTGGGCCATAACGCACTCTCCTTTCTATGACTGAAATCTGATAACATATTATAGCACAGGATCCACCAGGCCGGGTAAATTTGTGGGCTGGTATAACTTACGCTCTGGCATGTCGAGAACGGATTAAGCCGATCAAACGCTGTCCCTTGCTAATTCTTTCAGGCAGAAAGGAACAAAAAAGGGAGGATGCTGGCCAGCACCCTCCCTCAACTTCATCCGTGATTCTAAGTGGAATCAGGGAATGTAATCGTAAGTGACTTCCAAGGTCGGGCGCAGCGTAGTGTTACCAAAATCACTACTAATCAACTGCCATTCGGTCTTGGGGGCTGCATTGTCACCGCGCAAGATCAACCCACAATTGGAACCCGACACCCATGATTGTACCAACGCTGTCGCGTCCAAGGTGACCCAGCCACCTGTCTTGACTAAAACGGAGTCAAATGGCGTACTTTCACGATCGCCACGGCCGTTGGCGCCGGCTATATCCCATTTACTCGCGCTGCTGGCGTTCCACCAGTTAGCTGCGTTGACATCCCATGGTTTCTTTAACGCATAGCCGCTGAGCAGCAGGTTAGGCAACGAGCCGTATGATGCGTACACCTTCAGCGTGGCTGATTTCACCGTTGCATTGGCAGGAATACTGCTCACGTCGAAATAAAGCAACGCACTTTTGACGTTCTTTTGACGCACTCGCATGACGACTTCGTTTTGCTGCGTCACAGGAGACCACGGCAAAACAGCACTGTCAATGTAAGTGTCTTTCACACCATTATAGCCATCCATGCCCTGGCGGAAAGTAGCCGAGGCTGTTGCCGGTGTTGGCGGTGTGCCCGGATTGACGGTCGCCATGGCCGAGGAAACCGCTTTATGGCCAAAAGTGTCTGTCGTTTCCACCATGATCGGGTAAGTGCCGGCTGCTGCGTACGTATGGCTGGTTGTCATACTATCACCACTGCTCACGATGGGCGTACCGTCACCGAAATCCCAACGATACGTGAAAGCGCCTGTTTTACTGCTATCAGCATTAGCGACAAAGGTCACTGGTATAGCCGGTGAAGCAGATGTTGCGTCATTCACGGTCACCGTCACCTGATCGTCGAACCAATCGAAAACACGTTGCATCACTTGTGTACGGGATACATACGCATTGCCGCCACTTTGTGTCTGAGCACCAAAGGCGAACGGAACGCCCTCCAGGCCGAAAGCGAAGTAAATCGCCCGGCTATCCGAGGTCGTTAACTGGCCATGCGTCTCCAGCGTAGGTTCACCGCCGCGACCAGTGGCGATATATGGCACATTAGTCTGATCAGCATCATTCGCTGGAACCAACGACCGGAAGAGACCGACGCCAGACCACGTACCACCATCCGGCGAAAGGCCATCGACGTAGTTCTGATTTCCCGCCCGGCCATCGGGGCTGGGCAATGTCGGCGAAATAACGCCGCCGAGATCTAAAATCATGTTGGCGAAAGGTCCTTCACCGATGGCGGAGCTTACAGCGGGCGGCGTGGGCATCTTGGCCGGCGCATAAGCATCCTCACTCCAATTGGCTACACCAAGAGAGCACAGCACACAGCCCACATCAGTGCCAGATTGCCAACTGCTGAAATAACCGCTCCAATCCTGGCCGGTCACAAACAGTTTCGCGTTGGGCGTGTTGTGAAAATAGTCTAATAGTGCGTCACGACTTGCCGTATCGGCGGCAACATCGTAGTAGCTCAAGAAGCTATCGCCGGTGAACCAAATCACTTTGTCGTATTTCTGCAGCGTTGCGATATCCGGCAAGCCAGAAGGACCGAAATACCAACCACGATCCGCATCCCAGACGTCGTAACTTACACCCATGGCGTCTAAGGTTGTGGTGAAGTAGGAACGGTAATCTGTCGTAGCCACACCGAAGAACGCTGGTTGTAGCAAGCTACCGTCGTCATCAATGAGCAAGACTTTAGCCGGTGTCTTTTCTGCTTTCACACGCACCCATAACGGAATGTGCGCCGAGTAATCACCTGAAGTCAGCACGACACAACCCTGGTAATCGCCGGGGGGCATATCAACAGGAACGTTGAGCGCAATGTCAAACGAACCACTGCCACCGGCCGGCAAGGCCAAGGTCGCCACACTACTGCTCAGGCCAACAGTCATCGGATCTATAACGGAAATATTCCACGTTAAATCCGCGTCGGCCACGCTGGTCGCATTAAAGGTAACTGAGGTTGTTCTGCCAGCATCGACCAAACCGAAGGAATGACTTGGGTTGTCTAAGGTCAACCCGGGCGCGGCAGCTTTATCAACCTGAATACGGCCAGAGCCGCGTTCCATGATGCCAGCCAATGTGGTCTGGCCATAATCATCATAGATTTGTGTCTTGGCGGTGGTCATCAATGCACTCTTGACTTGTGCTGGTGTCCAGCCCGGATGTGCGCTGCGGAGCAATGTTGCGGCGCCGGCCACCGTCGGTGCGGAGAAACTGGTGCCCGCTACTACATCCCAGCCGCCGGTCAGCGAATAAGAGGTCAAATATTTTTGGCCAATGGCAACGACGTCCGGGATAATCCTGTTCAGAGGATAGCCTGGGCCGCGTGAGCTAAAATCGGTTAAGATATCCGGCGCATTGACATCAACGATACGTGAAGTCTGGGCAGAAATTGTCATCTGCACTTCGCCGGGATGAGCCGTTTCCAGCGCAGCCAAAGCTAAGCCTTGAGGATTGCTAATCATGAAGGATGAAATCGTAATTTTGCTACTTGAACCGCCCATAGTAATTGGAGGCGCGTCCGGCACATTGTTGTACACCAATGCCAAGATAGCACCGGCGGCTTGAGCATGTTCTACTTTAGCAGTAAAATTACAGGAGCCGCGGCTAATCAAAGCGATATTGCCATTGAGAAGGCCGTTGGGATCGGTAATAGCACTGCAAGCTTTGCCGTTGCCGGAATCAACACGCCCGACGCTGATAACTTTTGCCGGACCAAAATCAGTACTCATGGCCGGTCCAAACCCCGCCGGAGAAGCCAAAATGCTCTTCAAGTTGTCCGGAACCGGCGCTGGAGCGACAACTGCCGCTTCGTTGCCGAAAGCACGGGTGCTATCCGTGGCGCCGACCGAAATGGCGCTGTATGGCTGATCATTGCCGCCGACGGTTGCTTCACCGCCACGACCACTGTTGCCGGCACTTTTGACCACGACCACGCCGGCTTTGGAAGCATTGTTCAGTGCATCGATGACCGGATTGTAACCATCTTTCAACGGTACAAAAGCATTTTCGCCCCAACTGTCATTGTTGATATCCGCACCGTCAGCGACCATATCCTCGATTGCTTTCACGGTTTCGGGATCGCTGGCGTACATACCATCGCTATTAGCCGACGGATAGAAAATCTGGTAACTCATTAAGTATGCCGCCGGAGCAACACCGCTAACAGTGACATTGACGCCATTTACATTCGCCACGGTTTCAGCATTGCCGGCTACGGCGCCCGCTGTGCCTGTGCCGTGGGGATTGCCCGGCTTCGGCGCTGGCGCAATGGGCGGATCATCAGGGCGATAGTAACCGCGCATGACGATAACTTTCGGCGTGGTGTAGCGGGTATCCCCTTTTGGGAAGCCAGCGGGGTAAGCATAGCCGGTGGGGTCGAAGAACGGGTGTTGTGGGTCGATGCCGGTATCGATAACGGCGACTTTGAGACCCGCTCCGCTATTCTCTGCACCGCCTAAAGAAGCCCAAACGGCCGGCGAGCCAATCTGCGGATTGACGATTTCCAGATTCGGCGTAATGCGATGTTCCACGGTGATCAGTTTGACGCCGGGAATATGTGAGAGCCGAATGAACACCTCTCGAGTTGCTGCAGGCAAATGCACTGCAAAGCCATTCAGCACAATTTGATAAGTCAGCGGGTGTGTTTTACCCAGCGCATCGCGATATTCTGCCATGCGAATGCCAGGCACAGCCGCTTTCATGAGCCGGAATGTCCGCATCTGCTTTTCCTGCAATTTGCGAATATAGGCCTGGCTGGTAGCCGTATGCACATCCAGCTTACCATTCGTAGACATCGCCTTGATTTGTCCCATCTGCTGATAATAAATGGATAGTGGAGCACCCTCCAATTGCACAATGTAGCGTGCGTGGGTAGCAGGTATGCCAGCCGGCACGGTGGCAGCTGCATCAGTCATTGGTGCAGCCGCTACGGCCACGCTGAGGGGTACGACTAACGCAATAACCATCAACAGACTGAGTAATTTGAACCATCTTGTACGCATTGCATGTTTTCCTTTCTTCACTGAACGGACCAACAATATGACCCAGTAATTCGTACATGGCATAAACAACAGTTCGGAAAACGATGTTTCCCCTTTAGATGCGATATCACCTCCTTTGGCCTCTTAAGCACAAGTATCGACAGTCTTTGTCGATAGGGTTTCGGGACACGGATGCACACAGAAAAAACACGGATAGAACTTTGTTTGCTTTCTAAGTACGAAGTCCGCGTCAATCCATGCCCTTGTGCCGTCTACGACTACTTGCCTTGCCGCGGCTTTGCGTTAAGCCTTTTTAGTCCTGGTTCAGCCAGAATCAGGGGCTTAAAATACGACCACAACTACCGCAAAAAACGAAATCATCCTGGTATTGAACAGCGTGTTGTTTGCTTTCCGGCAGAGAAATGCCGCAAACGGAACAACGACCATCCTCAAGTTTGGCGACGGCGATGCCGCCTTTACGGCTGCGAATGCGTTGGTACAATTGCAAATCAGCCGGAGCAATATGGATAGCCTCTGCCTGCCGCTGGGATTGTAGCTGCGCCAACGAACTTTCTATCACTTGAGTCTCGGCAATAATCCGGCTCAATGTATCATGCCATTGTGCTGTTGCTGCTTGTAGGGTCCGTTGCAATTGCTGAAGTTGAGCTTCTAATTGCTCACTTTGGAGCATGAGATCCAATTGCTTTTCTTCCAGCACGTCGAGGTGCTTTTTCATGCTGATCACGTTTTCTTGTTGAGAGGCGATTTCTTTCGGATTCGAGACGCGACCTCCGTAAAGTGCTTTTTCTACTTTGGCGATCTTGTTGCTCAAGCTTTTAGCTGCCAGCTCAGCGTCTAATAGTTCGGCACCAAGCGTACGAGATTGTTCCTGTAGCGTTGCTATTTCCTTTTTGCTCTCTACCAAGGATGCCGGCTCATCGAGTTGTGAGCGTAAATGTGCTAATTGTTTGCTCAACCTGTCGATCTGCAAGTCGACCTGCTGCAAGCGATAGAGCATCGTTGCCTTATGCATAACTTCTCCCCGTGTGAAGCGTAAAAATGCGAGCGGAACCTGTAAATCCTTCCACCGTTATAGCGGCTAAAGAGCGTATTCTCAATCTTCTTAGCGATACTGATATTTGTTTCGTTTATTGCGGATGTTCGGATTCCGTAATGCCTGTTGATTCACACAACAGTTTGAAACCTAAGTGTCGGTGAGCCTAAACGATGTTTACGACAACAACCAAACGCATTATAACTATTTTTTCAAAATAGCACAAATTCATATGGAAAATGGAGTGCACCATTTCAACGTCAGCATAAGCCCCGGCCAAGGTCTTATGATAAACCTAACCTGGACAAGCCAGAACCAAAAAACGACGCGGAGCCGCTGAGGCGCAGAGATTAAAATCAAGGCAAAGCCGGCAATATATGTCTGCACCAAAACCCACAAAATGTCATTGCGAGGCGGTCGAAGCGTGCCGAAGCGAACCCCCACACCGCTTTGGAGATTGCTTCGCCCCTCTACGTGGGCTCGCAACGACATTTGCCTGGCTGAACTGCGTAACGCCTATAAAGGTTCCCCCTTTGCGTTCTTACCCCACCTTGCGGCCTGGCATTAACTGTTTTTTGCCTCTGCGTCTCTGGCGTCTCTGCATCAAATCTTTGCTCGGTGGATAAGAATTCCACTGGCAAGGTACTAAGGTTGCACGGTAATGGGAATCGTGACAGTCGTCATCCCCGATGCCGCTTTTTCATCCGTACGCGGCAGTCGCGGCAAACCCGGTTCTTGTGCGTTATAGACGCCGATTTCCACTTTGTAACCATCACCTGCAGGCCGTTTCACCGGCAAAGCAAGGCGAAACGTGTCCGTGACGACCTCTCCGGCGAACCAGCTATCGGTCGAGTGTCCCGCACCACCTATCAAATGATCGTCCTGTGTAATTACCCGGCCATCTGCCCCCAAAAGGTGCACGAAGCCGGTCCAAGGATGTGCCATTTCTCGTTCTGCCTGCCAGACTAACGTAATGGCCAACTTATCGCCGGCCTGGAGCTTGTCCGGCAAGCCATTCAATCCAGCGAGACGCAATCGTTGACCGAATTGTGCAGGTAGCGTGCGTTCCAGCGGCGGCAAAACGAAAAGATGCTTTTCCGGCAGGATCGGAATGTCTGCGAGTTTTTGTTCATGGTCGACGCCATCGCTTTGCCAGCGGATAGACAGTTGCCACGAGGTAACTGCTGCCTGGCGGGGCAGCCGTAAGAATTGTTGCTGACGCCAGTAAGCGTCGGCGGGCCAAATATTCCCCATATCCCCGTTGAACATCCTCCACGCCCCGTCGACCACGTTGCCACCGGCAGCACTTAACTGCCAGCGGTACCGGTCTGCCACTCGCGGCGAGCTGGTGGCATGCCACCACGTTTCCAAATGCAGTCTTTGTCCGGCAGCGCCCCGGGCCGGCTGCAACCGGTAAGCAACCGGCGCTATACTTTCCTGTCCCGGCAAGCGATGCGCGGCTACTGGAATATCGGACGCTCGAGCCGGCCGCAACCGGTGCCATGTCACCGGCAACATGATCTCTTTGCCCAACAGTTCGCCGTTAGCGCTAATAGCGTCCAGGCCGTGGGGCACAGCAGCATCATACAGCGTAACGGCTAATTGGTATGCCCCCGGCGGCGTGCCAGGTGCGGCGGGTAGCTTGATGTAGCCGGGCACCAATTCTCCCGACTGCCAGCGGAAAGTGGGGTCATTATATCCGGCCGGCCGGCGGTCGCTAGTTCCCCACACATTCTCATCGCCATCTAAAAGCCGCATCGCAACATGCACGTCATGCGTTAATGGTTGCACCGCTCGGTAAAACAGCGTCAAGTTGTCATCTTTATCTTCACTGTAGCCAACGAGATCGATCTTCCCCCCGCAGCGGATAGCCAACGGATGTTGTGGCTGCAGCCGGAAATGAGCTGCAGGCGCTAATTTATAGTGACGCAGCCGCACATGCCAAAACGCGGCTGAGACCTTTTCCTCCTGGCCTTGTCCCGCCAAAAGGTGCGTGACGATACCATTAGGGTCGACAATGTCATCCTGCCAAAGCAGCAGCCAGACGCCGGGATGACCGGCAACCTCACGGTTTAGGATACGCACCACATCCGGCCGGATGATTTCGTTGACGTCCAGCAGCCGTTCGTCCGGCAGAGGCAGAACCGCCAGATGCGGTGCGTAATACGCCACGGCGGGACGCATGTGCCCGGAAAGGAGGATGATTGGCTCGCCCGGCTGACGATGTTGCTGCAAATATAACACGGCACCGCGAAAATCTGGCTTGCTGAAAGCAGGATCGCTGAACCAATTGTGTAGTGCGTAACCATTGGCAGCCAACAGAACCAGTAAGCCTGCGGAAGCGATTCCCCGCGGCCAAATGCCGGACGGCCGGTGCATCGACCAGACAGCAGCGATCCCCCCGGCCAGCAGGAGCAACCAGGCCGGGTAGCTGAGCAGCAAATAGCGAGGATGAAACTTCGGCATGCGGAAAGCAATAACAAAGAAGAAGAGCACTGGCACTAACAGCCAGCTAACAAGCAATAGCCAGCGACGTAATCGGTTCCGCCGCCACGATTGCCAAGCCGCGGCCACGACAAGCGCGCCGACAATGATTAATAGTAGTGGCAACCAGCGCAAAGCGATCGGCTCTAATACAGTTTCGGGCGCGGCGATGACGAAATTCTCCAGCAAAGCACGCAGCGCCAAGTAGGACTTGAACGGCCCTTGCCAATAGCCGTGAGCAGCCCCGGCACGTTGTATCGGCACAATAGCCCACGGCAGGTAGCCGACGATGAGGATGCCGCTCAGAGCCGCTAACGCTTGCCACCAACCGTCGCGACGGTCTTGCCACCAGCGTAGCAAGATAACACTATAGATAATTGGCAAGACAAGAAAAGCGCTGTAATGCGCATAGAGCGCGGCTAAGAGGGAAAAAGTCGTCAGCCAGAATCCCCTACCAAAAGGCCGACCGCGCCACCAGAGGGACGCCCCCCAGAATGAACCGGCCACCAAGCTGGTAACCAGGGCGTACATGCGCGCTTCCTGGGCGTAATAGACCAGCAAAGGGGATGTAGCCGCCAACAAAAGGAGCGCTATGCCGCCGGAAGCGCCCCACCAGCGCTTTGCCAGCGCGTAGAGAATTGGCAAGAGCAAGAAGCCGGTCCAGACGGAGAGGAACCGGGCCGACCACGCTGACGATCCGCTCAGTCGTTCCGTCAACCAGAGCAGGAACGCGTGCAACGGCGGATGGTTATCGTGTGCAGCTAAGGCGGCCTGGTCGGCCAGCGGTGCGGCGCTGTTTTGAATACTGACCGCTTCGTCATACCAGATGCTTTGTCGGTCCAAGCGGTATAGACGCAAGCTCCACCCGCCGAGGAGGATCAGCCACACGAGAACCCAGGCAAGCAAATTCCTTCGTCGTTGCGCCTGCACGCTTTTCATGGTTTTTCCGTTGTTGCGCTCAGCTTAATGCCCGCCGAATGGTCGTGACCACTGCCTCTTGTTGTTCCGCTGTGATTTCCGGGAACATGGGCAGGCTAATAATGTCCCTGGCACACGCTTCGGCCACAGGAAAATCACCCTCCCGATAGCCTAAGTAAGCTAACGCCGGTTGTTGATGCAAAGCAAGGGGATAGTGAATGCCATAGCCGATGCCGGCGGCCTGCAATGCCTGGGTGACGACGTCCCGCCGCGGGGTGCGCACGGTGTAACAGTGATAAACATGACGCACGTGTGGATTCTCCGCCGGCGTGATCAAGTCGCTGCCCGCGAAAAGGGCATTGTAACGATAAGCTGCCTGCCGCCGTTGTTCGTTCCATCGGTCCAAATGCGGCAATTTAACGCCCAAGATAGCGGCCTGCAAGCCATCTAACCGCTCACCTAAGCCCAAGATCACGTGATGATAGCGATCGGCGCTGCCGTGGTGGCGCAACAATCGCACTTTGGCGGCCAGATCGTCGCTATTCGTGACCACGGCGCCGCCATCGCCGTAGGCACCTAAGTTCTTGCTGGGATAGAAACTATAGCAGGCAATGTCGCCCAACGTACCGGTGCGCTGTCCTTTGTACTCGGCGCCGTGAGCCTGGGCGGCATCTTCGATGACGTAAAGGTTATGGCGGCGAGCAATCTTGTTAATGGCGTCCATGGCCGCCGGCTGGCCGAAAAGGTGTACCGGCATAATCGCCTTGGTGTGCGGCGTGATCGCTGCTTCGATGCCGTTGGGATTAATGTTATAAGTTTGCGGATCAATATCCACGAAAACTGGACGGGCGCCTAAATTAGCAATAGTCTCAGCCGTTGCAATGAACGTAAACGGTGTGGTGATAACTTCGTCGCCGGCGGATAGGTCCAGAGCGCGCAGTGCGAGGTCTAAAGCAGCCGTGCCGGAAGCCACGCCGATGGCATGTTGGGCTCTGCAATAAGCGGCAAAGTCTTCTTCGAACTGTCCCACTTCTGGACCTAAAATGAATGACGTGTTGGTGATAACACGGTTTATCGCTTCTTGCATTTGTGGCTGCAAGGCAGCGTATTGTGTTTTCAAATCGACTAACGGAATATTCACAGTTTTCCCCCCAAGACAGATACAAATCTAATCTGCACGAATCTCTCGCATTGTAACATTCTGGGGGGCGGTGCGGCAAACAACCTGGCCGGGTTACTGTGTTAGCAATTTGGCGCTCAGAGCCCAATCGAGAAGCCGTTAGCCGGGAGAAGAAAGGAGAAAAAAAGGAGGCGGGCCGTCTTATCCCACCGATTCACCATCTCCCCTATACCATCTTCCCCTTTCCATGCCAGCACCTTTCCTATTTAAGCAGAATCGCCAGAAGCAGCAAAAACAGAAACAAATACCCGACCTCAGCGTATCCCCGACGACGGATGTTCAATTCTGCTTTAGTATGCCAGCGCACCACGCCCCAAACATCTTTTAGTGCATTGGGCAGCAAAGCCAACAAGGCGATGGCCGGCATGATGCCGGAGACTACGCCGATCACGTTTAACAGCCAACCAGCAACGTTCATCAGGAGCAGCGTTCTGCCAGCCTGCCAATAACCGTGCCAGGATTTCGGCGGCACTTGCTTAGCTTGCGTCCGCGCTTTCAACCGGATGAAGAAAATATTGGGCACGAAATAGGCCAAATTCAAGAAGATGAGCGCTAAAGCAATGTTGTTGACCGCGCCGCGCCCGGCGAAATAGCCCGCAGCGGCCCCCACGCATACCCCGGACACGGTGACGACCTCAGCCATGGGTGTCATTTCTTGCCGCCGGCTAACAAAATAGAGATACGCTAACAACGAAAGTGCGGCCAAACCGCCGAAAGCGAACCACAGCAGCGCCGGTTGCAGCCAAAGCACCACACCCCCGGCCAGCAGAAGGGCCAGAAATTCGGCGACGAAGAGTATATACACAGAGTATGGCACCTTTTTTTGGTGCGTCCACGAACGAACAATAGTCACGGCTGGCTGACGAATCAGGAAGAACGCCAAAATGGAGAGCAACAACCAAAAGCCAGTCCAGCGCATCGCACCGGCCACGATAAAACCGCTGATTAGCGGCGAAAATGTCATGGCCCAGGCACCGTGTTCCCTTGGGAACCAGATGCGCCGGGCGCTTTGCCAATTAAATGCCAAAATCACAAGAAAAAGACCCCCCTCGAAAATAAAATAGGATGCAGATAAACGCAGCAGCACGCCCGGCGATTAAAATCGCTGCTACGATTGCGAAACCTGCCTGCGCAGGTTGCATGCTAATCGCCGCAGGGCGATTTCGCAAATGTTGCCCGCGACTTCCAGTCGCCGGGCCTAAAAGCGCAGCAAACCGGCGGATCATGATCCGCGCCTACGCGCCAATAACTCCTCAGCCGCCCCCATGCCTGGGCCTAAAGACCCGGGCTACGTTAAGTTCAAGCCCGCTAAAGCGGGCTGCCTCGCTATAGCCCCCTTTCAGGGGGCTTTCTCACCCTGTAGCACGGAGCTTTGAGCTCCGTGCGCCCCCCGGAAAACAGTTCCATAGAACGCCGACCTACGTCGGCGTAGTTGCGACCGCGTAGGTGGTCGCTTGGCCGCAAGCTCCTCTGGGGCGGCGTACTTGCTGACGGCTACTGGCTGTCGGTTACCGGCTTATTTCCAGCCGTCGTGGTACGCCGAAGGCTCACGCAGACTCTTTGCGCACGTAGTTTGGCAGCAGGATAGGGCTCCGCACGCCGGCCCATCGCGGCGCTGCCGTGAATGCCTCCAAATGCTGCAGTGTCAAGGCGCCAAATGGAGTTTCTTGTGCCCGCCGGGCTGCTACCACGCCCACATGCCGGCCAAAAGTGAAAATCTCCAGCAACGAGTTCCCCATCAACCGGTTGTGTCCGTGAATGCCGCCGGCCACCTCGCCCACGGCAAATAGATTGCGCACCGCAGTCTCGCCGCTTCCATCGATGACTAAGCCTCCGTTCTGGTAATGCAGCGTGGGATAGACCAGCACGGGATGTTTGCGAATATCCCAGCCGAAGCGCTGAAACTGGCGGAACATGGCCGGGAAACGTTTCTTGAGGTAATTACTTCCTTTGACTTTCTCGATGACCGGAATATCCAGCCACACCCCACAGTCGCCGCTTTCCACCGTGACGCCACGCCCCTCCCGACATTCCCGGATGATGGACGCTGCCACGAAATCGCGGGTTTCCGTCTCGTTGACGAATCGTTTCCCCCGGTCGTTAACCAGTTGGCCGCCCTCCGAGCGAATAGCCTCCGTAACCAGCAACCCGTACATTTGAGGCGGATAGATCACGCCCGTCGGGTGGTATTGGAAGGAATCCATATCCCGAACCTCGGCGCCGGCCCGGTAAGCCATGACCAACCCATCCCCGGTGGCGCCATAATGATTGCTGGTGGGGAAACCGGCCATGTGCAGCCGGCCGCTGCCGCCGGTGGCAAGTATTGTGGTTTTCGCCTGGACAGCAGTATAGCGACCATTGTCGTAATCCATCAACACCGCGCCGGTGCAACGCCCTGCCTCGTCCGTCAGAAGCTCCACCGTCGGCATCATTTCCACAACCCGCACATCTCTCTTGCGCAATTCGTCAATGAGATTGCGGGTAATCTCCAAGCCGGTATAGTCCTTAGCGAAGATCACCCGGGGGTGGGTAGTTCCCCCCGCTTTGCGCAGCAGGAATTCACCATTTTCGTCTTTAGAGAATATCACGCCGATCTTCTCTAACCAGACAATAGCTTCCGGCCCCTTTTCTACCAAAAAGCGGAGCAAATGCGGATCGCTGGTCTTGCCGCCGCCGGCAAAAGCATCTTGGAAATGGTCAATGGGAGAATCGTCCGCCCCGATAGCCACTTGCACTCCGCCTTGCGCCATGATCGTGTTGGAATCGCCCAAGCGCAGTTTAGTCACGAGGAGCACATTGGCGCCGGCATCGTGGGCAAAAATAGCCGCAGTAATACCCGCACCGCCCCCACCAATCACCAAGACATCGGCTTTGTGCTGTGGCGTAAACGGCTGCAGTTCAGAGGGCAAAATGGTGGGAGATTCCAGAACGGCAGCAATCTCTTTCGCCACCCGCGCCCCTTTGTTGGGGCCAACCTGGAGAACAGCGAAATAGTCTTCCACGTAGTCCGGGTGGTAGCGATGGAGCATCGTTTCTTTATCGACGGCCGGCAGCGGAACATCCTGCCTTTGCAGTCGCTGTTCGCGAGTCTCGGCAATGCGCCGGATGCTATCCCAGATCGGCGAAGAGTTCTCTCCACGCGTCATCGTATTTTCCCTTTCTGATCTCTTCGATCCGCGTTGCCAGGAGGCGAGAGGGCTGCAATGATAGCAGCGCATATTGCCGGCGCACGTAGCGGGCAATCAAGTTGGGAGAAATATCCGCCGGACATTTCATCGCGCAGAGGCCGCAATTGATACAGTCGAATGACCAATTGACGGTCGTCTGGAACTCCCCGTTATTCGCCTTGAGCACGTAACCCATCACGTTTAAATTCTGTGGACAGACCCGATTACAGACGCCGCAACTGATACATTTTTGGGTGTCCGGATAAACCTCCAGCAATAATTCTTCCTCATTTTTTACCGTCTCGGCATAGATCGTCGTATCCTTCGACGGAAAGAAAGGAATCTGTGCTAAGCTCATACCGTCGATGACATTGGTCTGGCAAGCTAAGCCCACGTGCAGTTTATATCCTTCGTCGGGAAGGCGATAGACGGTGGAACAAGCACCGCAGAACCCGCCCAAGCAACCGACCCCACGGATCGTTTTGTGGCCGACATACCAAAGCGCTTGTAGAATTGTCAGATCGTCCGGCACTTCGTAGGTTTTGCCCATGATGTCGATACTAACCATCTTTCAATACCTCCTGAAAAACAGCGGGAATATCCTCATTGAACGCTACCACCCGCACGCCGGCGCTTTGCAAACGCCGGATTTTGTCCGTCGGGCTGCCCAATCCCCGTTCGATGACCACGCCCCGATGTCCTAAAATGGTGCCCTCGGCCAGATTGTCGATGAATTTCCCGGCAATGTAAGCCACAATAGGCTTGGCATAACCGTGTGCCGCAATCCAGTCCGCGGCTTCCGCTTCGTACGCCCCGCCCGGTTCGCCGAACAACAGCACGCCTTTCGTCTCTTCGTCATCCGCAAAAAGCCGCAAAATATCCACAAACGAGGAGAAAAGGATCCGTTCCGTCCCCAAAGTGACGATGGTGGAAACCCCCAACCCGCCGGCGGCAAGCAAACCGCTAAGCTCGTTCACGATGCCATTGCTGCGGCTAATGACGCCGATAGGCCCCCGGCGATGGATGGAAAGTGCTAAAACACCCCCTAAACTGCCGGCCATGCAGACATCCGGGGTGATCACGCCATCAGCGTTGGGCCCCAATAGCAGCGAATTCAGCCGTTCCGCTTCCCGCCGGATGAGGATAACATCCTTGATGGGCACATCGGCAGTGTGCACGATGATAAGGCGCACGCCAGCTTCCATCGCTTCTTGCGCCGCGCCGAGCACTTCATACGGCGGCACGGCAATGACCGAAACGTTGATCTCGGGGGCTGTTTCTACAGCCTGTTTCAGACTCTTAAAAAACGGCACACCCCGGTAAACCTTTGTTTTCAGACCGCCATAGCAGACGCCGGCGGCCACAGTGGCGCTGTAATTCAGCATATCCTCCAATAATTGCCAGCCCCGGCGGGTGCAAGCCCCCTGGAGAACGATATTCGTTTCGCTATCAAGCAGGATGCCCATAGACCTTCTCCATAATCGCTGTGACACTATCTTTGATGGTGGCATGGTTCCACAAGACTTGCATGTTGGCGCGCCTGAGACCACTTAAAATCTCTTTAGCCACATCTTTGCCCAAGCCGGGCACCCTCAGCACCACCGGGTAAGTTGGCCGGATTTCTTTGAGCGCGTCGTGAATACCGTTAGCCACAGCGTCTATGCGCAAATAATCCGTGGAAGCGCCGACGATAAGCAGCCCCTTAATCTGTGGATTGCGCAGAATCTCTTTCAGCAGGTGCGAAATGCGTGTAGCTGTGACAGTTCCCCGCAGTTCGGCATAGTTGAACGGCCGGCCACCTAACTGGTACAAGTAATCCACCACGATCAAGCTGATTGATCCGCCGATGGCCAGCACGCCGATGTCGCCCCCCAAATGAACGAAATCACGGCGGGTGCCGCGGGCATCCTCGATATTGATCATGGCTGATCTGAATTCCCCTGTTGGCAAGTCAGCGTTGTGGGAAGCCCGCGGAGCGATGGCAATCTCCGGGTGCCGGCCCAGCGCCGCCACATCGATGGAAGAGACCACATCTAAGATGACATAATCCTGGTGGTCTGTTTCTGCCAACGGGTTAATTTCCAAATAGCTAAATTCGTACAGGAGGAAAAACTCGTAGATATGGTACAATAAATCCACCAACGGCGCCGGATCTGTCGGCACAATGTCCATCAAAAATTCCCTGATACGCCAACGCACGTCCTGGCAAAGGGGCAATGGCAGTTTAAAAAGATTCTGCGGCCCCGTTTTTATCTTCTCTTCGACATCCGTTCCCCCGGCGGGGCTGAAAGCCAACATCAAAGAACGCAACTTGGGATCGTAATAAAACGAGACATAATACTCCCGCTTGACCCGTGCTTTCTTCTCCACTAATACCCCGATGACCTCTTCGCCGTAGAGGGTGGAATCCAGGAGCATTTCTGTGGCGAGTTCCCCTTTGATCGCCATGTTGACGAACAGAATTCCCCCGGCGCGGGCCCGTTTGCCGGCAATGGTTTGTGCTTTAACAACGGAATCACCATTTTGTTCCACAAAACCGGCGGCAACGCGAGGACTGGTGGTAAAAATCCCCCATGGAACGGGCAGGCCATCCCTACGGAGCATAGATTTCGTCTCAAATTCGTACAGTCTCATGGCATTATTCCTACATCTGGTCAAGCAGATCAAGAAACTATAGTGGATATTTCACGGTACCCAGCCCGGACAGCAATCGCCGCAAGAAATGACACCCTCATCATCCTTCAGCATAACAAAGTATACAACTGTGCCACCCTCAGTTCAAATCAGCAAGCCTTTTCATCTATTGTTGGTTGCGTCCCCTGAAAAAGGTACTTAGCCGCGGGGATCGCCGAGAACACTGAGAAAAAGCAAGAATTCTACAGGCAAGAACTCATCGCAAACGCATTATCTTTCTCTCTGCGCACTTTGCGTTGCTTTTTCCATCATTATACTGACACCACACCGGTCTGAACGCCCTTCGTTCCTACGAGGGTACTCGCTGCTAGCAGCGTTCCCCGCTTTGCCGGTGCCTGGGCAGCGTGCCTTCGGGGCGATGGAACGATTTTCACGAAGACACTGCGCCAGTTTTCCAGGTATTCTTGAACCGCTTCCGCTTCCTGATACTGCATCGTGCGGTTTAGCTGCTCTACGTATTCTCCTAGCAAATAACGCAAGTTCGCTGCATCTTCATCTTGCACCATTTGCAGTTCTACATGGGCCCCTGTGGCTAAACGCCTATGAATGGCCTCCATATCTAATCCCATCTTCTCGTCCAGACGGAGATACAGAACGCCTCCAGTCATGCCAGCACAAATCCACGGCCCCGGGTCTCCCAGCACCACCACCCTGCCGGCCGTCATGTACTCACAGAGGAAACCTTTGACGTTGGCTCTGGTTCCGATAAAACCCAATGTGTCATTGATTGGTTCTTCTATCCGTCCGCCAAGGACCACATCCGCGCCGCTTAGACGTATGCAAGCACGGCTGTCCGCATTTCCCTGCACGATGAATAGACCACGAGTAGCACCATAGGCGAAGTATTTGCCCACCGATCCGTCCAGCCGCTTCCCGTCGTAGTTCAAGCCTTTCATAACCACCACGCTACCACCACAAGCGCACTTGGCGACGCCATCCTGTGCCCCACCTTCTACCATGATCTCTATGCCGTCGGTATTGAAAGCGCCCAGGCCATTGCCGGGAATTGAGCTAGCGTGAAAATACAGAAGAGCCCGCAGCGATTGCGCATAATGCGCCTGGCCGGCAGTACCCATGAGCACGTCTTCTTTGCGCTTAGGCCCATAAGACTTGCCTTCCCCGGCGTGGTTAGCTGGACGTCCATCCCAACCATGCTGCCAACGCGTTAACAGGCCGGCCAAATGTGTTCCCAGCGCCCTATCCGACGGGCCGACCAGTTCATCTTCGAATACCACAGAGGTATCCCCGGCTTGCACTGCCTCTTCTATCACTTCGGAGACAAGATTCGTAAGATGGTTCCTGGGCCGGCGCACCTGGCGTCCAATCCGCCAATCATCGACCGCTGATAATTCCGGTGCTGTAGCTGGCGTCAGCATCCGGCTCAAATCCACTTCTTGTAAAGCGCGGGTTTGCTTCAGCAGGTCTGTCCTGCCAACCAGATCCTGCACGCTGCGGAAGCCTAAGCCGGCTGTTATGCGTTTCACCTCAGTCCCCATCGCACCGAAGAAGTTCACGAGTCTTTCCACGGCTAGATCGAGATCGAGGGGTTCGAAATGCTTTACTCCTTTTTCTTTGGCCTCTTCTACACTCTCAATATGCGTCGTGATGCCTTTGTAACAAGTGCCAAACTGGCACTGGCGACAGGCCGTGCAACCGATGGCTATCATTGACATGGTACCAAAGCCGACTCTGTTAGCACCGAGGCAGATCAACTTCACTACATCGGCAGGCGTACGCACGCCTCCATCCGCCCAGATCTCGACACGATCCCTGAGGCCGGCTGCCACCAAAGCATGATGGGCTTCCATGACCCCTATCTCGATGGGCATCCCGACGTAATGAATTGCATGCCGGCGCGCTGCGCCTGTCCCGCCCTCGAAGCCGCTCAAGCTGATCACATCCGCCTTTGCTTTGGCTACGCCGGTGGCAATGATACCGACGCCGGGTACCACAGGTAGCTTCACGGCTATCCGCGCCTTAGGATTGACCGTCTTGAGCTCCTCGATGAACTGCGCCAAATCCTCGATGGAGTAAATATCGTGGTTATTGGAGGGACTTATGAGATCGATTCCTTGGGTGGCACGGCGCGTTTTCGCTATCTTTGCGGTAACCTTTCGGCTGGGGAGCAAGCCACCTTCGCCTGGTTTTGCTCCTTGTCCAATTTTTATCTCGATGAGATCCGTAGAATTGAGAACGTCTACCGTAATCCCGAAGCGGGCGCTGGCTATCTGGATGCCCCGATTATGCGGGTACACGCCCAGCACGTCCTCAGGCTCGCCGCCTTCACCGTTCAAAGATATCATATTTAGACGGTAAGCCGCCTCAGCATAGGCTAAAAACGCTGTTTCCCCCTGGGAACCGAAAGACATCGAGGATATAACGAAAGGCAAGTCGTGCCCTGTCAAACCAGCGTCCACTTCCCCGGCACTAATTTCGGGTACATTGGCCGGCGTAGCGAAAGATACTAAATGCCGCAATGCCGCCGGTTCGGTTTCTTCCAAGTCCTCCATTTGGCGAAAAAGCGCGGAGCTATCGGGCTCGCCGCGAGCAATGCGGCCGGCTGGTTTCCACATTCGAGAGAGCAGGCGATGGGTATGGCCTAAACGAGGCCGGGCCATCCCCGCGATCTCGGCCCGGCGTCTACTCGCGGCCTCTAAACGCTCCCAAGTGAGACCGTGTCCTTTGGAGCCACAGTAATTGTGGAGGCCCAATAAATTGGCCAGGTCGTCGCTCAAGCCAATGGAACCAAACACCCGGCCATAGCCTCGCAGGGCATGGACGCCCATGGTAGAAGTGACTTTTTCGATTCCTCTGTTCAAGGCGATGATTAAGTTGGTCAGTCGGATGCGCTTTTCAGCAGCGGAAAGGTCCTGTGCGGAATCTACACCCGTTTTCAGCAGCAAGTATGGATTGATGGCATTAGCACCGAGGCCGAGCGCCACGACGATATCATGCAAATTACGGATCGCGCCGGAGCGAAGCACCAAACCACATCGGCGACGCAAGTTGTCATCGCCTTGGCCTTCTTCCCGAAGCACGCTGTCCACCGCGGCTATGGCCAGGTGCGGATCAATCCAGTGCCGCTGCCCAGACCAAACAGATGCATCGTCCAGCAATAGCAAATTAGCGCCGCTTTGCACCGCGGCCACAGCTTCTTTTTTCAACCTCTCGATGGCGTCGGGCAAGGATTCTTCAGCCAGGAAAGTACAATCCAGGCGATGCACTTTGGATGCGCCGCAGAAATCCAAAAGCCGATCCACGGTCATGGTGCCAAGAGCACCGGCAACCTGTTGACAAGAGTCGGCGTCTAGCAGCGGGGGGAATGGATATCCACCAATCAGGATAGGCATAGGCAAGACGACCGAGCACCCAGACAAGTCAACTGTTCCGTAAGCCAGGGAAGGGCGAGCGCCCACCACGACTTGCGTGCTGAAGTGCTCTGCTTCTCTTTCTCGGTCGATAGCTGGGTTTGTCACCACAGCCACAGATTCTTTGATGTAGTCGGCCAGATTCACGGGGTCGGCATCCAGAGGCGCCAGTGGTTCGTCCGCCCCCAGTGAACTAATGGGTTCCTTTTTATGCTCACTAAGCTGCTTAACCCAATCTCGATGCTCTCGTCGCCAACCAAAGGCCGCCAAGTAGTTTTCTACCTTCTCTGCCCCGTTCGGCGCCTTTGGAATCGTGATAGCAACACTATCAGCCGGTCTTTCAGCACTTTCTTGGTACGTCATAGTTTCCAGAACGCGCTTCACGGGGGATAGAGAACCGAACCGGCGGTAGGCAAGGCGCAGCAACCTTTGCTGGATAGTAACATAATCCAATATTTCTATCTCACCATCGCGAGACATTCTAACGGCCATCTTTTCTCCTGGAGCCAATGGTTTGGGGTCTCTAACCACATTCTCCGTGGGCACTACCCCGCGCTCACTGGAGAAGAAGTATTCCTTGTCCGTTTCCCCGAACCAGAGCGGGCGCAAACCAAGGGCATCCACACTGAAAAGAGCCTCATTGGCAAAATGGGCTACGATGGCTGCCGGGCCTTGGGCAAAAGGGCCAAAAGCATAGCGATAGTAACGGTGCAGCGCCTGCAAATCAGGAGATAGAGACGCCACATTGCTCAAGATGGGCGGGAAGAGTATTTCCATCGCTTCCATCAGGGTAAAGCCATAGACATGAATCAGTGTCTCCAGCATTCTGTTGACATCCTGGCTATCCGAAGCGCCGGGGACCAGCTCTGCCCCAACCATGCGGGCTTCTTCGTTTAGCCGCTGAATGGTATTGATCTCGCCGTTATGTCCCAATATGGTGAATGGTTGCACGCGCTCGAAAACAGACCAGGTGTTGGTGCTATAGCGGGTATGCCCGATGGTAACTTTGCTGGTGTAATCCGGCATGAGCAGCTCTGGATAGTAATTGCGCAAAGTACGGCTATCCCCGCGCACTTTGTAAACTACAGTATGCGTGCTAAACGATGCCACATGAATGGGAGTCTCCCGCTCGATGCGCAAATGCAACTGGAAAAGCTTAGCATCGATGCGATCCAAAGGACTATGGCTCACCAAGCCTGCTATCTGCCAAAACAGCGGTTCCTGCATCCGGCCCGAGGCACCCAGTGCGACCTTTCTTGTTAGAGCATCCCGTGCCAACAGGAGGTCAAACCCTTCCTCCTGTACCATGCGCGAAACGCGTCGCTTTACAGCCTGTTCCTCTTGTTTATGCGCCATGGGGATCAGCAGATGCCCAACAAAAAAACGGCTATCTTCCGCCAACCAGCGAGGGCGACCTGCTTCCGCCAGGTAATTAGCCCATAAGATTCTGGGGATGTCGGTGAGGAGGCCACAGCCATCCCCTTCACCATCTACATCACCGGCGCGATGCCCCATTTTGTGTAAAGCTTCCAGCGTCCTTTTAACGTTGCCATGACTACCTCTAACTGCTTTGTGAATATTACAAACAATAGCACAACTGTCGTGCTCTTGAGAATATCTGTTTTGTTCAGACGCAGCATCACGTATGGCCGCGCGAACCGAGTCCTTGGCAACATTTGTCATTCCAGGACTCACTTCGCTCGCGATCTGGAGCATCTCTTTGTTGGTGATAGAACGAGAATCTGGCATAGTTAACTTCATTTCAACGGTCTCCCTCAGTCATTCGTGGCACGAAGCGACAAGGAAGCGTAAAGGCAACAGCAGGAATGCCCTGCCCTGCCCCGCAACCCTTCTACATTCCCAAGTTATCTGACAACGGGAGCGTAATGCCGATATTGTTAGCATACCTGTTGTCAACGTAAGCGGGGTCTTGTCTTGATATGGCAGGGATAACCTGCCCAGTGTCAACTCGTCAGCGAGAGAAACAAACTCTTCATGAGGGTTCTTCACGACACCGTGAAGGGAGAGATACGAACAAACACATTATACGCTTTTTGCCAAGTCAGGCCAATTGTGCAGCCTGAAATTCGACAGAGCGGGAAGCAACGTGTGCAGAGCGGGGAATCATAGTGGCTGTCTAACGACAACTTCCCATTTGTGTCATTGCGAGGCCGATAGGCCGAAGCAATCCCCAAGTTTGTAAGTCAGAGATTGCTTCAGGGCTGCGCCCGCTCGCAATGGCAGTTGGGGGAACTTATTCTGGGACGATTACATAGCGTTGCAATAGGATCTTACTTTTACAAGCGTAACGGCTCGGCCCAGGTCAAATGCAATACAGATAAAACGGAAATAAAATCATATTCTTTTCAGGAAACGCACAAAAATGCTGCATCAATGTTACAAACTACCCTATTCACCCGGGAAATCACCCATTCGGGCAATGGAATTCCCCTATCTTTGTCGTAAAATGGGCAACATAACCCTGGATATGCGCTCGAGAATCTATGTACGACAAGCTTGTTTGGGAGTTTGTACCGATTCCCTGCTGGAATCAGACAATGCTCAACGGAGAAGTACAAGTGTACAGGAAATTAATGCTTCCAATAGGGTATGGTCGAATTCCGGGCGTGAGGGTATAGAAAGTCACAGGCGACGCAAAATTGGAGCGCAAAGACGCAAGACGAAGAGATGGGTTGCATGCAAGACACACGTCATTCCACAGCAACCTGTAGAAAAGAACCGTGTCACATTCAGTGTGTTTACACGTTCATTTCTATGCATAACCTAACGGGAGACTCAAAGCTATGCGTAAAATAGTTCGCCGACTTCCAATAATGTTCTTAGCGCTGGTATTAATATCGCTATTCGCCAGCACTGCCCTCGCTGATGGCTCAAGCACTTTATCCAATAACGATCTTGCCAAATCAATTAATACGATGTGGGTGTTAATTGCCGCGTTCTTAGTGTTCTTCATGCAAGCCGGCTTCGGTTTCCTGGAGGCAGGATTCGTACGAGCCAAGAATGTGGTCAATATCATGGCAGAAAACTTTCTAGATACGACCATGACGACCGTTGGCTTCTGGGCTTTTGGGTTTGGTATCATGTTCGGCAGCGGCACGGCACTATTCGGTAAAGAATGGTTTTTCTTGCGCAACATGCCGCCCGAGTTGAATGGCTTACCGCCACTGGCATTTTTCTTCTTTGAATTTGCCTTCTCCGCTACAGCTTCCACCATCGCTTCAGGGTTGATGGCCGAGCGCACGGACTTCAGAGCGGATCTCGTATACAGTTTCGTTGTAGGTCTGCTCATCTATCCTTTAGTCGGACACTGGATTTGGAGTAGTGATGGTTGGTTGGCTGTATTGGGCATGCGTGACTTTGCCGGCTCTACCGTGGTGCACCTGGTGGGAGCGTTAGTAGGCTTAGCTGGCACATTGGTCCTCGGCAAACGCCGGGACAAAGAGTTTGGGACGGACGTCAAGCAAATCCGCGGCCATAACATTCCCCTTGCTGCACTCGGCACCTTTATTCTCTGGTTAAGTTGGTTCGGTTTCAATCCCGGCAGCACATTAAGCGCCACTAATGCTAACGCCATTGCTCTGATCGTAGTTAACACAGACTTCGCCGCCACGACCGGCGCCATTATGGCAATTTTCCTTGCTTATCTACATACCCGCAAATGGGATGTCAGCATGGCTTTCAATGGCGCGCTGGGCGGTTTAGTTGCCATCACAGCGCCTTGTGCTTTTGTCACACCGACCATGGCTTTGCTGATCGGTGTTATCGCCGGCCTGATTGCTTATTATGGCGTCGAACTGCTGGAACAACTCCGTATCGATGATCCGGTGGGTGCTTTCGCCGTGCACGGGCTTAATGGCGCTTTCGGTACCCTTGCCGTTGGCCTGTGGGCTACTGATGCCGGGCTCTTTTACGGTGGAGGCTTCCACTTGCTCGGCGTGCAGACTCTGGGCGTGTTAGCTGTCACTGCGTTTGTATTCCCAGTCTCGCTATTACTGTTCGTAGGTATCAAACATTTGTTCAGACTACGCGTGACACCTGAAGTCGAAGACGAGGGGCTTGATCTTTTCTATCACGGCATCGAATCCTATCCGGAATTCTCCGGCATTGAGCTTCAGGGTATTTACCTCAAAGGGATCCAAGAAGTTTCCCATGGCGGAACGCATACTTCTCAGTGAAGTCAAAGAACTTGATCACGAAAGCCTACACGACAAAAGGCGCTATTTGCTGTTGGCCTGATCATATTAATCCATGCATAAGGAGAGGTATCATGTCTATGCTTGAAATTAGCTATCGTCCTAATCCTTCGTATTCCATTAAAAACCAGGTACAGCCGAGCTATTACGCTTCTTTTAGCTTAGAGTATTTCGGCTTGCCCGGCAAGGTGACCAGTCTGCCCCTTTACGCACAAATGATGGATGGGGGCATCCGATCGAATACATACACAACTTACGTGGCGGGCCTACCCATCCAAGGCAGTTTGCAACATCTACCGGAACGCCTTGATGCCTACTTACAGGCATTGATCCGCTTCAGTAAGCTGCCAGAGTTTCTCTTTGTAGCTCAAGGCAATGGCTGGCCGGTGTATCATCTCACCCGGCAGTTTATCACCCGATCAATGGATGGCGTAGTTTTCACCGCCCTGTCTATCGCCGAGTTATATCAATGGCTTGTGGGTTATGTTAGCAAGACGGGACGGGTTCACTCGGCCGAGGAAACTAAAATGCTCTATCTTTCTCACACCGATCTGCAACTGCATGCCGTCTCCATAGCATAACCGCAGATATTATTGCTGTAAAGATGGCACCATAGGCCTAAGTAATCGTCCAAGAATAAGTTTCCCCAACTGTCATTGCGAGTGGGCGCAGCCCCGAAGCAATCTCCGACTTACAAACTTGGGGATTGCTTCGGCCTATCGGCCTCGCAATGACACAAACGGGAAGTTGTTTTTAGACAGCCACTACTAAGGCACAGCACAGCGAATGAAAAGTGAGACTTCACTGTGCGTCTCTATGCGATTTAGTAGGGCTACTTTCTTTGGCAAGAGCTCCGCCCTCCAAGCGATCGGCAGGGGAACGGCTATGATTGATTCCTCTGCCGAAAACACTGCCCTCCAGCAGGACAGTTTTAACGGCAAACCAATTAGCGCAAATCATAAATGAAGATGGCGTGGCCGACCCGCGCACGTGTCGCCACGGCATGTAGCCAGTCGTAGCAGTGAGGATCATCCATATACAACCCTTGCCAGAACGTACTACTCAGTGCGATGACGCCCGTGGTCCGTGTGCAACCCAGCGGCTGATAGCGAATGCCCCGTTTCTCCGGCAATTCGCTGCCGAAATAAGCCAGCTTGACGCTCGCGATCCCTTCTTGCTCCATGTAAGACCGCAGTTCTTTCAGGCTCTGCCCCCAATCCAAATTAGAATCGCCCAGGATTTTGTAGCCGTTGTCAGGGCCGCCGGCTGCCGCGTTGAAATAAGCCAAATAGTCCGGCGCAATGCGCACGATGGTGAACAAATAGCCGATGGCTAAGCCGGCCAGGATCACTTTGCTCCAGTGACGTTTTTGCCAGACCCACAGCGCGTAGCCTAAGAACAAGAAGAGGTACGGGTAGAAAGGCAGCAGATAGCGGATGCCGATGTCCGTGCGCACTTTCAACGCGGGCAGGAAAATGGCGGCGATGGGTACCCAAAGCCAGGCGAAGCGCAGCCACTGTTTTGCCCGTTGAGCTCGCGTTTTTTGGGCTTTCCAGAAACCTGCAAACGCTAACAACAGCGTTAGCCAGGTGACCAGCGGCGTTTTGACTGCTATGGCTACCGGGAAATAGTAGATCCAGCCGCGCAGCGAACGGTTCCCCAGCAAATAGCTGTCGTGGCCGACCTCCTGGTGATGCACCTGGTACAACAACATCTGGATGTAATCGTAGCCGGGGATGGGCCGCTCGGCCAGGCGGTATAATGCCGGCCGGGTGCTCCCCGGTAAGAAGAAGAAAGCCCGATCCAGCAAGCGATGCGGCCTCGTAGCGGGCGACCAAGCCGAGGCACCGTGAAAACCGTAGCCAGCGGCCACGAAAAAGCCGACCAACAATAAGAAGAGAGCGCCCCAAAGCAATCCGCGCTGCATCGAGAGACGGACCGGCCAGGCGCCGTGCCGGGAAGCATACCAGGTTGCCACGTACCATGCCGGGATGACGGCCAGGAGCGCCACGCCGGTCAGTTTGCTGAGCAATCCCCCCGCGCAGAACAACGCTGTGGCGACGAACCACGACCAGCGCGGCCGACGCAGAAATTGCCAGAACGAAGCGCCGGTGAAGAGGAACATGGCCGCCAGGATGAAGTCATTTTTGGCTAACGTGCCGTGCGCCAAAACGGTGGGACTGAGGGCAAAGAAAAGGAGCGACCACGTGGCCGCGCTCTCTCGGCGGAACAGTTGTTTGCCCCAGCGCCAAAGCAGCGCACCCGCCAGCATAAAAATCATCACGAAAGGGTAACGGGCCAGGAAAAGCGGCAAATCCGGGCTGTACGGCCCGTGGTAGAGGATTGCCCGGCCGGGCCAGAAGCCGAAATGGCCGTTGGCATCCACATTCAAGTTAGCCGGCAAATGCAGTAACGGCAAGAACACGCTGTTCACATAATAGGAAAGCGGCGGCTGGTAGTGCATCTGCTGGATGGAGAAATCGCCGCTGCGCCAGACGTACTGCCCGACACCCATATCGATCAATTCGTCGTATGTTGCCGAGAGCGCCCGCAGCGCGTAGAGCGACAAAGCGAAAGCCAACAAGAGCAGCAAAATGGCTAACAAGCGCTGGCCCTTCCAATTTCTTTCCCCTGTAGACATGGTTAATTCCCTAACCTGTGCTATAATTTACGTTTGTTATGCCGTGCGAATACCCGCGTTGTCGGTTATTGTCACCGTCAGACAATAATAACTTGAAAGTCGGCATATCTATCTCTCTGCCGGCCCGGCGACACGCATTGAACAGGCGGCAGGATTTTGCTATTATAAAGGAGCACACCATGCCAGAGCAAACCGTTCCAGAAGAGGCGATTCTAACTGCTTTGGAGGACACCGAAACAGAGGAAGTAACAACATCCCCGGTTGTCCAGCCCGAGACGCCGGCCGAGGTGGACTGGACCACCGGTTTGACCTTCAGCGATGGCGTTCAGTTTGGCTGTGGGTTCATGTTAGCCGTGACGTTAAGCATTGTCTTATTAGCCATCGTCATTTTGCTTCTCCTGGTCGTGCTTTCGCTCTTCGGTCTGAAAATTCTGGTGTTTTGAGGCTAAGCGGGGTAAGTGAGCAAGCGTCTGATGCCAATCTGTTAAGATGCAGAGAAAAAAACAAGTGTTTTTTGTTACCCTACGTCTTCGCATCACTGTGTCACCTGTTTTCACGGGTATCGTAACGAACCAGCAGCACACCATAGCATAGGGCCCAGTGACTAAAAGTCACGGCAACCTCTGCAAAATCGCCCTACGGCGATTAGCTTGCAACCTGCGCAGGCAGGTTTTGCAGAGGTAGCAGCGATTTCTAATCGCCGGGCGAAGCAGCCTGCGTTGTTCTGCGTTCTATTTTTCAGAGAAGAGGGTAGCCGAGGGCAATGCCCTCGGCCACCCTCCAGAGAAGTTTATTTTCAGGAGAGTCAGCATAGGACTGCGGCGCACCACAGCGAATGAAAATCCCTTGACAAGATTGGGGATCGCAGGCTTGAGAAGTCATGCTACGGGGAGACCTCTCCCCCAAGCTGCGCTGCGCTTAGCTTTTTCCCCTCCCCGTATCGGGGAGGGGAAGGCTTGCTGCCCCTTTGGGCGGTAAGCCAGGGGAGAGGTCTTATACGAG
>WFQU01000161.1 GCA_015486845.1 Anaerolineae bacterium | reverse complement strand
CCGGCTTGTCCGGTACCTGTTCAGCTACAAGCTCATCGCCTCAGCGTTATTGCTGCAGGCTGCCAAAGCGAATTGTTGGAAGTAGGCGGCGGGCTTCACGTAGACGGAGCCATGCTATGTGTCCTCGGCTCCTGAATGAACCAATGCAGCATGATGAAAGCCACAATGATAAAAGGCAGCGTACTGCCGAACAGTGCCGTGTAACCAAATTGTTGGGCAATAATGCCCCCAATCAGAGGTGCGGCAGCACTACCGAAACTGCGCAATGTGTTCGCTAAACCGATATAGGCCGGCCGTTCGTCCGGCTGGGAAAACTCCAAAACGATCATGAGTCCGGATAAAATGTAGCCGGCCGTGCTAACGCCCAGGCCGACAAAGGAAAAAAAGAGCCATATTGGCGTTGGCCCGGCCCAGGCAGCAATAATGGACAATAACGCACTCAATGTAGCAATTTCTAAAACAATCTTGTGTCCGCGTTGGTCCGCGAGCCAGCCGAAGAGTATATTGGCCCCCATCTGGGCCATTAGCATCGCCGGCGCATATAGCGCAGCTGTACTTTCGCTAACGTGCCACCGTTCCAGCGCGTAGACGGCAATAAAGCCATTACTCATATAACCGAGGCGGCTCAAAATTTGTTGTGAGATGAAACGACGGAAATTATTGTCGTCGTGCAAAATGCGCCAGAGCTCTTGGCTGTAAGCTCTGTAGGAAAGGGGCGCCGCCCGCACTGGCACAACCGGTTCACGCGTGAGGGATATGGCTACCCAAGAGAGGAAAATGCCAATGGCCGCAGCAGCAAAACAATAAGTGAAATTTAGCGGGTAAGCAAAATGGTGGAGGAAATAAGCAGCAAAACTAGCTGTTACAATGCCAACGGCAGAGCCCACAAAATTGCTAGTGCCAAAAAACCGGCCCCGCCAATTGACCGGAAAAATCTTGCCAATCATATCTTGCCAGGCCGGCCCAACAGAACCAGCACCGACGGTATGCCAAGTGTATAACACAAAGAAGGACCACAAAGCTAATTTTGGTCGGTTTGTACTGAAAAGATAGACCGATATGGGCAAAAAGAACAGAGGCAGGCGCTCAGTAAAAAAGCCTATATGGACAACCATTTTCTTTTTTTGTGGTAAGCGTTGCGCATAATGCGCCGTAAAGACCTGCGGTAGCATCCAACCACTGCTACTGATGGTGGCAATGAGTCCAATAAGCAACCGAGAATCAGTCAAATGATGGATATAAAGGGGTAAAATAGTTGACGCTGTGATAAAACTACCACCGCCCCAGAAAAAGAGACCGTCCAGGGTATTCACGACAAAATTCCAGGTAAAATGACGTTCAATTTCTCGTTGAATGGATTCGTCATTTTGGACAGCGGAAGCTGTCTGTGAATCCATAATCAGACGTTCCCCTGTTCGTGGTCGTATTGGGGTAACCAAATGAGAAAAGTTGTACCTTCTCCTGGCTTGCTGTGCAACGTGATCTGGCCTCCATGTTGTTGGACAATTTCATCCACGATAGCTAATCCTAAACCTGTGCCAGGTGTGTTATTAAATAGGGCACCATGTCCTCGGTAAAATCGGTCAAAAATATGCGGCTGTTCCTCGACAGAAATGCCGGGGCCATTGTCTTGTATTTCCAAGAGCACGCCGAGCTGCCCATCACGTGTGCTGTTTTGGGCACGAATATGGATTTCGTCGCCAGATTGAATATAATTAATGGCGTTGCCCACTAAATTTATCAAAACCTGGGTCAGGTTTTGACGATTAGCCTCGATAGGCATGATATCCGGCGTAATGAAATCATACAGATGAAGCCCTTTTTGTTCGGCACTGGGACGGTATGTTTCGACCACTTCACTGATGATGTCCTCTACTTGAACCGGCTCTTTCACAATAGCCTGTCTGGAATCGGTCAGCCGGGAAAGCTTAAGTAGATCCTCGATTAGCTGGCTCAGTCGATCCGTTTCTTTATCCAGCACATCCAAGTAGTGCATTTGCTTATCGGTTCTCCCTTTACGCAAAAGTGACAAAAAAAGTTTGATATTCGTCAGTGGTGTGCGCAGTTCATGGGATACGTTGGAGACAAATTGCTCCTTCATAGCGATAAGCTCTTTGGCTTGTGTAATGTCGTGCTGAACAGAAACAAGGTAAGTAAGCGCATTATGGTGGTCTAAGATGGGCGTAATGCTCAATTCCGTTTCAATGAGCCGGCCATCCTTGTGCCGGATTTTATGTTCCTTTAGCACTGTTTGGCCGCCGCGCAATTTCTTCCAATCGACGGTACTGATCATAGGCCGTTCCTCGGCACTGATGAGATCACCGTTTTTCTCCTTGACCTCGTTAAGGGTGTAACCGGTCAGTGTTTCCCAGGCAGGGTTAACGTACAAAATGAAATCATTCGGGTCGGCAAAGACAATGCCGTCGGCAGCATGTTGAATAATGGCTTCCAATCGTTCTTTTTCCTGGCGCAGTTCCATCGTTCGTTGCTCTACTGCTGTCTCTAACTGACGGTTGTATTGCTTCAATTGTGTGTAGAGCAGTGCGTTTTGGATAGCCATAGCGCTTTGATTGGCAAAGAGCCGCAATAGGCTGAATTCATCCTCTGTGAAACGGCGCCCCTTATTACGGCTATAAATATTCAGTGCTCCAACGATTTCCCCCCGGAAAAACAACACCGCAACCAGGTCCGTGACTAACTTCTCTCGTAAAACGATGTTCCGATCGCCATGGGCCACCTCAGCCAACGGCTCCATAATGAAAATAGGATTACTTTCCGAGATACCACTTCGATTCAAGGCTGAACGCGAAATCTTTTGCTCGCGCACATAGTCTTGCGAAAGTCCAACACTGGCTTGAATGGTCAAGTTCTCTTTTGGTTGATCCCAAAGCATGATGCTGGTAGCATCCGCATTGAAAACAGTGGCTGCTTGACGGTCGATCGTTTCGATGGCAATCTGCAAATCCTTTTCGGCGATAATTTCTGCCGTAGTGGTCTGGAGGCCTTCTAATAGTAAGCGACGTTGTTGCTCCTGGTAGAAAAGCCTGCTATTCTCTATTGCCGTTGCGACGTGCGAAGCAATGGCATCAATGAGCTGTTGCTCGGCCTCTCCCCACGGCGGTTTTCCCCCTGTCTCACTTTTGAACAGGGCAATAAAACCGTGTAAAGTAAGTAGCGTCACATTCCCCAAAAGCCATTCGCCTTGATTCGTTTTGATGATATTAGCAATGCGAACTGCCGTATTTTTAGGCCTCTCGGCGATGATTTCGGAAAGACGCTGTGCCGCAGCTGTTTGGCAGGCTCGATAAACCTGGGGGTTATCCGGCCAGACATTGGTAGGCACTAACTTCCGCTCTTGATCATCGAAACGGAAAAAACAGCCCATGTCCGGCGGTACAGCGTTGACGAGGTGTTGCATGGTGGCTTGGATAATCTCTTCTGGTTTAGTCGAGACCTGGATGCTGTTAATAATCTCGTTGGTAACTTGGGTCCAACGCGCTTGTTTGCTTAGTTCTTGATACGACTGGGCATTGGCAATGGCAATGGTTGCCATGCTGGCGATACTACTCAACAGGTTTACATCTGCGTCATCATAGGCATTAGGGTGATAGCTTTGAATTGAAATCACGCCGATAGCCTCATTATCAAGAAGTAATGGAACACCAATGTAAGAGCGCGTAATTCCTCCCTTTATTTCTATCCATTGCGTCGGCAAGTGATCTTTTTGCGTGTCGTGAACACAGAGGGGCTTTTTTGTGAAATAAACGTATAAAGCAAAACTGGGGTGATCTCGGCGCAAAGGGGCAAAGACGCCGTGAAGACGTTTCCCATTATCAACGACGTATATGCCATTAATGCGGGTTTTTTCTTTATTACGCAAGGCGATGTAAAAGCTGTCTAAAGGGAAAGTGGTGGCACATTGTTCATAGATCGCGTCCAGCAATTGCTCTATGGATTGTGACGCCTTGGTTGTGGCCAAGCTAATTTGATGAAGAGCATTCAATTGCGCCGATTGGTCTCGCAACTGTCGGCGCAAGGCCTCAATTTCTACTTGATGGTTTTTGAGATTGCCATCCTTTTGTAGCTGCACTGTATTTACCCTTCAAGATACGGTTGTCTTAGCTATGCAGACGAATCTCTCATTAAGTTCAATACAAGACTGATAACGGGTAGCCCCGCAGTGTTAATTATACCGTAACCTATTGTTTTTGTAATAATCCATGTTCCCAACTCGCAACGAATGCAAACAGGCGGATGTAAGCCAAGATACGAAAGACACAGCGCTCTTTACGCTTTCCTGGAACACTTATTCTTTGAGAAAAGTTGCGGAAATCCGTACTGATGAGTATGATCAGCGCTGGAGGAAGCCTAATGGTAAGACAGACTGGCGCGTTGCCCGGCATACGGCCTGGGCATGCTCGTGACGATGTTGTTGTACATTGCCCGAAAGGTACTTATTGGTCCGGCCCCAAAGGCACACCCGTAGAGGCATTCTTGCGGGCAGCTATTCCTGACCAAAATGAAGATCCTGTCATGGCGGCTTTGGTTAACGGCCGACTTTGTGAACTGAATTATCCCATCAAACAGGATACAGAAGTCCAGCCGGTGCGGATGAGCAGCAGCGATGGGCGCCGAGTTTATCGACGTTCCTTGACCTTTCTGCTTATCGTTGCTGCGCACGAACTATTCCCTGATGCTATCTTAGAGGTCGATTACTCAGTCACTTATGGGGGCTACTATTGTCAATTTTCCAATCGACCGCCGTTGAGTCAGAAAGAGCTTAACCAACTGGAAACGCGCATGCGCGAATTGGTGATCCAAAACCACCCCATCACAAAACGTGAAGTGCCTTTGGATGAGGCCATCGCTTATTTTAGCCAGACAGGCGCTGATGACAAAGTATCATTGTTAAGCTCTCGTCACAAAGGCTATTTAACATTGTATACCCTGCGTGGTATAAGTGATTATTTACACGGATACATGGTGCCTGCGACCAGTTATTTGCGTTGGTTTTCCATAGAAAGTGCTGATGGCGGCATGTTGCTGCGTTTTCCCAGGCATACCCAGCCCACAAAAATATTGCAGCGCAAGGAGTATCCTAAACTGGTCTCAGTATTCCACCAATACGGTGAATGGTTAGAGTTGATGCATGTCAGCCATATAGGTGACTTGAATCAAGCAATCTTAGACGGGCATTTGCCCGAGTTGATCCTCGTATCAGAAGCTTTGCACGAGCAACGTATCGCTGAGATTGCAGCCGAGGTCCGATCCAGACGCGAGCGGGTCAAATTGATTCTCATTGCCGGCCCATCTTCTTCTGGCAAAACGACTTTTAGCCGGCGTTTATCGGTACAGCTTTTGGCCAATGGTATTCGCCCCGTGCCCATTAGCCTGGATGATTATTTCGTAGACCGGGAGAAGACGCCATTAGACAAAAACGGCGAATATGATTACGAATCGTTGTATGCCATCGACTTGAACTTGTTCAATAAGCAGTTGATCGCCTTAGCAGCCGGCGAAAAGGTTCGTCTGCCGCGATTTAACTTCGTAACCGGCCGGCGAGAAGAAGGCGAGGTGGTGCAGCTACAAACCGATCAGCTCATTATCGTGGAAGGTATCCACGGGTTGAATCCTGCTTTAGTGCCGCAGGTGCCGCCCCATACAATTTACCGCATTTACGCTTCCGCTTTGACACAGTTGAATTTAGATCGGCACAGTCGGATACCCACAACAGACGTGCGCTTAGTACGACGCATCGCGCGCGACGCAATGACCCGAGGACATAATGCCCAAACGACCATCGCTATGTGGCCGCGAGTGCGGCGCGGGGAGGATCGTAACATTTTCCCCTACCAAGAACATGCGGATATCATGTTCAATTCAGCATTGGTCTACGAGTTGGCAGTGCTGAAGCCGTTAGCCGATCCACTTCTGCGCCAAGTAGACCCGGACTCTGTCGAATATGTGGAAGCAAAACGACTATTAGCATTTCTGGACTGGTTCCATCCTGCATCAATAGACGTCATCCCCAACGACTCGATCTTGCGGGAATTCATAGGTGGCTCCATCCTGGATGACGAGCATTTCAAGCTGAGATGAGGCGGAGGGACTTTAACCTACGGATAGTTAGAAGTTCGGCAATAAGCGCCACAAAAGGCGTACGCCATTTGCACCGCATGGCGCGGCAATGCTGTTGTAGGTGCGTGTCTTATGATCTTTTTTGCCGCAGGCAACAAGGCCTGTATAATTTCATCGACGTCGAATTACTAAACAATTAAGTTTATAAAATGGAGTGTAAGGTCATGTTTCAGAAAAATGACTATCCGCTGCAAGACGGTACCGAGTGGATTTATCAGGAGGTGCACGGGCCGGGCCAACTATATGTCAAAATGGAAATCGTACGTCATGACGGAGAAACGACCTATTTCTGGTTGCACTATCAAGATAATGACGTTCCCGCTAACAAGTGGAAGCGTCTACGGGCCATCAATGGCCAAGGTGTGTTTTTAGTCGATGCGGAAAGCCAGGAACTAATTGGCCCAATTTACCAATTCCCATTGACTGAGGTATCGCAATGGCGGTACACAGCATTAAGCACGCAACAAGTGCGGTGCCATGTTTTGGCCGTTCCGGTTCTGGAGACGGAGGCCGGTGTGTTCACGGATTGTTTGCAAGTTGAAAGTATGTTCTATTTTTCCGGCTATTCAGAAGCAGAATGGTTGGCGCCGGGCGTCGGTTTAGTGGCGTATTTGGAACGAGGCGAGAGTTTGGAAACTTGTTTTCAATTAGCTTATTTCCGCCTTGGCGATGGTAGCATTGAGCTTGGCACACGCCCGGCCAAGACCAGCGCGTCGCTAAAAGCGGGGCGTCCCAAGGAAGTACTTGATCCAACCATGCGCTTAGCGCGCTAACATTGCGTGCCCGAGAATTAGCGGCGCTATTTCTTGTTGGCCTGTCTCACGGGACACACTTAGGTATAAACGCCCTGACATCAATAAACAGCATGGAGGTTGTAACGATATGCCAAACTTATCCCTTTCCAGCTTATTGGATTTTGCTATAGATGCTGCCTGGCAGGCCGGCAAAAGGACCCTCGCCTATTATCAGACAGCTATCTCCGTCGACTACAAAGCGGATGACAGTCCGGTAACGATTGCCGATCGGCAAGCCGAAGAGCTATTGCGCCGGCTCATCCAAAAACAGTTTCCGGATCACGCCCTGTTGGGTGAAGAATTTGGCAGAGTACCTGGTCACACGCCGTATCGTTGGATACTGGACCCCATCGACGGAACGCGTGCTTTTGTTCATGGCGTGCCTTTTTACGCTGTTCTCGTTGGATTGGAAATTGCTGGCCAACCGGATTTAGGCGTCGCCTATTTCCCCGCTTTAGACGAAATGGTTTGGGCGGCTAAGGGAATGGGGTGTTATTGGAATGGCCGCCGGGCACATGTCTCGTCGCAAAAGCAATGGAATCGCAGCCTGGTGCTTGCCACGGACAGCGAGGCTTTTGCACTTAACGGCAAAGCGCAGGCTTACCGGCAAATAGTGGAAATGAGCGGCGAACATCGCACCTGGGGCGATGCTTATGGCCACATCATGGTCGCAACAGGCCGGGCAGAAGTCATGTTAGATCCGGCTATGAATAGTTGGGATTGTGCGCCGTTATTGCCCATTTTACAGGAAGCGGGCGGCACGTTTACTGATTGGGACGGCGTGGCGACTATTCATGGCGACAATGCTATTTCGACCAATGGACAGCTTTATCAGGATGTCATGCGAGTGATTCGTGCCCAGGCCAATGAGGCTGGTCACTGAAAAAGGAAGCCTATCAGTCAATTGCCCTCTCTTTCCATTCCTATCTTGCTGGCATTTTACCTGTTCTGGATTGTAAAATGTCTGACGCAGCCAGCACAGTTTCTCTTTTTCCAAGGGTTCCCTCGCCGGGAACCCTTACGGTTCGCCTATACCCTTTCTGAAATGCGTTCGTTCTCTGCAGCGCACGGAATAACAAGTCTTTGATAGGTTGTTAGTCCTTGCTCAGAAAATATATCACGCTGGCATAAGCGTATCTCTCCAGACGGATGCGAAACTATAATTGGGCAGGACGAAATCAATGGCCACTCTCATTAAACTATCGTCTCGCCGATAGCAGCATTGTCCGGGTTTGACCGCTTTGCTCTCTTCTTCCTGCTTAAGGTATAATGTTATCATTGTATAATAACTGGGCATCATAACAAGTCATAACCACTTATCATCGTTCAGACAGGAAAGGGGAGATAAGGTGAGCAAACGTTTAGGTATTCTCACAGGGGGCGGCGATGTGCCGGGGTTAAATCCTTGCATTAAGTCAGCTGTTAATAGCGCCATTGATTTAGGTTTCCATATGATTGGACTTCGGCGCGGGTGGGCAGGCCCGCTCAATGTAAATTTAGACGATCCGAAGAGTTTGGACAAATGGACACTGCCGCTGACACGAGGAACCGTACGCACCATTGATCGTTACGGCGGTACATTCTTACACACTTCACGCACCAATCCGCAGCGGATCAAAGAGGCGTATCTACCGGAATTTCTGCGGGGTAGCCAGGAATGCGTGCAACAAGAGAACGGTTTGTATGATTGTACAAGCCATGTGCTGCGTGTTTTGGCGTATTTAGGCATCGACGGACTTATTCCCATCGGGGGAGATGACACGCTGAGCTATGCGGCCCGTTTGGACCAAGAAGGCTTTCCCACTGTAGCCATTCCCAAAACGATGGACAACGATGTTTTTGGGACCGATTACTGCATCGGTTTCTCTACTGCCGTCACACGCAGCGTGAACTTCATTACCGACTTGCGCACTCCGGCCGGTTCTCACGAACGCATTGCTGTTATTGAACTATTCGGCCGGCACTCGGGGGAAACTTCACTGATTGCATCCTATTTAGCCGGCGTTGACCGTGCTATCATCTCCGAGGTACCCTTCGATATTCACAAGCTGGCCGATTTTTTGCTCCACGATAAGCACCACAATCCCAGCAACTACGCTATTATGACCATCTCCGAAGGCGCAACCATGATCGACGGCGAGATCGTCGAAGAAGGAGAAGCTGACGCTTACGGCCATCGTAAATTGGGCGGCATCGGCAAGGTCACCAGTGATATGCTCAAAGAGATCACCGGTATGGGCACTATTTACCAACAGTTGGCTTATCTTATGCGCAGCGGCGCACCCGATTCACTGGATCGGATGGTTGCGAGCAGCTATGCGGGCTTAGCCTTAGACATGATTGCCCGCGGCCAGATGGGGCGCATGGTCGCGTTACAAAATGGTAATTACACCTCCGTGCCGATTCAGACAGTCATCCAGGGGGAAAAACGCGTAGATGTCGGCGCACTTTACGACAAAAAGCAATACCGGCCCAAAGTGATCAACGTGCTGGGAAAACCGATGTTTCTTTATTAGTGCCTACCATTCCGTTGAGAATAGAACGCTTTAAGAAGTTCAACTTCTCGAAGAAGTTGAACTTCTAATTGACGGGGTTGGCCGACTTAGCGCACGGAGCTCAAAGCTCCGTGCTACGTAAATGATTAGCCTCTTGGCAGAGGACATTACCTGGACGTACCTCGCCGCCGCGGCGGCGAGGTACGTCCAGGTAATGTCCTCTGCCAAGAGGCTAATCATTTACGTAGCACGGAGCTTTGAGCTCCGTGCGCTAAGTCGGCCAACCCCGTCAATTAGAAGTTCAACTTCTTCGAGAAGTTGAACTTCTTAAAGCGTTCTATTCTCAACGGAATGGTAGGCACTAATAAAGAAACATCGGTTTTCCCAGCACGTTGATCACTTTGGGCCGGTATTGCTTTTTGTCGTAAAGTGCGCCGACATCTACGCGTTTTTCCCCCTGGATGACTGTCTGAATCGGCACGGAGGTGTAATTACCATTTTGTAACGCGACCATGCGCCCCATCTGGCCGCGGGCAATCATGTCTAAGGCTAAGCCCGCATAGCTGCTCGCAACCATCCGATCCAGTGAATCGGGTGCGCCGCTGCGCATAAGATAAGCCAACTGTTGGTAAATAGTGCCCATACCGGTGATCTCTTTGAGCATATCACTGGTGACCTTGCCGATGCCGCCCAATTTACGATGGCCGTAAGCGTCAGCTTCTCCTTCTTCGACGATCTCGCCGTCGATCATGGTTGCGCCTTCGGAGATGGTCATAATAGCGTAGTTGCTGGGATTGTGGTGCTTATCGTGGAGCAAAAAATCGGCCAGCTTGTGAATATCGAAGGGTACCTCGGAGATGATAGCACGGTCAACGCCGGCTAAATAGGATGCAATCAGTGAAGTTTCCCCCGAGTGCCGGCCGAATAGTTCAATAACAGCAATGCGTTCGTGAGAACCGGCCGGAGTGCGCAAGTCGGTAATGAAGTTCACGCTGCGTGTGACGGCAGTAGAGAAACCGATGCAGTAATCGGTCCCAAAAACATCGTTGTCCATCGTTTTGGGAATGGCTACAGTGGGAAAGCCTTCTTGGTCCAAACGGGCCGCATAGCTCAGCGTGTCATCTCCCCCGATGGGAATAAGTCCGTCGATGCCTAAATACGCCAAAACACGCAGCACATGGCTTGTACAATCATACAAACCGTTCTCTTGTTGCACGCATTCCTGGCTACCCCGCAGAAATTCCGGTAGATACGCCTCTTTGATCCGCTGCGGATTGGTGCGTGAAGTGTGTAAGAATGTACCGCCGTAACGATCAATGGTGCGTACGGTTCCTCGTGTCAGCGGCAGTGTCCATTTGTCCAAACTCTTCGGATCGTCTAAATTTACATTGAGCGGGCCTGCCCACCCGCGCCGAAGTCCAATCATATGGAAACCTAAATCAATGGCGCTATTAACAGCTGACTTAATGCAAGGATTTAACCCCGGCACATCGCCGCCCCCTGTGAGAATACCTAAACGTTTGCTCACCTTATCTCCCCTTTCCTGTCTGAACGATGATAAGTGGTTATGACTTGTTATGATGCCCAGTTATTATACAATGATAACATTATACCTTAAGCAGGAAGAAGAGAGCAAAGCGGTCAAACCCGGACAATGCTGCTATCGGCGAGACGATAGTTTAATGAGAGTGGCCATTGATTTCGTCCTGCCCAATTATAGTTTCGCATCCGTCTGGAGAGATACGCTTATGCCAGCGTGATATATTTTCTGAGCAAGGACTAACAACCTATCAAAGACTTGTTATTCCGTGCGCTGCAGAGAACGAACGCATTTCAGAAAGGGTATAGGCGAACCGTAAGGGTTCCCGGCGAGGGAACCCTTGGAAAAAGAGAAACTGTGCTGGCTGCGTCAGACATTTTACAATCCAGAACAGGTAAAATGCCAGCAAGATAGGAATGGAAAGAGAGGGCAATTGACTGATAGGCTTCCTTTTTCAGTGACCAGCCTCATTGGCCTGGGCACGAATCACTCGCATGACATCCTGATAAAGCTGTCCATTGGTCGAAATAGCATTGTCGCCATGAATAGTCGCCACGCCGTCCCAATCAGTAAACGTGCCGCCCGCTTCCTGTAAAATGGGCAATAACGGCGCACAATCCCAACTATTCATAGCCGGATCTAACATGACTTCTGCCCGGCCTGTTGCGACCATGATGTGGCCATAAGCATCGCCCCAGGTGCGATGTTCGCCGCTCATTTCCACTATTTGCCGGTAAGCCTGCGCTTTGCCGTTAAGTGCAAAAGCCTCGCTGTCCGTGGCAAGCACCAGGCTGCGATTCCATTGCTTTTGCGACGAGACATGTGCCCGGCGGCCATTCCAATAACACCCCATTCCCTTAGCCGCCCAAACCATTTCGTCTAAAGCGGGGAAATAGGCGACGCCTAAATCCGGTTGGCCAGCAATTTCCAATCCAACGAGAACAGCGTAAAAAGGCACGCCATGAACAAAAGCACGCGTTCCGTCGATGGGGTCCAGTATCCAACGATACGGCGTGTGACCAGGTACTCTGCCAAATTCTTCACCCAACAGGGCGTGATCCGGAAACTGTTTTTGGATGAGCCGGCGCAATAGCTCTTCGGCTTGCCGATCGGCAATCGTTACCGGACTGTCATCCGCTTTGTAGTCGACGGAGATAGCTGTCTGATAATAGGCGAGGGTCCTTTTGCCGGCCTGCCAGGCAGCATCTATAGCAAAATCCAATAAGCTGGAAAGGGATAAGTTTGGCATATCGTTACAACCTCCATGCTGTTTATTGATGTCAGGGCGTTTATACCTAAGTGTGTCCCGTGAGACAGGCCAACAAGAAATAGCGCCGCTAATTCTCGGGCACGCAATGTTAGCGCGCTAAGCGCATGGTTGGATCAAGTACTTCCTTGGGACGCCCCGCTTTTAGCGACGCGCTGGTCTTGGCCGGGCGTGTGCCAAGCTCAATGCTACCATCGCCAAGGCGGAAATAAGCTAATTGAAAACAAGTTTCCAAACTCTCGCCTCGTTCCAAATACGCCACTAAACCGACGCCCGGCGCCAACCATTCTGCTTCTGAATAGCCGGAAAAATAGAACATACTTTCAACTTGCAAACAATCCGTGAACACACCGGCCTCCGTCTCCAGAACCGGAACGGCCAAAACATGGCACCGCACTTGTTGCGTGCTTAATGCTGTGTACCGCCATTGCGATACCTCAGTCAATGGGAATTGGTAAATTGGGCCAATTAGTTCCTGGCTTTCCGCATCGACTAAAAACACACCTTGGCCATTGATGGCCCGTAGACGCTTCCACTTGTTAGCGGGAACGTCATTATCTTGATAGTGCAACCAGAAATAGGTCGTTTCTCCGTCATGACGTACGATTTCCATTTTGACATATAGTTGGCCCGGCCCGTGCACCTCCTGATAAATCCACTCGGTACCGTCTTGCAGCGGATAGTCATTTTTCTGAAACATGACCTTACACTCCATTTTATAAACTTAATTGTTTAGTAATTCGACGTCGATGAAATTATACAGGCCTTGTTGCCTGCGGCAAAAAAGATCATAAGACACGCACCTACAACAGCATTGCCGCGCCATGCGGTGCAAATGGCGTACGCCTTTTGTGGCGCTTATTGCCGAACTTCTAACTATCCGTAGGTTAAAGTCCCTCCGCCTCATCTCAGCTTGAAATGCTCGTCATCCAGGATGGAGCCACCTATGAATTCCCGCAAGATCGAGTCGTTGGGGATGACGTCTATTGATGCAGGATGGAACCAGTCCAGAAATGCTAATAGTCGTTTTGCTTCCACATATTCGACAGAGTCCGGGTCTACTTGGCGCAGAAGTGGATCGGCTAACGGCTTCAGCACTGCCAACTCGTAGACCAATGCTGAATTGAACATGATATCCGCATGTTCTTGGTAGGGGAAAATGTTACGATCCTCCCCGCGCCGCACTCGCGGCCACATAGCGATGGTCGTTTGGGCATTATGTCCTCGGGTCATTGCGTCGCGCGCGATGCGTCGTACTAAGCGCACGTCTGTTGTGGGTATCCGACTGTGCCGATCTAAATTCAACTGTGTCAAAGCGGAAGCGTAAATGCGGTAAATTGTATGGGGCGGCACCTGCGGCACTAAAGCAGGATTCAACCCGTGGATACCTTCCACGATAATGAGCTGATCGGTTTGTAGCTGCACCACCTCGCCTTCTTCTCGCCGGCCGGTTACGAAGTTAAATCGCGGCAGACGAACCTTTTCGCCGGCTGCTAAGGCGATCAACTGCTTATTGAACAAGTTCAAGTCGATGGCATACAACGATTCGTAATCATATTCGCCGTTTTTGTCTAATGGCGTCTTCTCCCGGTCTACGAAATAATCATCCAGGCTAATGGGCACGGGGCGAATACCATTGGCCAAAAGCTGTACCGATAAACGCCGGCTAAAAGTCGTTTTGCCAGAAGAAGATGGGCCGGCAATGAGAATCAATTTGACCCGCTCGCGTCTGGATCGGACCTCGGCTGCAATCTCAGCGATACGTTGCTCGTGCAAAGCTTCTGATACGAGGATCAACTCGGGCAAATGCCCGTCTAAGATTGCTTGATTCAAGTCACCTATATGGCTGACATGCATCAACTCTAACCATTCACCGTATTGGTGGAATACTGAGACCAGTTTAGGATACTCCTTGCGCTGCAATATTTTTGTGGGCTGGGTATGCCTGGGAAAACGCAGCAACATGCCGCCATCAGCACTTTCTATGGAAAACCAACGCAAATAACTGGTCGCAGGCACCATGTATCCGTGTAAATAATCACTTATACCACGCAGGGTATACAATGTTAAATAGCCTTTGTGACGAGAGCTTAACAATGATACTTTGTCATCAGCGCCTGTCTGGCTAAAATAAGCGATGGCCTCATCCAAAGGCACTTCACGTTTTGTGATGGGGTGGTTTTGGATCACCAATTCGCGCATGCGCGTTTCCAGTTGGTTAAGCTCTTTCTGACTCAACGGCGGTCGATTGGAAAATTGACAATAGTAGCCCCCATAAGTGACTGAGTAATCGACCTCTAAGATAGCATCAGGGAATAGTTCGTGCGCAGCAACGATAAGCAGAAAGGTCAAGGAACGTCGATAAACTCGGCGCCCATCGCTGCTGCTCATCCGCACCGGCTGGACTTCTGTATCCTGTTTGATGGGATAATTCAGTTCACAAAGTCGGCCGTTAACCAAAGCCGCCATGACAGGATCTTCATTTTGGTCAGGAATAGCTGCCCGCAAGAATGCCTCTACGGGTGTGCCTTTGGGGCCGGACCAATAAGTACCTTTCGGGCAATGTACAACAACATCGTCACGAGCATGCCCAGGCCGTATGCCGGGCAACGCGCCAGTCTGTCTTACCATTAGGCTTCCTCCAGCGCTGATCATACTCATCAGTACGGATTTCCGCAACTTTTCTCAAAGAATAAGTGTTCCAGGAAAGCGTAAAGAGCGCTGTGTCTTTCGTATCTTGGCTTACATCCGCCTGTTTGCATTCGTTGCGAGTTGGGAACATGGATTATTACAAAAACAATAGGTTACGGTATAATTAACACTGCGGGGCTACCCGTTATCAGTCTTGTATTGAACTTAATGAGAGATTCGTCTGCATAGCTAAGACAACCGTATCTTGAAGGGTAAATACAGTGCAGCTACAAAAGGATGGCAATCTCAAAAACCATCAAGTAGAAATTGAGGCCTTGCGCCGACAGTTGCGAGACCAATCGGCGCAATTGAATGCTCTTCATCAAATTAGCTTGGCCACAACCAAGGCGTCACAATCCATAGAGCAATTGCTGGACGCGATCTATGAACAATGTGCCACCACTTTCCCTTTAGACAGCTTTTACATCGCCTTGCGTAATAAAGAAAAAACCCGCATTAATGGCATATACGTCGTTGATAATGGGAAACGTCTTCACGGCGTCTTTGCCCCTTTGCGCCGAGATCACCCCAGTTTTGCTTTATACGTTTATTTCACAAAAAAGCCCCTCTGTGTTCACGACACGCAAAAAGATCACTTGCCGACGCAATGGATAGAAATAAAGGGAGGAATTACGCGCTCTTACATTGGTGTTCCATTACTTCTTGATAATGAGGCTATCGGCGTGATTTCAATTCAAAGCTATCACCCTAATGCCTATGATGACGCAGATGTAAACCTGTTGAGTAGTATCGCCAGCATGGCAACCATTGCCATTGCCAATGCCCAGTCGTATCAAGAACTAAGCAAACAAGCGCGTTGGACCCAAGTTACCAACGAGATTATTAACAGCATCCAGGTCTCGACTAAACCAGAAGAGATTATCCAAGCCACCATGCAACACCTCGTCAACGCTGTACCGCCGGACATGGGCTGTTTTTTCCGTTTCGATGATCAAGAGCGGAAGTTAGTGCCTACCAATGTCTGGCCGGATAACCCCCAGGTTTATCGAGCCTGCCAAACAGCTGCGGCACAGCGTCTTTCCGAAATCATCGCCGAGAGGCCTAAAAATACGGCAGTTCGCATTGCTAATATCATCAAAACGAATCAAGGCGAATGGCTTTTGGGGAATGTGACGCTACTTACTTTACACGGTTTTATTGCCCTGTTCAAAAGTGAGACAGGGGGAAAACCGCCGTGGGGAGAGGCCGAGCAACAGCTCATTGATGCCATTGCTTCGCACGTCGCAACGGCAATAGAGAATAGCAGGCTTTTCTACCAGGAGCAACAACGTCGCTTACTATTAGAAGGCCTCCAGACCACTACGGCAGAAATTATCGCCGAAAAGGATTTGCAGATTGCCATCGAAACGATCGACCGTCAAGCAGCCACTGTTTTCAATGCGGATGCTACCAGCATCATGCTTTGGGATCAACCAAAAGAGAACTTGACCATTCAAGCCAGTGTTGGACTTTCGCAAGACTATGTGCGCGAGCAAAAGATTTCGCGTTCAGCCTTGAATCGAAGTGGTATCTCGGAAAGTAATCCTATTTTCATTATGGAGCCGTTGGCTGAGGTGGCCCATGGCGATCGGAACATCGTTTTACGAGAGAAGTTAGTCACGGACCTGGTTGCGGTGTTGTTTTTCCGGGGGGAAATCGTTGGAGCACTGAATATTTATAGCCGTAATAAGGGGCGCCGTTTCACAGAGGATGAATTCAGCCTATTGCGGCTCTTTGCCAATCAAAGCGCTATGGCTATCCAAAACGCACTGCTCTACACACAATTGAAGCAATACAACCGTCAGTTAGAGACAGCAGTAGAGCAACGAACGATGGAACTGCGCCAGGAAAAAGAACGATTGGAAGCCATTATTCAACATGCTGCCGACGGCATTGTCTTTGCCGACCCGAATGATTTCATTTTGTACGTTAACCCTGCCTGGGAAACACTGACCGGTTACACCCTTAACGAGGTCAAGGAGAAAAACGGTGATCTCATCAGTGCCGAGGAACGGCCTATGATCAGTACCGTCGATTGGAAGAAATTGCGCGGCGGCCAAACAGTGCTAAAGGAACATAAAATCCGGCACAAGGATGGCCGGCTCATTGAAACGGAATTGAGCATTACGCCCATCTTAGACCACCATAATGCGCTTACTTACCTTGTTTCTGTTCAGCACGACATTACACAAGCCAAAGAGCTTATCGCTATGAAGGAGCAATTTGTCTCCAACGTATCCCATGAACTGCGCACACCACTGACGAATATCAAACTTTTTTTGTCACTTTTGCGTAAAGGGAGAACCGATAAGCAAATGCACTACTTGGATGTGCTGGATAAAGAAACGGATCGACTGAGCCAGCTAATCGAGGATCTACTTAAGCTTTCCCGGCTGACCGATTCCAGACAGGCTATTGTGAAAGAGCCGGTTCAAGTAGAGGACATCATCAGTGAAGTGGTCGAAACATACCGTCCCAGTGCCGAACAAAAAGGGCTTCATCTGTATGATTTCATTACGCCGGATATCATGCCTATCGAGGCTAATCGTCAAAACCTGACCCAGGTTTTGATAAATTTAGTGGGCAACGCCATTAATTATATTCAATCTGGCGACGAAATCCATATTCGTGCCCAAAACAGCACACGTGATGGGCAGCTCGGCGTGCTCTTGGAAATACAAGACAATGGCCCCGGCATTTCTGTCGAGGAACAGCCGCATATTTTTGACCGATTTTACCGAGGACATGGTGCCCTATTTAATAACACACCTGGCACAGGTTTAGGATTAGCTATCGTGGATGAAATTGTCCAACAACATGGAGGCCAGATCACGTTGCACAGCAAGCCAGGAGAAGGTACAACTTTTCTCATTTGGTTACCCCAATACGACCACGAACAGGGGAACGTCTGATTATGGATTCACAGACAGCTTCCGCTGTCCAAAATGACGAATCCATTCAACGAGAAATTGAACGTCATTTTACCTGGAATTTTGTCGTGAATACCCTGGACGGTCTCTTTTTCTGGGGCGGTGGTAGTTTTATCACAGCGTCAACTATTTTACCCCTTTATATCCATCATTTGACTGATTCTCGGTTGCTTATTGGACTCATTGCCACCATCAGTAGCAGTGGTTGGATGCTACCGCAGGTCTTTACGGCGCATTATGCGCAACGCTTACCACAAAAAAAGAAAATGGTTGTCCATATAGGCTTTTTTACTGAGCGCCTGCCTCTGTTCTTTTTGCCCATATCGGTCTATCTTTTCAGTACAAACCGACCAAAATTAGCTTTGTGGTCCTTCTTTGTGTTATACACTTGGCATACCGTCGGTGCTGGTTCTGTTGGGCCGGCCTGGCAAGATATGATTGGCAAGATTTTTCCGGTCAATTGGCGGGGCCGGTTTTTTGGCACTAGCAATTTTGTGGGCTCTGCCGTTGGCATTGTAACAGCTAGTTTTGCTGCTTATTTCCTCCACCATTTTGCTTACCCGCTAAATTTCACTTATTGTTTTGCTGCTGCGGCCATTGGCATTTTCCTCTCTTGGGTAGCCATATCCCTCACGCGTGAACCGGTTGTGCCAGTGCGGGCGGCGCCCCTTTCCTACAGAGCTTACAGCCAAGAGCTCTGGCGCATTTTGCACGACGACAATAATTTCCGTCGTTTCATCTCACAACAAATTTTGAGCCGCCTCGGTTATATGAGTAATGGCTTTATTGCCGTCTACGCGCTGGAACGGTGGCACGTTAGCGAAAGTACAGCTGCGCTATATGCGCCGGCGATGCTAATGGCCCAGATGGGGGCCAATATACTCTTCGGCTGGCTCGCGGACCAACGCGGACACAAGATTGTTTTAGAAATTGCTACATTGAGTGCGTTATTGTCCATTATTGCTGCCTGGGCCGGGCCAACGCCAATATGGCTCTTTTTTTCCTTTGTCGGCCTGGGCGTTAGCACGGCCGGCTACATTTTATCCGGACTCATGATCGTTTTGGAGTTTTCCCAGCCGGACGAACGGCCGGCCTATATCGGTTTAGCGAACACATTGCGCAGTTTCGGTAGTGCTGCCGCACCTCTGATTGGGGGCATTATTGCCCAACAATTTGGTTACACGGCACTGTTCGGCAGTACGCTGCCTTTTATCATTGTGGCTTTCATCATGCTGCATTGGTTCATTCAGGAGCCGAGGACACATAGCATGGCTCCGTCTACGTGAAGCCCGCCGCCTACTTCCAACAATTCGCTTTGGCAGCCTGCAGCAATAACGCTGAGGCGATGAGCTTGTAGCTGAACAGGTACCGGACAAGCCGG
>WFQU01000160.1 GCA_015486845.1 Anaerolineae bacterium | reverse complement strand
CAACTGTTGGGCCAGCATGAATTAGCGTGGCGACGGGTTTTGTTGGCCAATGTGCTCTATTTCCGGGCGCTGTTGCTGCCTTATCGCGGCGAGCCGTATACGCAAGTCATCATGGCTCACCTGGGAACGCTACCGAACTTCTGGGCGGTCTGGGAACAAGCATACGAACGAGAGAAGGACTTTTTCGGCTTGCCGCCGCTGTATCGCTACGACCACCCTGCCTGGGGAATGTTGCATTACTTCGCCCAGCGCACGCAGATCACCACACCGGCGGGGCCGCTGGTGGCGGTAGTTTACCTGCCGCAGGATGCGGCCACGACGGACGCGTTGGCGGCGCTGCACCGTTCCTTGCCTGATGGAACCTGTCGGCGCCTGGCGCCGTGGCCGGAGAAACCGGAGCCGGCCATCGCCTACTATTGACGGCCGGCACGGCTTGACCTGGGAAAGTTGAACCTGTCCTCAAATGGGTCAGCTCCTCATTGCAACGTTGTCTTTCTCTCCGGAGAGGTCTTCGTTGTTGCTTTGTGCCTGTTGTTCAATTCCAATCCTGTGATTGCGTAACGAGTGCTCGGATAGGTAATAGAATGGGTTATCGTTCAGGCAACAACGCAACCGGTCAGCTTTCTCTCCAGCCGGCAAAATGTGCGACCACCAAGATGAGGGTGAAAGCTATGGCGAAACCTAAATCAGTAGACAGGTAGCTGTTCCAATTAAGGCTACCTTTCGTCAAATAGTCACGAAGTGCAACGCCCGCTGTCCCCAAGACAGCTCCAATCACACCGCCGCCAACACCCTTTCGGAGACTTGCAGCATTCTTTGCTGATTGGGGAAATACTATCAGCGTGCAAATCGTAATTCCACCAATAACAACGAGCAGATCATCAATGTTTCTTGGTTTGACGGTAGATCGGTATAGTAAGTCGCCGAAGAGTAGTACTAATGTGGTCAACATCATAATCAAGATGGAGTTTTCATTTTTCATAGGCACCCCGTTTTCGCTTTGGTAACCTGGGGGTGGATAAGAATTCCCCAGGTTTATGAACGGTTTAAGGAATAAATGACCTTTCAGATTGGTATCACCCACAACCAAACGCACAAACAAGTACTATTACTATGTCACACACGGAACCAACGCCACCAGTGACGAGCAACGTCGGTGGGGCGTACTTCTGCAGGTCGGCTAACGACAATTAGATTTGCCCATAAGAGTACAGCATGTGTTATCGCTTGAGATTGGGTACCCACGCGACGAGAACGAATATGATGCCTGCCTCGAGCGAAAAAAGATTCCATAAGGATGCAAGTTTACCAGCATAGACCCCTCCAATAATCATTATGGGCAACATGAACAACAGCATGGACAAGCCGAAACCAAGTAATAAACTGGAAGCCATTGGTACACTTCCGTGAAGAAATTTTCTCAAGAGCAATGCGAGCATTCCCCCTGCAATGGCGCCAGAAATGGCCACTGCAACAGTGCTTCCTGTTTGTACTATCCATTGTGTCACGGCTTACTCCTTTGTGTACTGTCATGCCTGTTTTGCTTCGTATTCTACTGAGTACAGACTCTATCGCGCCGCCTGCCAGACATGTCCATCAAAGAGGCAAAAAGCCTCCTTGATGGAACGTCTAATTGACATCGAAGAAATAAATCTCAGTTGATTTTCACGACCGGTATGGAGTCCAGAACCACCGACCATTGTACCAGGCTCCAGACTTCCACAATTGAACGTGAACATGCCCCCACCAAGGAAAATGAAGCGTAAATGCGTCTGGCCAGTATGGCTTCAATACTTCGCCTTCAACCCACCACAACATACCATAAACGAAACCCGCTCCGATGCCGGCAACTGCTCCAAAGCCACTTGCAACTAGTGCTGCTACGATGCCTCCTACTATGAGGCCAATTGCCTCCCAGGCGCCGCTTTCTATTTTTTCTGTCCACCAATGATTCACATAAACATGAACTCCATACCAGTTTGCCCAGGCATCAGGTGACTCAGAAGCTTGCAGGAACTGCTTGGATGCACTTGACAGAGGTAGATTTAGGCCTGCTAATGCCTTGTCGCTTCCCCATAAAGCAACGCTTCCATCCTTTTTCACAACAGAAATGCCAATTTTGCCGGAATTGACATCGTTGACAAAGCGCCGTACAAAAAGGACCTGATCTCTTGGCAAGTCTGCCAATGCATTCATATTGGCCGTTACTGTTCCGTCATTATGGAAACTTAGAGATTTTTCCACCTTTTGTGCAAACTGAACGGCTTTGTCTTGTTGTGATGAGACTGCGTATATAGATGCTGGCAGTGTGTTGCCGTTGGCCGGCGCACTGGCGAAAGCCGGTGCGACCGGCATGGCTAACATGGACAGAATCAACAACAGATAGACGACAAAACGAAACTGGCCGAAAACTTTCCGAACGACATGCTTTTTGTTCATTGTAAACCTCCGTGAATTGTACAGAAACAAAAACATCACCGAATCGACTGTCGCAATTGCCATTGCTGTTCTTATTATGACAGATTGAAAGTTCGAAGTCAATAGTAAAATGTACTAATTTGAGTAACTTTGCCTTGAGATTGCAAGTTTGTGCAGACGAGAGGCTGTTTTTGCACCTGAGATTTCAGGAAGTATACCGGCGTTATCGTACTTCGTCAGATTTGTGCCGCCCCGGCAGAATTCCTGTACTCCGCCCAGCGCACACAGATCACGACGCCGGCGGGGCCATTGGTGGCGGTGGTTTACCTGCCGCAGGATGAGGCCACGGCAGACGCGTTCGCAGCGCTGCACCGTTCTTTGCCTGATGGAGTGTGTCGCCGCTTGGCGCCGTGGCCGGAGAAGCCGGAGCCGGCCATCGCCTACTATTGACGGCCGGCACGGCTTGACCTGGGATTGCTAAACCGGTCCTCAAATGGGTCGGCTCCTCATTGCGACGTTGTCTTTCCCGCCGGAGAGATCTTCGTTGTTGCGTTGTGCCTGTTGTTCAGTACCAATCCGACGATTGCGTAACGAGACGCTCGGATAGGTACACAATGGCCTATCGTTCAGTCAACAACGCAACCGGTCAGCTTTCTCTCCAGCCGGCAAAATGTGCTAACACCAAGATGGGGATGAAAGCCAAAGCGAAGCCAATGGCCGCAGACAGGCATTTGCTCTAATTGAGGCTGTCTTTTGTCACTTTGTTCATGCTTTCGACCTCCATTGTGATCCATAACACAGCTGCCGATTTTCCGAGCACGACTGAGGCAAAGCATCCGTAAAAAGGGCGATCAACTATTGTTCATCAAAAAGCGAATGATAACAGAAAAAACGAACATAAGTGCTCCTCCGAGCCACCAACCAACAATGAATAGCACATAGCGCCGATTCGTAAGCCGCAAATGTTTTTCCTTGTTAGGAGTTAGCTTGTCGAACAACAACATTGACAGAATTGCTAGTGTTCCTGATATCGCGAATAAGAGATAATAGTACAAGTTCATCGTGCGACCTACAATATGTTGATAGATGGTGCTTGATGGGGTTAATGTTAACCCCATCAAGCGTCTGAACGTAAATGGCGTTAGTGCTAAAAGCCATTTGTGCTGCAATACCAGTCACAATTGTTACAATATGCATAACTAAATCCAGCGCATACCACCATACATATTGGTATAGCAGGCCCACTTACTGCAGCACAACCAAAACTACAAAGAAAACCTGTTCCAATGGAACACATAATACCGCAGAAGTATACACACAAGGAATGATCATCTGTTGGAAGAATGCCTGTCTCTGGAACAGGAACCTTTACTCGCCTGTGCGGCCTCATTAGCTGAACGTTCCCGCTTGAATCTAATGCCCACACTCTACCGCGAACAACGGTTCCCTCCTTACTTATAGTCTTTCTAATACTATCAGCACTTCCGTTGCGTACATGTAGGTTATCCAGTGCAACAGCAGTTACAAAGGTAGCCTTATCGGTATTCATTCCAAGAATAGCACCACGGCTACCGTCACGTAGCACAAATGGTTTGTAAATCACATTTCCTATTAACCGATTATCATTCTTGTCATACGCAAGAATAATGTTTGACTCTCCCCACACAATCTGGTCATCTTCTCCGATAGAGAGTTGTATCTTCTGGTATTCATCCGTATGCTCGATTTTCTCAATGTGTTTGTTGACTTGCTTTACGCTACGCAACGGGACAAAAGCGAATCTCTCGACGTGGGTGATGTCTGAACTCGGGAATGGCCCTTCATCAGCGCGGCTGATGTTAGGAATCATTAGCGCGGCCATGCTGACAGCTGCGGCTCCCGCCACGCGTAGAAAGTTACGACGTCCTATGTTCTTAGCCGAAGTAAATTGTGGCAAGCGATTCTCTGTCACTAATTGTAATATTGTCCACGCCCGGCGCGGCCCCAGTACAAGCAGCAAACGACGCGATATCGCCCGGCCCGCATAAATCCGCACCTTGTCACCCTTCTCCTCCACCAGCATCGGCTCCCATTTCCAGCCCGGCCGCTCACGATCCAGCAATGCTTTCGTTTCCGGGTCGCGCAGGCTGCGAACGGTTAGTTTGCCTTCTGCTTCCTTGTTGATGGCTTCCGCCGATTCCGAGGTTTCCTTACATCCAGCGTCGAACAACAAATAGCGTTTCATCATGAACCTCGTTGAAATGGTGAAACGATCCAGCTTCACCGAACTTATCGTCGTCATGGCCATGACAATCTTATTATAACGGGTGGAAAACAGAAATTCAATGGGGAAATGTACTAATTTGAGGAACTTTACATGGAAATTGCAATTTCTTGCAAAGATGAGTCGACAGAGTGACAGCAGATTCCTGGAACAACGCCAAGGTAGCAGGGCTCTTGGACAGCGTGTGTCGTCTGGACGGCAGGTGCGTTGCGCGGGAAACACGAGAAGCGGCTAACCGCACGGAGGTTTCATCGTACATTGCATTTGCCCACTTGCAGAGGCGATGCTCAGCCGTCCCCGGCTAACGCCGCATCGACCGTCGCGACCAGCGTTCCTTCCGCCACCAATTTCCGGGCTTGCTCCATGTGCGGGTACATCACCGCGTCGCGCAGCAAAAACGGTATCACCCGGCGCACCAGGCGATAGGCTGCGGCACTCCCTTTGCCCAATCGGTGGTCGTTGCCCATCTGTTGCCGGCGGAAATCGATCCCTTGCGCCGCGGCCATCATTTCCCGCGCCAGGATTTCAAAAGTAAAGTCCTCCTGGCTTTTTCTCATTATCCATAGCGTCCCCGGCGGTTCAACACCTTTTTGGGGCGTGGAAAAGTGGTTACTTATTTGAACGCGAAAGCCCAAATCAGATCCACCAGCGTGTGGGCCAACGCCGGTGCCCACAGCGAATCCCCTTTAATGTAGGCCCAGCCGTAGAACAGCCCGGCAACACTGGCGAAAATGACATAAAGCGGGTTGTGGCCATTGTTCCAGTGGAAGAGCCCGAAAATGATGCTGGCAACCAGCAAAGCGGTCCACTGGGCGGTTTGTGCGTCCAATTTGGTCATGCGCAGGAAGTCTTTGCCGAGGCCATTCTGTAAAATACCCCGGAATATGAGTTCTTCCGGCACGGCGACCGTCAGGAAAATGCCGACAAAACTTAAAAGGACGGCCACAACACGCACCGGTTGGCTGGGCGGAAAACGCAGGAAATGAGTAGCCAGGCCAATGGGGATGATGATAACAGCGAAAACCGCCATGGCGATGATGCCGATTTTGATGTCTTTCCAGGTCGGAATCAGATTGTATTTTACGTCAGCCAAACGGCGCAAGACGACGAATAAGTAAACGGTAACTACAACAAGAAGCACACTGGGACCGCTGTAGTTCAGTTTATCGGGGCCGGGCCAAATGAAGTAGGTCCAGCGGTCGTCGAAAGGAACCCAGAGCAACGCTAAGATGAAAAGGTCTGCTAACGTTAAGCCTTGGTGGCCAACGCCATAATTGTTGAGCAGGAAAATAGCGAACAGGATGGCAATGACTAACGTTGCAAAAGCGGGAAATTCTACCCGGCCAACGGAAAGACCGCACAAAAAGATTCCTAACAGCGGAATGACAGACCACGCAAACTCCCGGTTGGCGAATAACCCTACGTCTTCCTGAAGCCATTCGATGATTTCCGGCCGGCCTAAAAGAAGCCAAGGCCAGAAAAGCAACGTTAGTCCGATAATAAGCAGAACATTGTGGGATGCGCCTGATCCGGCTTCCCATTGGGCAATGCTCCATGAAAACAGAACGGCTAAGATAAGCGCGCCAAAAAAATAAACTCGACTTTTGTTGCTCAATGTCCTGCTGTTGATGATGTCGCTCATGATGATGCTCCCTTCTCTGCAAGATGCATTTTGGGTGTGAATTGTTGTTTTGGTCCGTGTTTACAGATCGCACTGACGCGCGCTCAAGCGATATGGCATGCACGGGTCATTAAAAGCATAACGGTCTAAATAGACATGGCCGGTCAAGAATTTTTGCTATGCCGCTCTGTGTCCCAAGACTTGGCTTGAGTTGTCATGGCTATTATAGCACGGATTCCATTTCTAAGTAACGATGGCTCACATGGTAATGTAACGCGACAAAGACCCGGTTCAGTGGACTTTCTACCGGCTCATGAAAAAGTAGTGTGCTGTATTCCTGGTGTAGGAGATACAGCGCCTGGAGCATGTGCCGGCCGGGATCGATAATGCGGACTCGCGGATTGGCGCTCATATCCAGAATCGTGATTTTCTTCCGCGGGTGATCGAAAAGAAGTAGTAAATAGCCGCTGGGTTTTCCCTCGCGGTCGCGAAGGAGCATGGGCATAACGTTCGACCATTGCAAATAGCGGCGAATAGTGGCGGGCTCCCGCAGCCAGGTGGGGGTAACGTGTTCCCATGCATCCAGGTATGGTGCCACTTCCTGGGCTGGGACTTCAAATGGCCGGGCAGGAGGATCCGGCAGCGGACCGTCGGCTGGCGTGCGTTGCCAGGTCAACAATTCGCGCAACTCGCGGTAGCCGTGCTGGTGGTAAAGCTGTAAAGCCGGCTCATTACCGTCGTGTACCTCCAGCGTAACGCGTTTGACGCCTGCTTTGCGAAGGACGGTATGGGTGGTTGCCAGCAACTGAGTGCCGATGCCCTGACCACGCCAGTTGGGTAACATGCCCAGGCCTGCGATCCAGGCGTGGGCACCGCGCCGGCCGACAAGTGACAAGCCTAACGGTTTGTGTCCTCTCATCGCCACAGATGACAACGTCAAGTCTAAATCCCAGGCTTGTTCGTAATCGTGGAAATACGGTTCGTGCATTTGTAACGGCTTAGCGTGATCGCGAAAGGCACCATTGAAAGCTGCCACAATGGTTTTGATGGGTAACTGATGAGCCGGTTCGATGTATAGATGCATATTGTCTCCTCCGAAAATAAAAATGGGACGCAGATTAACGCAGGCTGCTTCGCCCGGCGATTAGAAATCATTACTACAACTGCGAGACCTGCCTGCGCAGGTTGCATGCTAATCGCCGTAGGGCGATTTTGCAGATGTTACCGCGACTTTTAGTCGCTGGGCCGAGTCGTTGCCCCCCGGCCCCCAATTCTGGGGGTGTTGCGCTCCCCCCAAAGTTGGGGGATAGGGGGCGTTTTCAGCCGCTGTGGTGTGCCTGTCTGCGTGCCCGCACAGGCACACCGAAAGTCCATGATGACTCTTTTTGGGTACGGGGGCTGGGGGGTTGCCAAGAAAGGATGTCAAGGCACTTTATCACGATAGCGGTAGCCGTACTGTAAACGTCGTGCCTTGCCCCGGCTCACTCTCCACCTCGATGGTGCCGCGATGCGCTTCGGCCACCCACTGGGCGATGGACAAGCCTAAGCCGGTGCCACCGCCCGCCCGGGAGCGTGCCTTTTCGGTGCGATAGAAACGCTCAAAAATATGCGGCAAATTTTCAGGAGCAATACCGATGCCACTATCTTTGATAAACGCCACAGCCCAATTATTCTCCTTTTGCCAGGAAAAAACAATTTCGCCACCGGCCGGCGTGTAGCGAACAGCATTTTGGGCCAGGTTCAAGAATAATTGTTTCAAGCGGTGGCGGTCCCCGAAAATCGTGCCAACGTCTACATTGCCTAAACGGATGCTTTGTCCTGTGGACATCGCTTTAGCTTCTCGGTACACTTCTAAGAATAGATCATTGAACTCGAACGGTTCTTTGTCCACCTGTAGACCGCGATCGGCTTGGGCCAGGAGTAACAAATCATCGATGAGTCTCTTCATTTGGTATACTTCGTTGTTGACATCCCTGAATATAGCGCTGCGCTCTTCTTCCTCCATGTCTTGATGTTGGTTGAGGAGCTGGATGTTGCCCTGGATCGTCGTGAGTGGGGTGCGTAATTCATGAGAGATATTCGCCACGAGCTGTTGCTGGCCGTCGAAAGCGGCCTGGAGTCGCTCCAGCATATAGTTGAAGGTGGTGATGAGTTGTCCCACCTCGTCCTTTTCTCTTGTGGCCGGAATGCGTAGCCCCAAATTACTGCTGTTGCTAATCTGTGCCGCGGTGTTAGCCACTCTATCCAATGGCTGTAATGCGCGCTTGGCCAGAATATAACTGATGATACTGGCCATAAAGAGGCCCAGCAAGGTGCCAAAAATCAACATATGACGGATCGTACTCAGGGCATGCTCGGCATCGTGGAGGTCGTGGGCAACTAAAACTGCGCCGGCTACCTTTTGGTAAAATGTAATGGGCTGAACATAGACCAAGATAGTGCTGTTGCTCCCTTTGACGGTGAAAAAAGTGGCTTTGTCCTGGATTGTGGTTGCGAAGATATGGTCCGGTATTGGAATCCATTCGTCACCTAAGTTGGGTGATCGTTGGATCACTCGCCGGCGGCTGTCCACAATCTGGATGAAATATTGTGATTGGAAAATGCTCAGAGGTGGTAGATTCGTGTTGAGCTGTTCCGCTTCATGAATGAGCGCGTTGATCTCTTGGGCTTGGGCGGCGGTACTCTTTTCGATTTCAATGAGTATTGAAGCAGAGGCCACGGTGTAAATTGTGATAGAAAAAAGTAGTAAGAGGATAGTCAAAAGTACAGCATACCAGAGCGAAAGGCGTAACCGTAAATTCACGGTTATTCTCCGTAAGTACGCAGAATGTAACCAACGCCGCGGACAGTGTGAATCAAGCGTGGTTCGCTATTTTCTTCCAATTTGTTGCGCAAATAGCGGATGTAGACTTCAATGAGGTTTGATTCGGCACCAAAATCGTAACCCCAGATACGGTCATAAATGATGTCCCTGGTTAAGACTTGTTCGGGATTGCTCATGAACAGTGTCAAAAGATCGAATTCCTTGGCGGTCAGCTTGATTTTGCGCGTGCCGCGTTTGACCTCATGGGTGCCGCTGTTGAGTTCTAGGTCGGCATAACGATAGACGGTGGGGTTGCGTTTTTGCTTCACCCGGCGCAAAAGAGCGCGTATCCGGGCTAGTAGTTCATCGGGGGCGAATGGCTTGACAAGATAATCATCGGCGCCGCTGTCTAAGCCATTGACGCGATCGGATACGGCATTCCGGGCGGTCAAAATGATGATGGGCACGTCATTGTACGCGCGCAATCGTTTGCAAACAGTTAGACCGTCAATGCCTGGCAACATGAGATCGAGAACGATTAAGTCGGGCGGCATATCGCGGGCCAAGCGCAGTCCTTCCAGGCCGTCGTGGGCCACTTGGACACGATAGCCGTCGTAAACAAGGCTGCGTTTGACAAAATCGGCGATGGGCTGGTCATCTTCAATGACTAAAATGCGTGTCTCTTCGGTCATGGTATACTTCTATGACTCACTTTGTAGACATGTTTAAAGCTTGCTCCCAGTCCGCTTTGAATCGTTGGAGACCAACATCGGTGAGGGGGTGTCGCACCATGGCTTGGAGCACTTTGTATGGGATCGTGGCGATATTTGCACCGGCCAAGGCGGCTTCTGTCACGTGCCTGGGATGACGGATGGAGGCGGCAATAATCTTCGTCTCGATGTCGTGAATGGAGAAGATCGTAGCAATTTCCCGGACGACTTCCATGCCGTCGTGACCGGCGTCGTCCAGCCGTCCCACAAATGGCGAAACATAGGTTGCCCCGGCTCGGGCGGCTAACAGGGCCTGATTCGCCGAGAAAATAAGCGTCGCGTTGACTTTTGCCGGCCATTCGCTGATCACTTTCATGGCTTGTAAGCCTTGGGGGGTAATGGGCACTTTGATGACAACGTGAGAAGACCAGGTGACAATTTTCTCGGCTTCGGCAATCATGCCGGCTGCATCGTCGCTTACGACTTCAGCGCTGACCGGGCCACCCACCAAATTGATGATGCGCTGTGTGTTAGTTTTGAGGTCTGCCGTGCCTGCTTTCATCATGAGACTGGGGTTTGTCGTGACACCGGTGATGATACCCCAACGAACTGCTGCCTCGATTTCTTCTATTTTCGCGCTATCTAACCATATCTCCATGCTCTTCATGTTCCTTTCTGGGTGCAATGTTCTATGCGACAAAGGGAGAAGACGTGGCCCTGTCGTCCGTGGTTGTCTCGCCATCTTGCTTTCCCGGCCCTTAACGATTGACTTTCTTTTTTTGGGGCCTGTTTATGACACGCATTATAGCATACGCTGTTGTATTATGGGTAAAATAAAGCATGAAGGGTGTTGGTAGATACGATAGCTGGCATCGTTGTCGTTGCTATCAAGGCGGAAGCGCAGAATGCTTCTTGACGTTATGGCCTTAGAAAGGTACAATAAGCAAGATGGTGCTGTGGCGGTCTTCTTCGCCTGCAATGTGAGCTGGTTAACTTCTCTGGCATTGCTTCGTGATTAGGGCTATTTTTGAGGCGTCAATAGAAATAGGTGTTTCCCGTAGTGATATTCTTGTTTTTTTACAGTCGTATTTTCATTCTTTGGGGAGCATGGGGCTCCCCTTGTTAATGAAGGAGAGTGTGTAATGAGCAATAAAAGTACAGTTGGAAAATTCCCGTTTCCCGGTATTCCAACGACGTCGGATGGGGCGGGAGCGGTTGTCTGGGTAGAAACGCACATCACGCAAGGTTCTTGTGCTTACCCTATTACTTCCTCGACGCCTATGGGCATTAACTACCAGGTGGCGGTGTCTCACGGGCAGAAGAACCTGTGGGGTGAGACGCTAGGTTTTGTCGAGCCAGAGTCTGAGCACAGTTCGGCGTCGGCTGCTGAGGGCTTTGCTTTGGCCGGCGGCCGGGTGACGAATTTCACTTCTGGCCAGGGTTTGATCTTGATGAAAGAAGTGCTCTACGCCATTTCTGGTAAGCGTTTGCCGGTTGTGTTTAACATTGGTTCCCGAGCCTTGACTTCGCATTCATTGAATGTTCATGCCGGCCACGACGACGTCATGGGTGTCGCCGATATAGGGTGGGGGATTCTGTTCGCTAAAAATGCTCAATCGGCGGGAGACTTAGCGTTGATTGCCCGGCGAGCGGCTGAAGATGGTAAAACGCCGTTTTTGAACGTCCAGGATGGTTTTTTGACCACCCATACAGTGGAAAATGTGCTCTTGCCCGAACCGGAGTTGATGAAGCAGTTTGTCGGCAACCCCAACGAGAAATTGATCAATCTGATGGATCCGTATAACCCGGTGCAAAGCGGTGTGGTGCAAAACCAGGATAGCTACATGAAAGGAAAAGTAGCGCAACGCTTCTATTATGATAAATTGCCGGGCGTCGTGGAATCGGCGATGGAAGAATTTTTCAAGCTGACCGGTCGTCGCTATGAAATGGCGCAAGGGTATCGCATGGAAGATGCTGAATATGCTATCGTTGGCATGGGCAGTTTGATCGAAACTGCCGAGGCTGCGGTTGATTGGTTGCGTGAACAGGGTATCAAAGCTGGGGCGGTCAATGTCATTACATTCCGGCCTTTCCCCGGCCCGCAGTTAGTTAATTTACTAAAAGGCGTGAAGGCATTTACCGTCGTGGAGCGGTTGGATGTGCCAGCGGCACAATCTAACCCGCTAACGGCGGAAATCAAGGCAGCTTTTGCCGATGCCATTTTGGGTGCAGACGGTTACCCACACGCTGACCGTATTCCTATGATCTACTCAGCTGTGGGAGGCTTGGGCAGCCGTGATTTGCAGCCGGGGCATTTCGTTGCCGCGGTGAAGCATATGGCCAAAGGTGGCAAACAGCGTTTCTTTGTCTTGGGCGTGCATCATGAGGCTGAATTGCCTATGGAAGAGAACCCGGATGTGCGACCGGCCGGTGCTTTCTCTATGCGTGGCCACTCTGTTGGCGGGTACGGTTCTGTGACGACGAATAAAGTCATTGCTACCATTGCCGGCGATGTGTTCAAGAAGCAGGTGCAGGCCTATCCTAAGTATGGATCGGAGAAGAAAGGCTTGCCGACGCAATACTTCTTGACCGTTGCCGATGATCATATTCGCACGCATAGTGAGCTCCGCCTGGTCGATTTTGTGCCCCTGAACGATGTGAACGCCTTCTTCACTGGCAACCCGTTGGCCGGCCTGCGGGAGGGCGGCATGCTCTTCTTGCAAACGCAAGAAACGGATCCTCAATCGATTTGGGAGAGGATTCCCGCCTATGCAAAGCGGGTAATTGGCAAGAAAAAGGTCCGCGTGTTGGCGTTGGATACTGCCAAGATTGCTCAGGACGTGGCTACTTCGCCGGACTTAGTTGTTCGTATGCAAGGGATTGTGTTGTTGGGCATCTTTTTGAAGGTGACGCCGTTTGCTGAGGTAGAGGGTGTGGGCTACGATGACCTGATGAAAGGTGTCGAGAAGAGCTTGCGCAAGTATTTCGGTAAACGCGGTGAAAAAGTGGTCCAGGCCAATTTGCAAGCGGTGAAGCGCGGTTACGATGAAGTTTTTGAGATTCCGCAAGAAATAATCCAGGCTGCGTGAACGTGGCTTGACGGGTGTGTGAAATAAGGGAGAATGCACAATGGGTGTAACAACAGATGTGAACATCGTTGATCTGGCCAAAGGACAGGGCGCTTTACCTCCTGAAGTGTTGGATATTCAGGACTTTTTCGACCGTGTTATTGCCGGATATAATGAGGGTGGTGGTCCGGAAACTTTGCCGGCTGATTTAGATGTTGCCCGCAGCTTGATACCGGCGGGAACGGGTGCTTATCGTAATTTTAGCTACATTTCGCCACAGATTCCGGCGTTTGAAAAGGAAGCTTGTGTCGGTTGTATGGAGTGTGTCACCGAGTGCCCCGATTCTGCTATTTTGGCGAAAGTGGTGGAGCCGGACGTGTTGTCGGACAGTTTGGATCAAGTGGAAGATACGTCACTGCGAGAATTCGTCGGTGACCATTTTGTCGAGACGACTAAATACTATAAAGCTTACGAGCGCAAAGGTCAGAAAGGTGGCCTATTTAGTATCGTCGTCGATCCGACGAAATGTAAAGGGTGTGGTGTTTGTGTGGCTGCTTGCGGTGAGCATCATGCTTTACACATGGTGGAAAAGCAACAAGGCGATAAAGATTTAGTGCCATTGTACCAAAAGACGGTGGAATTTTTCCGCAAGCTACCGGAGACGCCCAAACGATTCATCAGTGAGCGTGTGTTGGCCGATATGATGTTGGCAGAACATGCTTTGCTTTACGTGGGCGGTGCTGGTTCGTGTGCCGGTTGCGGCGAGGCGACGAGCATTCGCATGATGTTAGCAGCTACCGGCTTTGTGTACGGCCGGGAGAATATCGGCATCGTGGCAGCCACCGGCTGTAACACTGTCTATGGTTCTACCTATCCGTATAATCCATTCTTGGTGCCGTGGACGAATTCGCTGTTCGAGAACGCAGCGACCGATGCCATGGGGGTTCGGTTGCGCTGGAACCAGTTAGGCTGGGGAAAGAAGCGGCTTTGGGTATTCGGTGGCGATGGCGCCATGTATGATATTGGTTTCCAGGCTCTCTCCCGCATGTTAGCCTCGGGGATGGACATCAAGGTGTTGATTCTGGACACGCAGGTTTATTCCAACACCGGTGGTCAAACTTCTACGTCGTCTTTTACTGGTCAGGACGCCAAGATGTCCGCAGTCGGCAAGGCTATTCCCGGCAAAACAGAACGGCGGAAAGAGATTGCCCGCATTGCTATGATGCATCCGAACACTTTTGTGGCCCAGACCACGCCGGCGCACATCAATCATTTTTACAGAGCGATCATGGATGCTAATTCGTTCGATGGTCCGGCGGTCGTAGTCGTTTACACTGCTTGCATGCCGGAGCACGGTATCGGCGATGATGAAGCTTTGATGACAGCTCGTTTGGCTGTCGATTCGAGAACTTACCCGCTGGTAATGTACGATCCACGCAAAGGTGATACCATTCGCGAGCGGCTGAGCTTGAAGGGCAATCCGGCCATGAAAGATGACTGGTATGTGAATCCGAAAACGAAGGAAGAAGTGAATTTCATCACTTTTGCTCGGACGCAAGGGCGCTTTGCCAAGAATTTTTATCCTGATGGGACGCCTAAAGAGATACTTAATGTGTCCATGCAGGATCGGTTGGCTAACTGGCACATGTTGCAAGAAATGGCTGGTTTGCGATAAGCGTGAGTCGTTGTAAGTGATGCGAAAAAGGCGGGTCGCCGAGGTTGTAATCTGGGCGGCTCGCCGTTTTTTGTGTGAGGGGAAAATTAACACTTGACTTCGCTTTGTGGGGCTACGCGCTTGGTGTTAGCTTCCGGATCGCCGAGACGCCGCCAATTATTAACCGATTTAGGTATTACTTTCACCGCTGTGTCGACTGATGTGGACGAACGACCGGTGCCCAGCGAAAATCCTGAACAGATGGTACGACGTTTGGCTGCAGCGAAAGCGCAGTTTGTCATGGCGCACTACCCCGATGCTGCGATCTTGGCAGCCGATACCATTGTCGTGCTGGACGGGAAAGTTTTGGGCAAGCCGGCCAGCCCGCAGGAAGCGAGCGCTATGTTGAAAGCATTACGTGGCCGCCGGCATGAAGTAATAACAGCGGTAGTGTTGGCTGGCCGGGGCCCGCTGCGGGTGGAAGTGGAACGCAGCACGGTATTACTGCGCAATTATAGCGCCGCTGAGGTTGCAGCTTATGTTGCCAGCGGAGATCCGTTGGACAAGGCGGGTGCTTATGCCGTGCAAAGCCGTACCTTCCGACCTGTCGCTGAGGTGGATGGCTGCTACGCGAATGTGATGGGCTTGCCGCTATCGCTTGTGGCGGAACTTTTGTGTTCTATTGGTGTAGTGCCGGAATATGAGGTTGTTGAGGTCTGCCATCAACATTTTGGCCGTTGTTGCCTGGATTATCGCGTTGCAATCGGAAGAGAGGAAATTTGACAGATTGTTTTCTTTTGCGTAGGATGCGCATGGTAGTGCTTAGTGAAGTGAATGATTTGAGGAGCTTGTGATGTCTTTTGTACTCGTTCTTAGCAGCCTTATCATTATTAGCCTCCTGGTCGTATTGGGCCGGGAGGAGTTAGCTGCTGGAGGGGGATAAGCTTAAGCAAGTTCTATTGCATCAAAAATATTAGTGTACAAAACCTCTTCCAGCAGGAAGAGGTTTTTTTGTTGGGTTTAGCTATCGTATTTTGATGTTGAGGGCAGGCGATAATTATTGACGGAGGAGAGAAGGAAAATGGCAGAGAAGACGTTCTGGATGGAAGAGGAGAAACCGGATTGGGAAATGGCGTTTCCAGAGTTTTTGAATGATGGATATGCGCCACCTGACTGGGAAATGTTGGCGCATTTGGTGGGGGAGCGGAGAGCCGATGGGTTGGAAGTCGAATCTGCTCCTTTGGATCGTCGTTACGGCGATTGAGGACACAAGCGGCGACCACTACATTTGTGGTAGTCGCCGCTCATTTGATGTGTGTTGCTTCGTTTGCACACTGCTCTCAGGACACCAAGGATTAGACGAAAATAATCTGTTCTGCATTTTGCTTTGCAATAGCTATGCGGTGGCTTTTTCTGTCTTTGCCATGATGGGTTTTAGATCGTAAGGTAACATCCGCATTGTCAATCCGTTGGATAGAAGTTTGATGTCTACATAAGCAGGCATTACGTCAATGACTTCTGCTTCTTGTCCGGCAAATGCGCGTCCTTCTTGAATGCGTACGTGCATACCAACCTCGAACTTTTCGGTGAATAGTTTCATCATAGTCTCCTTTACGCTGACTGTTCTTCGCTAAGTCGACTGAATGGGCTGTGCTCTCTTCCACCTTGGAAAATCTACCTTTCACATTACGCCCACGTAATTATATTGTAGCACGCTTTTTTCCTGTTAGGGGCTTATTTCTGTTGGACTTTTGTCTGATTTATCTTGTTTGGCGCTAATTCCCGTGTTCATAGTATTTGGGCTAAGTACTATCTCTTGTTCTCGTTTACCCTCGGCGTGAATTGCTTGCTATAAGATACAAGGAAAAGTATAATGCATCACTATTGGGAACGTTGTCTTGAAATCGAATATAATTATTTGCGCATGGCGATTACGTTACGGTGATTGCTAACCTGGGCGCTCAGAAAGTGAAAAACCTGTTATGCATGTTTTGATGTTTGTTCTTTTGCTTGGATTGCTAATTTTCTTGCATGAATTCGGTCATTTCTGGGTGGCGAGAAAAAATGGTATTGTCGTCGAAGAATTCGGCATTGGCTTACCTCCCAAAATCTTTCATCTTTTCGATTGGCAAGGTACTGAATTTACGCTGAATTTATTGCCCCTGGGCGGATTTGCTCGCATGCGGGGCGAGGATCGCCCTGAGGGGGAGGGCAGTTTTTATCAGGCTTCGATGAAAGGACGCACACTGACACTTTTGGCCGGGCCGGCTATGAACATCTTTTTTGCTGTTATCTTGTTGGCGGCCGCTTATACTATTTCTTTTCCTGTGGGCGCTCATATACAAAGTGTTGTGGCGGATACACCGGCTGCTCAAGCTGGGTTGAAGCCGAACGATGTGATTCTTGATATTATTGATTATGATGGGCACAGTCATGTTGTTCCCCGATCGAGCCTGCCGAAAGTGGTGGCGTCGATCGTGACTTCCTCTCCGAATGGTTCTATTCGTTTGGTCGTGATGCGCGACGGGCAGAAGATCGTCATCCCGATCAAGCCGGTTTTGAGGGATGGCAGATATGAACTGGGCGTGTATATAGATGGCGGTTCGCCTTATTTCGTGCACTTGCCGGTTTTGCAGGCCGTGGATCACGCCTTGCTGGATCTAACGAATTTTGTCGTGGAGACTGTGACGCTACCAGCAAAATTATTGCGCCACAGCTTATCCGCTCAAGATGCTCGGCTTACCGGTCCCGTGGGTATCTACCGTGTAACCAACCGAATTGTCAATGCACAACCGACCTCGCAGGATAAAACGTTTGCCATTGCCTGGATTTTGTCTATTGTTAGCATGGCCTTGGGACTTACGAATTTGTTACCTTTGCCGGCTTTGGATGGGGGACGGTTAGCTTTTATTGTTATAGAGGCGCTTCGTCGCGGCAAGCGAATACCACCGGAAAAAGAGGGCCTGGTGCACGCTGTTGGTATGGTATTGCTATTGGCTGCCATGGTCGTCATCACTTATTATGATTTTACGATGCCGTTGCCATAGGCTTATGAAGGGATGATGCGGGATAATAGTATGATGAAACATTGTCCACGTTGCGGGGCAGATATGCCAGCGGGGGCAACGATTTGCCCTAAATGTGGGTATACGCTTTCTGACAACCGAAAACGTATACATTGTCGCCATTGCGGAGCCAGCGTGCCGGCACATTTGCTAATTTGTCCTGTTTGCGGCCATTCTTTGCAAAGAAGAAGGCTTCCTTGGCGCGTCGATTGGCGGTCAGCCGTAGTGGTGCTGTTGGCTGTGTTGCTGGCTATTTTCTTTTGGCGGGGACAATCTTTTCTTATGGCTACTTCGTTGCCATCGTGGCCGTTGCACGTGGATCGGCAAGCCGTGGAACTGTCTGGATCGCCGGTGGTGATGCTTCTGCTCCCTTCGGCAACACCGACGCCAGTAGCGCCGACGGCTTTACCAGTGCCTTCTGTGACGATTACACCATATAGCCCGCCCACGCAGGTTCCCCGGCCGACACCGCTACAGCACACGATTCCCTATGTGGTGCAAAAGGGGGATACGCCGGAAAATATCGCCCGTCAGTGGGAAACATCGCTTGCGGCTTTGTTGGCGGCGAACGGGCTGAAGGCCGACGCAGTCATTCATGTAGGGGATAAACTGGTCGTGCCGTTGCCAACGGCCACGCCAACGGCCACGCCATCACCTACGATTACGCCGTCGCCGGCAGCTAATCTAACATCGATCCCGTCACCGACAGTAATTGTAACACCTTAAGAGGAGTTTGATACGATGGCAAGAGAAGAAGACGATAGCGTTCGAATACGTTTTATTTTGTCGACGCTGCGAGAGAGTAATTTATCAGAAGGGTTTGAGGGATTGTATCTCTTGTCTGGATTATCTCCGCAACAGGTCCCCATTTTCGAACAGGGTTTAGCGGAGTTTTCGGATGTCCAAAAAGAATTGCTTATATCTGGTTTGGCGGATTTAGCCGAAGCGGATCCGTTACTGGACTTTGGAGCGATTTTCGATGCGTTGTTGCAACATCCTCTGCCGAAAGTACGTCAAGCCGCGATTAACGGGTTAATGGAAATGGAAGATATCGACGAAGAGCTGGCCGGCCCTCTGGTACACATATTGCAAACAGACGCTGATACCGGTGTGCGGGCTGTGGCGGCTATCGCCTTGGGCCATATTTTGTATTTGGTTGAGACAGAGGATGTAAGTCAGGTGGTGGGCATGGCCGTCGAAAATGCACTACTGGGGGTCTGGTCTGACGATCAGGAACCGTTATTGGTGCGGCGCCGTGCTTTGGAGTCATTGGCTTTTTTGGGCGAGCGGGTGGCAATGCTCATTGAGAGTGCCTATTTTCACCCTGACTTGGACATGCGCGTTAGCAGCATTTTTGCGATGGGGCGGAGTTTACTTAGCCGCTGGAATCGCTATGTATTTCAAGAGTTAGAGAGCGATGAGCCGAAAATGCGTTACGAAGCTGCTGCTGCTGCGGGTGAGTTGCAGTTAGAGGAAGCAATCCCCTTGTTGGAACGTTTGGCTGCCGAAGAAGATATCTCCATTGCCGGCGCAGCTATTTGGGCTTTAGGGGAAATGGGCACTATGTCGGCCCTTGAGGCGCTGAAACGTTTGGCAATGAAGCCTCGCTTGAACGAAATATTGAGTGATGAAATTAGTGACGCGATAGAATCAATAAATTTTTGGCTTCCATTTTTGGGCGAGCTTGATGAAATAGAGGATGATTCCTTTTTCTACGATTTCGGTGAAGGCGATAGTTTGGGGGAAACACCCGACGACACATTGTCGCCTCTGTGATGGGCTGAAAGGCGGTTGAGGGAATGAACTTTAAATTGCGACGCCTGGTGCGGACTACGGCCTCGGAGCAATATGCTATCGAAGCGCTGCATGAAGGTGCTCTGCCGGAGAGCGTAGGTAAACTGGATTTGCATTATACCGACACCTTGATTATGGGGACTTTCTTGGTGTGGAACGATCTGTTCCTGGAGATGGATCAGACTGCGTTGCAATCGTTTGTGGCGGGGCTGGTGGCGGATTTTTCCGCAGCCGTTGGTATGCCGGAGCAATACGCCATTGAATATTTTGTGGCCTCGCGAGAAAGTTACCGCTATTTTAGCAACGTGGAAAACGACGAGCATGAGAATGGTGATTAGATAATGCCCGAAAAGGATGTTCAGGCTTTGTTGTGGGCAGGAACGCACTATTTGCAGCGACAAGAGCTAACTAAGGCATTGCCCTTATTGTTAAAGGCATATCGTTTAGCGCCGGAGAATGTTGCTGTCAAGATTAACCTGAGCAGCGTCTATATTTTGGCCGGCCAACATGCCCGGGCGGTGCCTATCCTGGAAGAAGCGGCCGCGTTGGAACCGGACAATGAGAATGTTTGGATTAACTTGGCCGCGGCTTACTTGGGCAAGCTCCCCTTTGCTACGAAAGAGAAGCGGGAAAAGGCACTTGCCGCTTTTCAAGAAGCTTTGCGGATCAATCCGCGTGCTTACAGCGTGCATTATAATATTGCCTTGATTTTTCACGAACAAGGGGATATTGAGCAGGCACGTTTCTATTTTCAGGAAGCGCTGCGCTCTAATCCGGAGGATCGGGATGCGCAGCGTTGGTTAAAGCGTCTGAACAGTGCAGATGGGGGAGAACAAGGATAAAACCATGCCAACCCAACGTATCCGTAGTTGCTATTTGCATTGTTTTGGGCGTGTACAAGGTGTGGGCTTCCGTTATTTCGTGCAACGAGAAGCACAGCGTTTAGGGTTGCACGGCGGTGCTCGCAATGAATGGGACGGCACGGTATCCGTTTGGGTGGAAGGGATGACAGAGACTATCGAGAAGTTTGCTGCGCGGTTGCGTGTTGGCCCGTCAGCCGCCTGGGTGGAACGTGTAACCATTGACTGGGATGTACCCTCAACCGAAATTGATCGCTACGAGGTCCGTTTTTAATGTATCGCCATCGGAATCCACAGCGCGTGGCCTGGATGGTGCTGTTGCTCTCTTTCGTTTTTTTCCTTACTTTGGCTATTGGCATTCCAATGTCAGTACATTCGTGGGTTGAGCATGCTACTGTCTACCGGCCACCTTTGTTGCATGTTTTGCGCGGCACTTTGCTTCTCGAAGTCCCCGGCCATGGCGAATTAATTCCCGTTACGAAGGAACGTTCGCTGGCGCCGCAAACGCTGATTCGTACCGATGCAACATCTGGCGCTATTTTAAGCTTGTTGAGCGGCGGGGAGAAGAATGTTGAATTGGCTACGGTCCAGGTGTTCAATCAAACACGACTCCGTTTGTCGGATAGCCGTGTTCCGCTTTTTGGTTCTAGCAAAGACCCAATTCGTTTGACCTTGCGCTTGGATGCCGGACGCATTCGGGTGACCAGTAACCAGGAGGGGGATCGCCCTATTCATATTCATGTGACCACACCACATGGGCAGATCGTGTTAGCCGGCGGCTCCTATTCTCTTTTTGTTAGCAACGCCGGCACCGAGATAACGGTGCGTACGGGAGAGGCCGATGTCACTGCGATGGGGATGACGCGTCACGTAGGGAGTGGTAAGCGGGTTTTTGTCGCTTTGGGTGGCCCTCCGCAGAAACCGGAACCAGCAGAGTATAACTTGGTCCAAAACGGCAATTTTTTGCAGCCGCTGGCTTCTACTTGGCAGGTGGGGTGGGCGCCAAACGATTCCAAAGTTGATCCTGGTACAGTTTCCATTGTTAATGTTGGGGGGCGGTACGCTGCTTTGCTCAGCCGGCGCTCTACACAAGAGGGTGTTCATACCGAGGTGTGGATCGAGCAAAAGCTGAATCAGGATGTGCGCGATATCGAGTCTTTAGTTATTCGCTTAGATGTGCGGCTGCTCTATCAAAGCTTGTCTGGTGGTGGCTATTTAGGGTCGGAGTATCCATTGATGATTCGCCTTTCGTATACTGATGTCAATGGCAGGGATAGAGAATGGGTGCACGGTTTTTACTTTCGTCCGCCAGAGAACCGCGCCTGGCCCACGGTGAATGGGGAGAAGATTCCGCCGTTTATCTGGTATCCTTTTGAAACAAAGAACTTGCTGGGGACGCTGAAAGCGCAAGGCGCCCAGCCAGCCACTTTGCGGAGTTTGCGTATTTACGCCTCCGGCCACAACTATCAATCCATGGTTTCAGAGGTGGGCATTTTCATTCGCTGATCGTGCTGGTGTCACAGCGCAGAGGTTAGTGGTCCCCAATGTGGCGATAGAACGTTGCGTATGCAGATTTCACGCCGATGTGCGCAGATAAATTAGAAAAGATTTAACGTTCATCCGCATCAGATTATTGGGATGGCTTAGTAGTCACGTTTTTCTTTTCTGGCTCCATATCCATTGGATGTTGGGGAATGATGCCGGTTGCTGTGGGATCCAGAAACCAATCTACGTTGTGCGTTTCGCTTTGGGCTACCATGAGCATCAGGACGACAAAATAGCCAAAGAAACCCACCGCTAAGCCGAATCCATAAGCGCCGAAAAGGTCTGTGCGAGGCCGGAAAAGGGCTAGGATTACAGCGCCGCCCAATGCGCCGATGATTGTGGCTATATCGGATAGGGAAACCTCACGTCGGTAGCGATTGGTGAAGTAGGTAAACCAACCGACGACGGCACCGAAACTGAAGGCGCCTAATAATTGTAACAAAGATGCATGTGTCTGTTCCATTACTTTCTCCTCTTGAAAATAAAAATGGGACGCAGATTAACGCAGGCTGCGCACGTAGATAAAAAAACAATGGTAAAAAAACTTGTTTTGTTACGGCGTTACGACCGCAGTAATCTTTACCGTCTCTGAAAATAAGACTTCTCCCCTAAATATAGCTGACGCAACGCCTTCAAATCAGTCATGTCGTTGCGAGCGAAGCGACAGTGTGATCCTCGTTTTGGTCAAGCAATCTCCAACGCCAGTGAGAGAGATTGCGACGGCCCGGCAGGGCCTCGCAATGACAAACTTCTCTGAAAATAGTTGACGCAGCGGCATAAAGGCGCTCTGCGCCTAAAAAATCAGGCTCTCTTTAAGAAATTCAACTTCTACGAGAAGTTGAATTTCTAATCAACGGGGTTGGCCGCCCGATCGCACGGGGGGCAAATCCCCGTGCTACGTAAATGATAAGCCCCTTAGAAAGGGACTGGTGTTGAGCAACCCCTTGGCAGCGGGCGCTACCTTGACGTACCCCGCCGCCGTACCGGAATTGAGATCTGCCTCGTCCGGCGATTGCAAATCGCTCTGCCACAGCTGCAAAACCTGCCTGCGCAGGTTGCAGGCTAATCACCGTAGGGCGATTTTGCAGACGTTGCCGTGACTTTTAGTCGCTCTGGACGGCCTCCGTCGTCGTTTTACTTGTGCCGGGCCCAATGGACTGTCACTGATGCCATACCCATTTATGCAGGATGAAATACATGGCAAAAGTGGCGAATGTGCTGGCCAAAAACAATGCGAAACCGACCTGATTGACAATAAGTGCCATGGTTACCGCCGCGATGCCCATTTGCAGTAAGCCAATGCTTTTCTTCCAGCCCGCGGCTGCTTTGCACATCGTTTCTGCAGCCAGCCAGCCGATTACATTTCCTAAAGCGATGGTTCCTACGAAGAAAATAGGCACGTTCTCAGACCTTTACATGTGATGATCCTATTGATATATTGTTTGCTTTAACCGGAAACGAAAGTAATACTTCGATCCGTCGCGTCAGTTCGTCCAACCCTGTGTGCCAAATCGTTAGGGGCAGTTGTAATGTCTTGGCGGCAGCGGCAGCTTGCTGCGCAATTTCGGGGGCATCGCTCTGCGCTATCCAAACCAAACGCTGGTAATTGGCGAAGAGAAAATCGCGCATAGCCGGGTCGCGGTCTAACCCATTGCCGGCGACTACAAGTTTTTGGAAGTTATGAGCCAGGTAATCTGTCAGGAAATATGTTCCCGGTTCTCTCTCCATTTGTTGCCAAAAGCGTTGGCCGCTGAAAATTTCGTAGCAATGTGGTCCCGGAATGCGCCGGGCTCGGGGATGGCTTTCCAGAAGCCGGTCTAACGCACCGCCTGTGCCACAGTCTCCATAGCCGATGATCACTTGTTGGTAGCGCTGGCAAAGTTTCCCCAAACGTTCGGCCACCGCAGTGACAATTTTCGCTGGCGTGTTGTGCAAAATGGCTGGCAGCGCATAAAGATCAACCGGCCAGCCTCTTTCTGCTCTGAGTAGGTTGATTTCTTTGGCTAAGGCGCCGCAAGCCAGGATAGCTTGCGGTGCTTGACTCTGTTCGCGGGTGGAATTTAGCCGGGACATGTTCAACGTAAGCCTAACGCTGTTGCCATGGCCCTGATGTGAGCCGGTGTGCTGCCGCAGCAAGCGCCAATGTAGCGGGCGCCAGCTTCGTACATGGCCACGGCGTGCTTGGCCATGATATCCGGTGTGCCGTCGTATATAATGTCCCCGTTTTGCCAATGTGGTAATCCTGCATTGGACTGTACGACCAGGACAACGTCCTCCGGCCGGTGGGGGGCCATTGCTTTGATAGCCGCACCGGTCTCTTCTGGGCCGTTGCCGCAGTTGGCGCCGATGTAGCGGCTGCTAGCAGCGTAAAGTTCTGTTAATGCTTGCTCTGGGCTGACGCCCATCATCGTATGCCCGCGTGTCTCGAAAGTCATCGTAGTAATGATGGGACGCTCGTCGCCGCTTACAGCGCGGATACCTTCGATGGCAGCCTTGATTTCCTGCAAGTCGCTCATGGTTTCCACGATGAAAAGATCTACGCCCCCTTCGATCATAGCTTGCGCTTGTTCGGTAAAACCGTCGCGCACTTCTTCGTAGGATAGCGTGCCTAATGGAAAAAGGAGTTCTCCCGAGGGGCCTACGGAACCGGCAACTAAGGCTTTTGTGTCGGCCATTTCTTTAGCTATCTCGACCCCGGCTTTGTTCAAAGCCGAGACTTGATCTTCCAGCCCGTGCATGGCTAAGCGAAAACGCGTGCCGCCAAAAGTGTTGGTCTCGATCACCATGGAGCCGGCTTCGATGTAGCCTCTTTGTACGCTTTGCACTTTTTCCGGTTGTGTTATGTTCCATAATTCCGGACATTCGCCTTGTTCCAGGCCGAGTGACTGCAACATAGTGCCCATGGCGCCATCGCCGAGGATGACACCGTATTTATGCAGTAATGCTTGCAATGGTTCTTTCTTTGCTTGTTCCATGTAGAAGCTCTTTCTCCTCTGAAAATCAGTTGACGCAGCGGCGCAAAGGCGCAGAGCGTCTAAAAAATCAGGCCCCCTTTTAGAAGTTCAACTTCTTTAAGAAGTTGAACTTCTAATCGACAAGCGTTCTCCGCCCGAGCGCACGGGGGGCAAATCCTCGTGCTACGTCGCCAAGAAGCTCCCTGAAAGGGGGCTGGTGTTGAGCAGCCTTTTGGCAGCGGACGCAAAAATAGAACGCTGATTAACGCTGATACACGCTGATCTTAAATTTCATCCGCTGTGGTGTGCCGCAGGCTCATGATAACTACCAAGAAACACGCCTGTTTCTTCCTAAACGAATAATTTTGTATTCAAAAATTACGGAATAGCTCCTCTTTGAAAATAAGACCTCTCTCCTGACTTACTGCCCCTTTGGGCGGTAAGTCGCCCCCTCCCCGACACGGGGAGGGGGAAAAGCTAAGCGCAGCGAAGCTTGGGGGAGAGGTCTCCCCGTAGCATTACTTCTCAAGCCTGCGATCCCCCAATCTTGTCAAGAGATTTTCGTTCGCTGTTGTGGCCCTATCTATGCCTTGCGGGCTTAAGGTGAATTCTACTCGTAGACCAACGATATCATTATTGTAGGAGAAAGTGGTTTACCTGGCAAGCCAGCCTCGAAATGTTGCGTGCAATAGCCATAAAATAGGTCGAACCACCCCGATATCAGGGTGGTTCGTATAGTGATAATGGTACTAATTACCTATTCTTGGGTGCTGATTAGGCGTTGACAACTTGGGATATTTGTGATATACTGAATTTGTGACAAGTTAAGCGCAAGCACCGTCAAAGAGTAAGGGATAAGGCGAATTTCGTGTAGCCAAAGAACCTTAACAATTGAATAATCATAAATGAAAAAGGTTCAGGGCCGGCTAAAACTAGTTTGCTGGTTTAAATCCCCTGATTAACAGCGTATATCACATCGTCCTCACGAGGGCTGGAACCTTAATTTTTATCCCAAGTAAATCCCAAGTGGCAAGAATGGGCTTGATTTTTCCCAAATCCCTGCTATAATGGGATAAAGTGGGATGAAGTGGGACAAAGTGGGCAGTGATATTTTCTTCGTTGCCGTTCGAGGAGAAGGTGGTGCGATGTGTTAGGTCGGTTTACGCATTCCGTAGATACCAAAGGGCGTTTGGCTTTGCCATCTCGTTTCCGACCTTTTTTAGAGGACGGCTTGGTTATGACGAAAGGAGCGGATCGCTGCCTTTTTCTTTTTCCCAAGAAGGCGTGGGACGCACTGCAGACTAAGATGGATCAATTGCCGATTCTGACTTCGGCGGAAGCCCGCAGTATGCGCCGGACGTTTTTTGGGAACGCTTCCGCCCAAATGTTAGATACGCACAGCAGAATTATGATTCCACAAGAATTGCGGCGTTTTGCTCACATCGAAAAGGAGGTCGTTGGCTTAGGCCTTTCTACGTACATTGAATTATGGGCGCCAGAAATATTGCGGCAAGTAGAAGGTACGGATGATGACGATTTGCCTGCTCCTGATTGGTCCTCGTTAGGGATTTGAGGCCGGGCTATTTTGTGGTTAGCGGATGTTGGATGGATGACGCGGGTTGATACGTGGTTTTTAGCCTGGAGGGGCTGGTGGTCGAGTCTGAAATACATGTTCCTGTTTTGGCGAACGAGGTTTTGGCTTGGTTGGAGCCAAAGGATCGCGGCGTTTATATCGACGGAACTTTGGGCGGCGGCGGGCACGCTGAGGCGATATTATCGGCATCGTCACCGACTGGTCGTTTGTTGGGATTAGATGCTGATCCGGCTGCCATAGCCTGGGTTTCAGGACGGTTACGTTCTTTTGGGAATCGGGCTGTTTTAGTGCATAGCAATTTTCGCTATTTGGCCGCTGTTGCTGAAAAGGTTGACATTAGCAAGGTCGATGGCATCTTGTTAGATTTGGGGCTTTCTTCTTTTCAGCTTTCTGCCAGGCGGGGGTTTTCGTTTCAAGGGGATGCTTTACTGGATATGCGTTTTGATCCGACGCAGCCGGTCAGTGCCGCTGATTTGGTGAACAATTTGCCGGAAAAAGAGCTGGCTGATCTGATTTATCGCTATGGTGAAGAACGGCGTTCCCGGCGTATTGCGAAAGCTATTGTGCAGAATCGCCCATTACACCGGGCGGACGAATTGGCGCAAGTCGTGCTCAAGGCTGTGGGGCGTTCGCCGAAGCAGCGCATTCATCCGGCAACGCGTACTTTTCAAGCGCTGCGCATTGCCGTGAATGACGAATTGGGTGCGCTGGAGGCCGTTTTACCGCAGGCTGTAGATTTATTGAAGCCAGGCGGGCGGTTAGTAGTCATCTCGTTTCACTCCTTGGAGGATCGTATTGTGAAATGGTTTTTCCGCCGGGAGGCGGGGCAGGACGATAATTTGGCCATGAACACGCCGATGCGATTGCGTATTCTGACCAAGAAACCGATTATCGCAAAGGCAGCGGAAATCGCCCTGAACCCACGTAGTCGCAGCGCCAAGCTTAGAGTTTCCGAACGGCTTTAATACGATCAAGAAACAGTGGCTTCGCCCGGTTTTTAGGGGCGGGAATCTTGTTTTTAGTTATAGATGTTGGCCGATTTACTCTTTTGGATATGACATTACAATCTTACATCGCAAGAAGGAGAGGTTCAATTATGGAGAATAATACTACACTCAGACTGGAATTGCCGGGCGGAGGTGGCTTGATGGCTGTGAAATCATTAGCAATGCCGTTACATGATAATGCGCCCTTTTGGCAACGGTTCGATGTCATACAGCGTTACCGGTCGTTATTAGGGTGGTTTATGGCTAGTTTCCTGTTGGTTTTGGCCACCATGTTATTTTTCGCGATAGCTTTGCAGCAGCAGACGACAGTACGCGTGTTGCAAAAGCAATATACAACTTTACATACCAAACGCCTGCGTTTGCAGCAACAGGATCTACCTGTTTTGCAAGACCATGTAGCGCATTTATACAGTACTGAACGGCTGGAACAGATAGCTAAGCTTTACCACTTGACGTTAGTGAACGAACAGCAGGTTTCGACCATAGCATATCCCCAGCCTGAACAAATGACTTCTTTCGCTCGTGGTGGGGCGATTCCCAACGATACAGCTTGGAAGAGTTGGACGTCATGGCTCGTTCCGGGTTTCGCACATGCTCTGCGTACAACTCCATGACATTGTTGAGAGGGGGATATGGTGCGAGGGGGTAGGCATCCTTTTTTCGGTTGCCGCTATTGTTTGTTGATGTTGCCGGTGGGGGTTATTTTCCTCTCTATTTTCTTTTACCTCCGCTTGTTGGTCATGGCTTCCCACGAAAAGGCGGCCCTAAGCGATTCGTACCAGGCACCAGCTTGTGATGGCTTCGGCATTATTGTGGATCGCCAACAATCCGCGTTGGCGATCCCTAATTTTCGGTTCAAGGTCTTATACGACTGGGGGGTGGCGCGTTCTTGGATCAGGCGCAACGAATCTCAGGAAGATGTTGTCAAACGAAATCAGCTTGAGGAAAAAACGTGGCAAGCTATTACCGCGTTATGGCCGGAAAATGATTTTCCTGCCCGTTCGGAGCTGGATCAGGGTTACAAGTCCTTCCAACAAAAGTATGGTAGCGACACGTCTTACACCCGGGTGGTTACTGCCAATTCTCCGCCCAACCGCATTTGTCTCTTACAAGCTTTGCGAGCGCGACAAAAGGATTTCGCAGCGGGCTTTTCGTTGCCTGAGGCAATGGACCTGGCTTCGTATCATTGTGCGGGCATTTCCGAGGGGGAAGCAAAGAAAATCGAGGGGGAATGGAATCCAGTCCTATTTGCCGTGCGTGGCGTGACGGTAAAAAAGGATCCTTATTTCTTTTATCCAGAGAAGTCCTTGGCGGCCCATTTGTTGGGCTTTTCATATTACAATTCTAAAAAAAAGGAATGGGCTGGCGCACTGGGGGTACTATATTATTATCAGCAGTACTTGCGGGGCGAAAGAGATTTTCAAGGTCGGAATGTGGCGGTTAAGCCTTTCGTTCCCAAAGCGTTGATGCCTTATTTGCCATCGCAATGTGGGCATGACTTGGTCTTGACAGTGCGTCGTGATGCGCAATTGGCCACGGAAGATGTGTTGCGGCAGGCCATTAAGCGTTACCATAGCGATAGCGGCCTTATCCTGGCCATGGATCCGCGCAACGGTGAGATCATTTCTTATGCTAACTGGCCGACGTTCGATCCGAATCATACTGGAAACACGGATCAATTAGTTTTTCGAGAGTTAGCGCTCTACCCTTATGAACCGGGCTCTGTTTTCAAGCCATTCGTGGTTGCGGCGGCGATGGAATCATTGGGCGTGACGCCGGATACTATCTACCATGATAGCGGCAGCATTACTTATGGCGGGCATACTTTTCGTAATGCGGAGCGTAAAGCTTATGGTGATGTCACCGTAGCTAAAGTATTAGCTGAATCACTCAACGTGGATATGGTGCAAATGGCCATCGCGTTGGGGCCCCAGCGGTTTTACAAATATGTGTTGGATTTTGGCTTTGACGCTCCTACCGGTGAAGATTTCGGCCCGGATAATCCCGGGATGGTGCGCCAGCCGGGCAATCCTATCTGGAGTAATTCAGATTTGGCTGCCCAATCGTTTGGACAGGCTTTACAAGCAACGCCGGTGCAGCTTGTGGCCGCTTACGGTGCCTTGGCCAATAATGGCGTGTTGATGAGGCCGCACGCTGTGCTGGCATTTGTGCAAGATGGCAAATGGTATCAGGTTTTACCAAAAGAACGACGCCGCGTGATTCGTCCTGAGACGGCGCACCAGGTAACGACTATGTTAGAGGGTGTCGTACACCGGTGGGCCGGTGACAATCCCGTGCCCGGGTACCGTGTGGCTGGCAAGACAGGCACGGCCGAGATCGCCCAGATCGGGAAAGGGTACAATCAGCGATTGCCTGACGTTACTTTTATTGGCTACTTACCGGCTGATAATCCGCAACTCGTGATTTTGGTGAAATTGCATCAACCTGCAAAGGGATTTTGGGCTTACAATTCGGCCCTGCCAACTTTTATGGAGGCAGCAAAGCGATTGACAACGATTTTGAATGTGCCTCCATCGAAGGCACAATAACAGTATCTACATGGGTAGGGGGAAAGGGCCTCACGGGTCCGCGTTGGGGAACTTTGACTGGTTGGTGTGCTGTCTTATAAAAGGTTGAAAGGGGTGGAAAGTGCCACCGAGTGCACGACAAATCTGGTTGGCTTTAGGGGGTGAGATTGTGGGCAGCGAACGGCTGAACCCGCAACCGTTGTCCTCTTTTGCCGTCGATTCCCGGCAAGTGGAGCCGGGGGGTATGTTCGTGGCTTTGCCGGGGACGCGGACTGAGGGCTATCTTTTTATGGAAGATGCTCGCCGGCACGGTGCCACGACCATTCTGACCTATGCGGACCTGCCGGAACTGCCTGGCTCCCGTTTACAGTTGGACAAACCATTACCTATTGGCGCTTTGGCGCGACCGTATATCTTCTTAGTGGAAGACAGCTTAGCTGCTTTGCAGAAATTAGCAGCATTTTGGCGACGCCAATTCGAACTGCGCGTTGTGGCAATTACTGGTAGTGTTGGCAAGACGACCACGAAGGAATTGACGGCGGCTGTTCTGCGTCAACGCTTTCGGGTGTTGAAAAGCGAGCAAAACTACAATAACGAGATTGGCCTGCCTCTGACGTTGCTGCAACTGGCGGAGGAACACCAGGTGGCGGTTTTAGAGATGGGGACTTATGGCCCCGGCGAGATTACTTCGCTTGCCGCCATGGCTTCACCCCAGGTTGGGATTGTAACCAATGTCGGCCCCACACATTTAGAGCGGATGGGGAGTTTAGATCGGATTGCAGCGGCCAAAGCGGAATTGGTGCGCGCTTTGCCTGCTAATGGCTTAGCCATTTTGAACGGGGATGACCCTTTGGTGGCGGCAATGGCGGCCCAAAGTGCTGCGCCGGTAATGACTTATGGTTTGGCGGCGGAGAATGATTTGTGGGCGGATGAAATCGCAAGCGCTGGCTTGGAAGGCATTCGTTTTACATTTCATTACCAGGACGAGGTTATTCCGGTACGGATTCCTCTGTTGGGACAGCACAGCGTGCATACGGCGCTGCGCTCGGCAGCGGTGGGGTTATCCTATGGCTTGGATTGGGGCGAGATTGCGGCCGGATTGCAGGATACAACGGCGCAATTGCGTTTAGTCGCAGTGCCGGGTATCGGCGGCAGCACTATCATAGACGACACGTACAACGCGAGTCCCGCTTCGGTGCTGGCGGCGCTGAACTTGCTGGCCGAGCTGGATGGCCGGCATATTGCTGTTTTGGGAGACATGTTAGAATTGGGCGATTATGAGGAAAAAGGACATCGTTTAGTGGGTGCCAGGGCGGCGGCTGTTACACAATTATTGGTAGCGGTTGGTCAGCGGGCGCGATGGATTGCTGAAGAAGCGATGGCACAGGGCATGCCTGAGGACCGAGTTGTGCTCCTGAATGCAGCGATGGAGGCAAGCGAATTCTTGCGAGAACGGTTGCGGCCGGGGGATGTGCTTTTGGTGAAAGGCTCTCGGGCTATGGCCTTAGAGCGAGTTGTCGATGATCTGTCCGGGGTGGAGGCGTATTGAGCCTGTGTCTTACTCATTGACGTTGGGAACGGTTGCTTTTTTGTTAGCGGTGGGGTGGGGGACGCCGTTGATTAAATATTTGCGTCGGGCACATTTGGGTAAGCGCATCCGCATTGACGGCCCCAAAGCGCATCAAGTTAAAATGGGCACGCCGACGATGGGTGGTTTGATGATCATCATTCCTGTACTCTTGATAACGATCATTCTGAATATTGCTAATTTTTTGGGCCACACATATATTGGTCAATCCGTTTTAGTGCCGCTTTTTGTTATGGTTGGCTTTGGCATTTTGGGCATGTTGGACGATTGGGAAGGTATTTTGGGAAAAAATGCTTCCCGAGGAGAGGGACTTTCTCCCCGCACGAAATTTGCTTTGCAGTGTGTTATCGCATTTGTGGCGGCAGGTGCTCTTTACTGGATGGCAAATTTACATAGTTTGGCTGTGCCGGGGATCCCGTCCAAATTTAATATTGGCATTTTCTATCTGCCGGTTGCTATTTTTATAATCTTGGGCACGTCCAATGCTGTTAATCTCACGGATGGGCTGGACGGATTAGCCGGCAGTAACGCTGCCATTGCTTTTACCGCCTATGGCGTGATTGCTTATTTACAAGGACAAGTTTGGTTGGTGGCTTTCTGTTTCACTGTTGTGGGCGCTGTGATGGCATTTCTTTGGTACAATGCTTATCCGGCCGATCTCTTTATGGGAGATACTGGCTCGCAATCTTTAGGGGCCACTTTGGGCGTTGTGGCGCTCCTCACCGGACAATGGCTCCTTTTACCGGTGGTTGGGGCTATTTTTGTGGCGGAAGCGCTCTCAGTCATTTTGCAAGTGGGGTGGTTCAAACTGACGCGCCGGCTGTATGGTGAAGGGCGCCGTCTCTTCCGCATGAGCCCGTTGCATCACCATTTCGAACTGTTGGGCTGGTCTGAAACGCAAGTAACCCAGCGTTTTTGGCTGATCGGCATTCTTAGCGCGATGTTAGGCATCGCACTGGCGTTGATCTAAGATGATAGGACAACGATTTTCCGGCGCCAAGGTGCTAATCTTGGGCCTGGCGCGCCAAGGTATCGCTTTGGCCCATTTCTTTGCAGCAGCGGGCAGTTCAGTTGTGTTGAGCGACCGCCGGCCGGCTGCCGAGTTGCAATCTGAAATGGCGGCGTTGCAAGGGTATAGCAACGTGCGTTTTGCTTTGGGCGGACACCCATTATCGCTACTGAATGGCGTGGACTTGCTCTGTTTGAGTGGAGGCGTGCCGCCGACGATTCCTATTGTGCGGGAGGCCCAGGCGCGGGGCATTGCATTAAGCAACGATTCTTTGTTGACCTTGCAGTTTTCCCCGGCGCCCCTGATCGGCATTACCGGTTCCAGTGGCAAAACTACAACGACGACGTTGGTGGGTAAAATGCTGGTGGCTGCCGGGTTACGCACGCATGTCGGAGGTAATATCGGCACGCCGCTTATTGATCGTTTAGCGGAAATCGCGCCGGATGACCGCGTCGTGTTGGAACTTTCCAGTTTTCAACTGGAATTGTGGCGCCAAAGTCCGTGGGCGGCAGCTGTTCTGAACGTGACGCCGAACCATTTGGATCGTCATCCGTCCATGGCTGCTTACGCAGCAGCGAAACAGAACCTTTGGCGCTATCAGGGACCGGGCGATTTGGCTTTGCTGGGCTGGGACAACGATTGGACACGGCGCTGGTATGATCAATTACCCGCCGGTGTGGAGCGATTGGCGTTCAGCCTACGGGAAGAAGTGCCGGCCGGCGCGTGGTTAGCCGGTGACAGGCTGGTTTATCGTCGGCATTCTGATGTCGTGCCGTTGTTCCCTCGCTCGGTGATTCGTTTACGTGGCGAGCATAACGTGCTGAACATGCTGGCAGCGTCCGTTTTGGCGTTGGCTGCCGGCGGGTCGGTGGCCGGCGTGCAGAAAGTGGCTACGACGTTTACAGGCGTGGCGCATCGCCTGGAAGTGATTCGCCGGCGCCAAGGCGTGATCTGGGTGAATGATTCCATCGCTACGGCACCGGAACGCGCTGTGGCGGCACTGCGTTCTTTTGACGAACCGCTTATTTTGCTGGCCGGCGGGCGGGACAAGAAACTGCCTTGGGATGAATTTGCTCGGTTGGTACACCAACGAGTGCGCCATTTATTGCTTTTTGGTGAAGCGGCGCCCATGATCGCTCGTAAAGTTGCTGAGCAGCCGGCTCAGCCTGGCGAAATGTTAGCAAGCGTGCGCCTGGTGGACGATTTGCCGGCGGCTGTGGCCGCTGCCGACGCGGTCAGCCGGGCTGGGGATGTTGTGTTGCTTTCGCCGGGCGGTACCAGTTACGATACTTACAAAGATTTCGTGGCTCGGGGAGAACACTTTCGGCAATTGGTGGACATGCTCTGATACAGAGAGAATGAAAGAGACAGTTCGATGCGGCAATCATCTCGCAATCCATTTGTTTTCAACCTGTGGGGATTGGATGTCTTTTTACTCGTCACCGTTTTAGTGCTGGTGTCGATGGGGTTGATATTCCTTTACAGCTCGACGTACGGAAATTTGATTCAGCAGGGTGCTTCCCCTTTGGAATCCGTGCGACAGCAAGCGCGTGCCGTCATCTTGGGCTTGGTCTTGATGGTTGTTTTGGCGTTGGTGGATTATCATTATTGGAAACGATGGGCCGTGCCGATTCTTCTCTTTTCTCTGCTTTTGTTAGGTGCTGTTTTCTTGCAGCCGGCGGTCAATCAATCTCATCGTTACTTGCACGGTAATAGCATTCAGGCTTCGGAATTGGCCAAATTGGGGTTGATCATTTACTTTGCGGCCTGGTTGACTAGCCGTAAAACAGAGCTTCAGGAGATGAACACGGGATTGTTGCCATACATGGTTTTGGTCGTCCTTTCGCTTTTCCTGATTGTCTTGGAGCCGGATATTTCTACATCGTTACTCATTGGCACAGTAGCTGTTCTCATGTTTCTTTTGGCTGGCGGTAGCCTGAGGCGAGGTTTGATTTATCTCATCCCAGTCCTTTTATTGGGATTACTGTTGGTTTATTTGACGGCCAGTCATGTTTTTCATCGCTTAGATATTTATGTGCAGGAGTGGCAACATCCATTTGCTGTTCAGAATGCCCAGATCAACGGCTTATTGTCGAGTATTAGCAATTCGTGGCTGGGGCATGGCGCCGGGCGCCGGGGTTCGTCGGAGTTCATCTTGTTGAAAAGCGATGCTGCCGGTGCGGCCGTTGTCATTCAATTCGGTATTTTCGGCCTGTTGGGTTTGATCTCTCTCTATTTCTTGCTTTTTTGGCGGGTGTTTGATCTGGTTGTTACGACGCCAGACCTTTTTGGGTCTTTGTTAGCAGCGGGGATTGGCCTGTGGTGGAGTTGGCAAACGGCTATTCATTTAGGTGTAATGGTGGCTATGCTACCTCCGACCGGCATGACCTTGCCCTTTTTTAGTCTTGGCGGTGCTTCTATGTTAAGCTGTTTAGCAGCAACAGGACTTTTGTTGAGCGTTTCCATGCATCGAGGAAGAAATGTCACAGAACATGCGAGTGCTGCTTTCTGGGGGAGGGACTGCTGGTCATGTCTATCCCCTTTTCGCCGTTATTGGCCGCTTGCAAAAAAGCACGCCCGCCGCTGAATTCTTATATATCGGCTCGCCGGACAGCATTGAGGCGAAGTTGGTGCAGCGTGCTGGCTTGCCTTTTGACGCGGTAGCCTCGGGGCAGTTGTTGGGCAAAGCGCCTTGGATGGCCGCCGCTAATTCGTATCACTTGTGGCGTGGATATCGGCAATCAGTGGCTTTGTTGCGCCGCTGGCGGCCGACGGTTTGCCTTATCACGGGAGGGTTTGCTTCCGTGCCAGTGGCGCTGGCAGCGCGGCGGCTTAACGTGTCGGTGCTCATTTATTTACCCGATTTGCGTCCCGGTCTGGCGATCCGGTTCTTGCAACGCTGGGCCACAAAGGTGGCTGTTTCGTTGCCGGAGGCAGCTTCCTATTTTGGGGCTAAAGCGGTGGTGACCGGTTATCCGGTTCGTGAGGATTTTAGCCATTGGCAGCGGGCGGAGGCAAGGGCGGCCTTAGGTTTGGCGGCCGAGAAGCCAGTGTTGTTGGTGTTCGGTGGTAGTCGCGGTGCCAGGAGTATCAACCGGGCGCTGGTGACTGCTTTACCGAATATTCTGCCGTTAGCGCAAGTACTTCATGTGAGCGGCCCTTTGGATAGTGCTTGGGTGACCCGGATGGCGGAAAATTTACCGTCCGCGTTACGGCAAGATTATCATCATTACGCGTATTTATACGATGAGATGGCGGCGGCTTTGCATGCCGCGGACTTGGCTGTGAGCCGGGCCGGGGCTTCAGTGTTGGGTGAATTACCTGTTGCGGGACTACCCACCGTGTTGGTGCCCTATCCTTATGCCGGGCAACATCAGCGCTTGAACGCCGAGTATTTGCAACGAGCTGGCGGGGCGGTGATCGTGCCGGACGCACAATTGCAACGAGATTTGTGGCCTACGTTGCACGCTCTTTTAGAGGATGACCAGCGCCGGCAGAAGATGCGGACTGTTTTACATGACATGGCGCGTTGGGATGCCGCCGAACGGTTAGCCGCTTTGGTGGTGGAATCGAGTGGGGAGTGACGGCATGAATACAATCGGGGCACCGCCAGATGTTCAAGCATCCATAACGTTACTATTTTTCTTATTGCTCTTTGGTTGGTGGGGCATTCACCGTGGCTTTATCCGGGAACTGGTTGTGTTCGTTGGCTTGATCTTTTTGAGGGTGGATCAAGGTCATATTTTAATTTCTTTGTTTAACTGGTTCCGTTTTACCCTTCAGCTTGCAGCCCTCTTGTTTCGCAATAGGCATAAAGGTGCATCTGCTGTGTTTGGCAACGCATCGAACGTGTATAAGGCGACAGTCGCCTCTGGCTCAGCGAATAATGCGGAGACGACGACGGTCTTGCTTGGCTTGTTATTGGCCACAATTGTGTTGATTTATGTGGTAAGCGGGTTATTCAAAAGGAAGTTGCCCGGCTTCGGCGCTCTTTTAGGCGCGTTGAACGGCTATCTGTTGGGCTCTTGGTTGCTGCCGGCGTTGCCGCATGCCTTGCCGACACCCCAAGTTATCAGTGGTGGTGTCAGTGACGCTGCGAATAATCAGGCCGGCCAGTTGTTGGCGCAAGGCTTATCGAAAACACAATCCATTTTGGGGCTGGATCCATTTTACTTGATAGTCGTTGTCTGCGTTGCTGTTGTTATTTGGGCCATGCGTGAAATAGGATAGGGATTATGAGTTCCATTGAAGTAGTGTGGTTCGTGGTGGTTTTTGTATTTGTTTTAGTTGCCTTAGCGAGGGGATATCATAGAGAATTGGGGACAACTATTATCATCTTGCTCGCTGCTTTTATAATGTTTGCCTTAACTGAGAAGGTGGATCACTTTGTGAGTACTACGATGGCACCTTATTTCCGGGTGGACGCGAAAAGCGAAACCGTAGAGGCAATAGAGCTATTGTTTTTCTTGACCTTCTTTCTGGTTACTTTGATGGGAAATTACATCGGGTTTGGTATTTCGGCTGGCGGTGTGCCGACAGCCAAAGGTATCAATCGCTTTTTCTTGAATGTTGCCGTCGGGGCGGTCAATGGCATTCTAACGGTCTCGGTGGTGTGGTTTTATTTCGATTATTACCATTATCCATACACGAAACAGGCCAGGCTTTTTTTCCCGGAGACGATGAGCGGTTTTGCACGATCTATTGTTCATGCCCTATCGACGCATTTGGACGTGTTATTGGGCACCGATGTGACTTACGTTGGCGTCGTGGCTGCACTTTTGTTACTATTCATAGTGATCAGAAAATAAGCAAGTGTCGGTTTTGATCATGATGGTGTATCGCATTAATACCTTACCAGCGAAATTCTTGTACATAGTGCAAAAACTTAACGCTAAGACGCAAAAGGTGCCAAGGTGCTAAGAAAAATATAAAATCTTTGTTCCTTGGTCCTTGAATAGGGTTAGCAAAAGCGACGGAATAAAACGGAGAAAACGAGCAAAAAGAGAATCAAAAAATCTTTATGTCTTTGCCTCTTGGCGTTTCTGCGTTGAGTTTTTTGGTTCTGGCTTGTCCAGGTTAGGTAGGTAAAAATGTCAGAAGAAATCATGCCCTTTACGAAGCGGGAACATGTTCATTTGGTCGGAATTGGCGGTACCGGCCTGTCTGCTATCGCGCGGGTCCTTTGTCAAGAAGGGTTTGCTGTTTCCGGTTCGGATCGGGCCGATATGCCGACCTTGCGGCGTTTGCGGGCTATGGGCGCCCGCGTTGATGTTGGGCACAGGGCGTCGCAGATAGCCGGCGCAGACTTGTTATTGATTTCTTCGGCTATTCCTCCTGATAACCCGGAAGTCCAGGCTGCCCGGCGGCAAGGTGTTCCTGTCTTGAAACGGGCGGATTTCCTGGCGCGCCTTTTGGCGGGACGGGATGTTTTGGCCGTAGCTGGCACACACGGCAAAACGACTACCACCGGCATGGCGATCCAGTGGGCGCGTTTAGGCGGACGCCAGGCTGGCTATATCATTGGTGCCGATTTGCCGGTGTGGGGTAACGCTGATGCCGGGGACGGCCACTATTTCATCATCGAGGCTGACGAATACGACAACATGTTTTTGGGATTGCAGCCCCATGTGATTGCGTTGACGACGGTGGATTGGGATCACGTGGATTGTTTTCCAACGTTGGAAGTGTATCGGGCTGCTTTCCGGCACTTTGTGGAGCGGTTGCCGCTGACGAATGGGCGATTGATTGCATCGATTGATGATGTGGGGGCGGCATTGATCATGTCGCAGCGTCCAGTGCAATTGTCGGGCATTGGTTGCAGTATTTATCAACGCAATGCCACTTGGCAAGCGCGGGATTGGCATCGAGGTGCTTATCCCTTGTTCCAGGTTTGGCGAGCTGGTGTTAATTTGGGCCCAGCACAGCTTGCTGTACTGGGACGGCATAACGTGAGCAACGCATTGGTGGCTTTGGCCGCTTTGGATGCTTGGGGCATGGATGTGATTTCTTTGTTGCCTTATGTGTCTTCTTATCACGGCGCCGCGCGGCGTTTTGAGCGCAAAGGCGAGGTTAATGGTATTCAGGTTTACGATGATTATGGTCATCATCCCACGGAAGTACAAGCGACGTTACTGGCTGCTCGTGATCTTTACCAGGACGCATCGCTGTGGGTGCTGTTCCAGCCGCACACGTATAGCCGGACTGCGGCCTTTTTGTCGCGCTGGCGCAATGCCTTTGCTCTCGCCGACCATGTGTTAGTCACGGATATTTACGCGGCCCGGGAAAAGGATACATTGGGATTGACCGGTGAAAAAGTCGCAGCAACGTTGAACCATCCGGATGTCCGTTTCGTGGGCGATGTCGAGCAGGCGGCGGAGAAACTTTCACATTGGTTGCAGCCCGGGGCGGTGCTGATAACTATGGGAGCCGGCACCAGCGGACAGGTGGGCGAGATGGTTTTGCGGCGGTTGCGGGCGCAGGAGGCGAACCGTTTTGATTGATGCTGCAGACCGGCAAGCGTTACGAGAGTGGGCCCCCGGCGCGACCTGGTTGGAAAACGAGCCGTTGGCGTCTTATACAATGATTCGCATTGGCGGCCCCGCTGCGCTGATGGCTATCGTGCGGCATGTAGACCAATTATCGGCGTTAGTGGCTTATGCTGGGCGGCGCTCGATGCCGCTGACGTTTCTCGGCGGCGGCAGCAATGTCTTGGTTGGGGATGCGGGAATTCCTGGCTTAGTCGTTGTCAACCGTTGCCGCAAGGTTGTGTTCAGATCCGACGGCCTGGTTTGGGCAGAAAGTGGTGCGCCTTTGGCAGGTTTGGCTCGTCAGGCGATAAACCAGGGCTTGACTGGCTTAACCTGGGCGGTGAGTATTCCGGGCAGCGTGGGGGGCGCTGTGATCGGCAATGCCGGCGCTTACGGCTCGGACGTGGCGGCAAGCCTACGTCGGGTGATGCTTTTGCAACAGGATGGCACGCTTGTCACCTGGCCGGCTCGGCGCTTGCAGCTTTCTTATCGGGATAGTGCGTTGAAACAGCGTCTGCGCAAAAGTGCTTGGGTCCCGTTGCTGATTGCTGCCCAGTTTCAATTGCAGCCGGGCGACACGGCTACTATGCGTTCGCAGGCGGAGGACTATTTAGCACGACGGCGTTTGACACAGCCTAAAGCGCCCAGTATGGGCTCTGTATTCAAAAATCCGCCGGGGGATTATGCCGGCCGTTTGATTGAAGCGGTGGGATTGAAAGGTTATCGGGTTGGCGGTGCGGCTATTTCATCGCTTCATGCTAATTTCATTGTCAATCTGGGAGATGCCTCGGCAGCTAATGTTTTGGCACTGATGGAAATGGCCCGGCGGCAAGTGAAAAGGCATTTTCGCGTAGCCTTGGAACCTGAAGTGATGCTGGTAGGTAGTCAGTTTGAAGCGGAATAGAAAACGAGGATATTTGACTATGCGTAAAGAGAAGTTGCGGGTAGGTATCATTTTCGGTGGCCGTTCTGCTGAGTATGAGGTGAGCTTGGCTTCTGCTCGTTCTATTATCAACCACTTGGATGCTTCACGTTACATGCTATACTTTCTTGCAATTGACAAATTCGGACGATGGTATTATGCTAAAGATGCAGAAGCGTTATTGAAAGGTACTGTCCCTTCTGCACCGGTTGATAGACTAACCTCGGCTGATCTTCTGCCAGTCGTTGAACGGCTATCCGAAGTGGACGTCATTCTGCCCGTTTTGCACGGCCCTTACGGTGAAGACGGCAAATTACAAGGTTTCCTTGATCTCGCCGACTTGCCTTATGTTGGATGTGGCGTGCTGGCTTCGGCTGTGGCCATGGATAAGGGCTTGAGCAAGCGCCTTTTTCAAGCTGAGGGTTTGCCGGTTTTGCCTTTTCGTATCCTGCAGCGCCGTGTGCTGGCGGAGGATCGTGAACTGTTGTTGACGGAGTTGGAATCTCAGTTTGCTTATCCTATTTTCGTCAAGCCAGCTAATTTGGGTTCCAGCGTGGGCATCACTAAAGCGGATAATCGATCAGCGCTGTGGGCTGGGCTGCAAGAGGCCGCTCGTTTCGATCGCCGGTTGATCGTGGAGCAAGGCATTGCAGCTCGCGAGATTGAAGTCAGTGTTTTGGGAAACGATTACCCCACGGCCTCTTTGCCGGGGGAAGTAATCCCGGGCAAAGCGTGGTACGATTATGAGGCGAAATACCAGAATGCGGGTTCACAGACTGTCGTTCCGGCCGCGTTGTCGCCGGCGCTGACGGAGCAAGTGCGGGATATTGCTTTGCGGGCGTTTCGTGCCATCGACGGGAGTGGGTTAGCCCGGGTCGATTTCTTGCTGGATAAAGGGAGTGGCACTTTATATTTGAATGAGCTAAACACATTTCCTGGCTTTACCGAAATCAGCATGTACCCAAAATTATGGGAAGCTACTGGCCTTTCGTACGGGGCTTTGTTGGATAAGCTGTTATCCTTGGCGTTAGAGCCCCGATAGCCTGCTAAGCGAGTGAGAATGATGTCATCACGGTCATCACGTTATCATAACAATAAACGCAAGCGTCGCTCTCGTTTCTCTTTGGCGGCTGTTGTCGACAATTTCAAGTTTGCACAACGACGGACTGCCCGGCGCGAGCGCTTGGCTAAAGCGCAGTTATTAGCTGCTCTCCTGGCTCTCTTGACTGTTGCAGCGTTACTTTTCGCCTGGAATTGGAATATGCTCTTTGTGTCACAAGTGCATGTGACTGGCTTGCACTATACTAACTTGGCGACTGTTGTTCGGCAAGCTGATGTGGGCGGCTATCACGTATTTGGCCTGGATCCGGACCGATTACAGAAACGGGTGGAACAACTGCCTTTTGTGCGCCGGGCGCAGGTTTCTGTTTTTCCGGCACCTGTTCTGCGCATCCGTGTCGTGGAACGCCAGCCGGTTTTCGTTTGGCAAGGAGCAGGAAGCTCCCTTTGGGTTGACGGTGAGGGCGTTTTGTTGCCGGCGTTGCCCAGTGCTCATTTGCGGCTGCCCGTATTGATCGATAACGAAAGCGCCTTAGTGGTGTCGATGACCGGCGAAAAGCGTTTATCCGCTGTGTATGCCGGCCGAATTTCCCATCTCTTGGCCTTGAATCCGGCGTTGCAAGTGCTCAATTATCGTGTTCCGGACGGTTTTTCTTTCCGCTGGAGGCATCAGACAACCGTTTATTTGGGCGAGGCAGACAATTTATCCCAGCAATGGCGACTTTTACAGGGGGCGTTGAATAGTTTCTCGAATCAACATGGGGGAACTTTGCCCTCTGCCGTTGATGTTTCACGCCCTGATAGTGCTATTGTTACACCTTAAGACGATGGCGCGTCGGTCTGGAAGGAGGACGTATGGTAAGCATTGTTTCTGCCATTGACATAGGTTCGACGAAAATAACCACTTTGATCGCTGAGATTACGGATGATGGTATTCACGTATTAGGCGCAGCGATGATTGCAACGAGTGGCGTACGGGAAGGTGCCATTGTGGACGTCGAGGAAGTCACGGCGGAGCTACAAGAGGCCATCAGCACTGTGGAGCGCCAGGCGGGCACACGCATGGGAAATGCTTATGTTTCCATTTCTGGTCGTCATTTGCACTCATTTGACAATGTTGGGATTATATCCATTTTCAATAACGATCGTATTATTACGGAGGACGATGTCCGTCGTGTCTTGGCTAGTGCCCGGACGACAAAGATCGAGCAAAATTGGGAAATTATCGCTAGCTTGCCGCGTGCTTTTGTGGTCGATGGGCAAGAAGGCGTACATCATCCCGTGGGAATGAGCGGGTTCCGTTTGCAGGTCAATGCGCATTTGGTCGCGTCGAATGCACTGGCCTTGCAGAATCTGTTCCGTTGTATCGAGGTCTCCGGTATCCGCGTGGAGAAGCTGGTATTGAGTTCCCTTGCTTCTGGGGAAGCTGTTTTGCGGCCGCAAGAACGCAAATTGGGGGTTCTGGCTGTCGATATTGGCGGCGGCACATCTGATTTGGCCATTTATTTGGATGGTACAGCTTGGCACACTGCTGTTGTGCCCATGGGTGGGGAATACCTTACGCATGATGTCGCTTTGGGATTGCGGGCCCCTATCGAAACGGCGGAACAGTTAAAAATTCAATATGGCAGCGCTTTGGTAAATAGGGTTTCGCCGACGGAACGGGTTAGTGTGCAGGGATTTGGTGACGGGGGAGAATACGTTGTCAATCGTCAGAATTTGGCAATTATTTTGCAAGCCCGCGCTGAGGAGATATTGGAATTTATCTGGAAACAGGTCAAACAGATGGGGTACGATGGAATTCTTACTGCCGGCGTGGTTTTGACTGGAGGCACAGTTCAGTTGGATGGATTTGCCGAGATTGCCCGGACGATGCTTGATGTGCCGGTACGGGTGGGGCGACCGGAAGAAGTCGAGGATTTCATTAATTTGCCGGATTCGTTGCGTTCACCGGCTTATGCTACCGCTTTGGGCCTGTTATTGTTAGCCGATCGGCGTCCTTCTTTTTTGTTGGCCGATCGGACGACTATGAATTTTTCACCAAGCGGTGTGGGCTCTCGATTTACGGCTTGGTTGAAGCGGTTGCTTCCGAGTGGGGAAAGTTGATAGCAGGCGTTCTTAAGGTATTAGTTCGGGTAACTACGCGGCCCAGCGGCTATAAGTCATGGCAACGTCTGCCATGTTATTCCGTGGCGATGGGCGTTCAACCTGCACAGGCAGGTTTCGTAGCTGTTGCAGCGGTTGAGAATCATCGGACGTTTTCCAGCCGCCTGATTTCTGATTCCCGAATCTATTTTCTGTGCTCTGGGATAAATTTGGTGGGTAGATTAGTTGTAGACATGGCTACCGGAGGGAATTGAAATTAGTACTGGTTCCGTCGAGTGATTTTAACGAGGTTCGGAATCCAGTAATGGCGAGGGAGGAAAACGATAATGCAGAAATTACCGGAGGTCATGTTGATGTATTCATTTAATATGGATACGGATGGCAAGCAGCCTCTCTCGCAGGAGAAGTTAGAAAGGGCCGAGAATTTTTCAATGGATGGTAATATTAGAGCAGAAGCAGTAGTGCATGGCGCTGAAGTCAAGGCTGAAAAGGCGGGACCAGGGGAGGAATCAATGGAAAGGAGCAAAGAAACAATGGCTTCTAAAGGCAAGCAACAACGGTTCGCAGATAGCACGGCAAATATTAAGGTGGTTGGTGTAGGGGGCGGCGGCTCGAATGCGGTAGACCGAATGATCGAAGCGGGTATTCGGGGTGTTGAGTTCGTGGTCGTGAATACTGATAGCCAGGCTTTGCTTCTTTCTCAGTCCCCTGTGCGTGTTCGCATAGGCGACAAGTTGACTAAAGGTTTGGGCTCCGGTGGTGATCCCGAAATCGGCCGCAAAGCTGCAGAAGAGTCTATGGATGAATTGAAGGCTGTGGTTGAAGACTCTGATATGGTATTTATTACCGCCGGTATTGGTGGCGGCACCGGCACGGGTGCCTCACCTATTTTAGCGAAAATGGCTAAAGCTGCGGGAGCTTTGACTATCGGTGTAGTGACCAAGCCGTTTACTTTCGAAGGTTCTCGCCGGCGCACGGTTGCCGAAAAAGGGATTGATCAATTGCAGGAGGAAGTGGATACCCTGATTGTGATTCCTAATGATCGTTTGTTGCAAATTGTGGACAAGAAAGCCTCTATCCAGTCTGCTTTCATGGTGGCTGATGATGTGTTACGGCAGGGCATCCAGGGTATTTCGGAGTTGATTACAGTGCCAGGATTGATCAACCTGGATTTTGCTGATGTCCGTTCCATTATGAACGAAGGTGGTGCGGCGCTGATGTCCATTGGACGGGCGAAAGGCGATAACCGGGCTGTGGAAGCAGCCGAACAGGCCATTCACAGTCATTTGTTGGATGTTAGCATTGAGGGGGCTCGCGGCATCCTCTTTAACGTGACCGGTGGCGAAGACATGAGTTTGTACGAAATTAACGAAGCGGCCGAACTCATTCGGCGAACGGCGCATCAGGATGCTAATATCATCTTTGGCGCTGTGATAAATCCTGATATGCGGGATGAAATTTCCATTACGGTCATTGCGACTGGCTTCAAACGCGACCAGAATAAGAACAAGGCCGTGATAGACAATCAAGCGCCGACATCTAACCAGCCAGAGTATCTTTCTTTACATCAAGATGAAGAAGAGAATGTGCCGAGTGATGATTTAGACATTCCTGCTTGGCTGCGTCGTTCCCGTAATGTTTCTTCCTGACGCGGACATACCGAAACTAAAAGGTTAAGCAAGCGCCTGACCAATGAATTCGCAGCAAATTTTGCGGAACTGACATCTGTCAAGGCGGTTGCGCGTCGGCGAAAGCGGACATTAAACGTTCTACTCCCCCCCATTGTTACAACAATTGGTTGTCACACCATTGAGCGCTTACATCGTGTTGTCGCCGTGCGTTGGTAGGTACCGGATAGCAAACATACAAGCATCTTATCGATAAAGTACGCGCTGAATGGTTCTCATACGAATCAATAAATCTTCTGATTTTATCATTTATGGCTTTACTGAAGGAGGCTGACGATGCGAGAAGCCGTGATAGTTGTTGATATGCAGCGAGGTTTTTTGGAAGAAGGCTATCCTCTTTATTGTGGTGCTGAGGTCAGAAGAGTGATCGAGCCAATCCAGCTTTGTTTAGAAGCTGCCATGGCGCGTTCCGCCCAGCTCTTTTTCACGGCGGATACCCACGATCCAGATGATAAAGAGTTCCAGATGTGGCCGCCGCACTGCATTCGTGGCAGCGTGGAGGCGGAGATTATTCCGGAATTAGCGCCTTTTCTGGCCCGGGGAACGTTGATTGAAAAGCGGCGTTATAGTGCTTTCTTTGATACCGATCTGGCGATGCGTTTAGCTGCCTTACAGCCGGAGCAAATCACTATTTGTGGCGTTTGTACTGATATTTGCGTTTTGCACACGGTGGCCGATGCTCGTAATCGTGACTATCCGGTTTTGGTTCCTGCTGATTGTGTTGCCTCTTTTGATCCGGAAGCGCATGTTTTTGCTTTGCAACACATGGAAAAAATTCTCGGTGCGACGATCCTGCGTTAGGATTGTGGCCCGGTGTATCTTGTAAATAGGAGGTTATGATGGGGGGGGAGAAAACACGGTTCGCACCATTGCCGGCGCTGCTAAGCGGTGAGACGGCAGATGTTTATTTTCCGCGAGCTATGCAGATTTTAGCAGCAGAAAACTTGTCGCCCCATGTGGCGATGGAATTATTCCCAGCGCGGGCCGGTCTGTTATGCGGTGTGGAGGAAGTGAAAGCGTTATTGGCGCGCGTTTTACCGCCAGAAGGGCGCGTTTTTGGTCTGGAAGAGGGCATGCAAGTAGATGCCAAAGAAGTGGTTTTGCGCATTCAGGCGCCGTATAGGACGTTTGGCCTTTATGAAACCGCCATGTTGGGCATTTTGGCCCATGAAACCGGTTGGGCGACGGCATCCAGAGCGTGTGTTGACGCGGCTGACGGCCTTCCTGTGCTTCATTTCGGCGCCCGGCATGTGCATCCCGATGTGGCAGCTCGGCTGGAGTATGCTGCAATGGTTGGTGGTTGTTCTGGTTGCGCCACTACGGCCGGCGCCGCGTTGGCCGGTGTGACGGCGTCGGGCACGATTCCGCACGCTTTGATTCTTTGTGTGGGGGATACTGTGCGCACTATGGAAGCATTCGACCGGCTTATGCCGCCAGACGTGAAGCGTATTGCTTTGGTGGACACTTTCAAAGATGAGGCGGAAGAATCGTTACGGGTGGCAAAAGCGTTGGGCCGACGGTTGTGGGGCGTGCGGCTGGATACGCCATCGGAGCGGGGCCGGGTCACCGCTGCCCTGGTTAAAGAAGTCCGGGCGCGGCTCGATCAAGCTGGCTTCGATTTCGTGCATATTGTGGTTAGCGGCGGCATCACGCCGGAGCGGATTCGTTATTTCCGCGCAGCCGCGGCGCCGGTGGACGCTTTTGGCATCGGCAGCGCTATTTCTGGTGCAGCGCCCAACGATTTTACCGCGGACATCAAAGAGGTGGATGGCGTGCCGGTGGCGAAACGGGGACGCATTCCCGGCATCACGCCGAATCCTCGCTTGCACCTGTGGGACCTTTCGGCTTATTTGTGAGTAAAGGCATGACCATGAGCCTGCGGTAAAGAACAGTGCCTGAAAATGGTGCGTGACACGCAATACGTAGTATGTAGTACGCGTCACGTATTGTCCTGTTTTTTGGGAGAAATAGCACTATTCTCAGGTTGACAACCATTTGTTTCGTGATGGGCGGGTAACGCTTTGTTAGCTTCTTTCTGGCGGTTTCTTCTGATGAGCTTTGTCGTGATGCCGAGCGTCGCACTATCGGTGATATCTGTGCCTGCCCCGGAAGCGCCGCGTACGCCTACGCCCACGCCGGCGCCTTGGCCGCTGTTGCAGGGCGAATGGAACTTTTCTTTTGCCACGTTAGCCGATAGTAGCCCTGCCGGGCGAGATGCCTCCGGCAATGCGTTGACTTTTCGGCCCGGGTACCGTTGTTGGGGCATTGCTTTTGATGGCCGGAGTAGCGCTTTGACATTGCCTATGGCCGGTTGGCACAGCCGTTCTGCTTTCGCACTATCTTTTTGGATAGATTCCAGGCGGGCTTCGGATTATGCCACACTTTGGCATGACGATACGTTTTGGCTTTATATGGAACCGACGACTCAGAAACTTGTCTGGGAAGGGTGGCAGAATGGCTGGCAAACCGTGACGAGCACGCTACCGGCTGTAATAGATACCTGGCAACACGTGGCAACCGTTTATGACGGCACGTCGTTGCAGCTTTATTTGAACGGCGCTTTGGTGGGCCAAAAAGAGGCTGCCGGTTTGGTCGGTCATGGAAACGTGGTCATGGGGCGTTGGTATCAATTTGCGTACGCCGGCGAGTTAGATGAAATTCATCTTTACGGCGGTGCTTTGACGTCACGACAAGTCGAAACATTGGCAGCGCAACTGCCTTCTTCGGAATGTCCACCCACGCCCACGCCGACTGCTACGCCCACGGCGACGGCGACAAGCACACCTACCTGCACGCCCACGCCGACGCCAACATTGACACCCACAGCCACGGCCACAGCGACGCCAACCTGGACGCCGACGACAACATCTACGCCAACACCGACGGCTACTCCAACGGCCTCGCCAACTTTTACGCCGACGGTGACGCCAACTTGTCCCAGTGATTATTTTGAGCCGGACGATCGCAGAACGTTGGCACATCCTTTGGACGAAGGTGTTTCCCAGCAACACACGTTTTCCTCTTTGACCGATCAGGATTGGCTTTATTTCGATAGTCATTTCCCTTCATCGTGTCAGTTGACTATATCCGGCTTGGGGCCCGGCCTTTTAGCCTCCGTTTCTCTTTACCAGGGAATGAATATGTGCCCGTTAGCCGGCGTTAGCGGCCAGACCCCTTTGCTGTTGCGCTGGCAAGGGCAGCCGGAACGCCGCTATTACATCCAGATACGGCCATTGAACCGCCCAACGTACTGTCACAGTTACCGCATTTTGCGCACCGGCGCTTCGTGGCAATGGCTGCCGTTGCTCTGGCACCGTTACACGTCGCCACCGACTGCCACGCCGACGCCGACGTCAACGATTACTCCGACGGCATCGCCTACCGCGGTTTGGGCCAGGCCGGTTTTGGCGAAAAGTGTCGCCTTGTCGGCGCAGCCGGTGGCCCTGTCGTTATTGACTAATGTGCTGTTGCTGAACGATGGTACCGGCAAACTGCATGCGTTCAGCGGCGCTGATTTGGCACAAATCTGGCAAGGTGATCCCGGCGTGAGCGGCATGTTGGCCGGCGCGGGGGATCGGGCTTTACTTTTAGCCGCCGACGGCGGCCGGACGCGCTTGTTGTCTCGCCAGGAGAATACTTTTTCCTGGCGGAGAGCTGATCCCTTGCCGGGAATGCCGCTGGCCGCGGCGGCTGTCCAGGATGGTTGGTATGCCGGTAGTTGGTGGCCGCCGTCGCTGTATCATTACGACCGTGACGGTCGGATCGACTACACCCGGATTTTGTCGACTTCCTTGCTCTCTTTGTGCTCCGATGCTGGAGGTGCGGGCGTCTGGGGGGCTGACACTGCCGGAGGACGTTTGCTGCACGTTGTCAACGGTGTAATCACGGCGACGTTGCGGGTACAGGGCGCCCCCGCACTGCTGGCTTTGGATCGTTCCGCCGGCGTGGTGTACGTCGTTGACCGGGCGGCTCGCCGGTTGCGCGCTTATCGTCTGCGAGACGGTGCGTTGCTATCAGAAGCAGCGTTACCTGCCCGCCCCGATGCGATAATCTTTGCGGCGGCAACCGGAAATGTGGCTGTCCTGAGTGCTTCCGGCAAGGGAATTGACTTTTTCTACGGGCGCGACCTGCGTTGGTTGGGCAAGTTGCCGCTGGACGGAGAGGGTGCCGTCCAACCTGGATTGATGGCGGCGGAGGGGGGAACCCTCTGGGTTGCCGAGTCCGATCCGCCGGCGCTGCGGAAATACACACTCTGGCCGCCCGCTGCTCCGTGAGGTGTGAAGCGCTTTCGTGTTGTTCGCATGGGGGGGGGAACACGCTTTGGTTACTGGATCCTCCCCCTGTCGTTAGCGGAAATCGATTGGGGCTTGCGGCTTGTTGTCCAGAATCTCCTCAATTTGCGTCATCATGTTGTCGTCGAGCTTTTCTGCCACGGCCAGCGCACCCAGATTATCTTCTATTTGGGCGGGCCGGGAGGCGCCGGTGATGACGCTGCTGACATGCTCGTTTTTCAGCGTCCAGGCTAAAGCGAGTTGAGCCATGCTGCAATCTAACGCAGCCGCGAGGGGCAGGAGTTGCTTCACTTTCGCAATTCTGCGCTCTGCTTCCGGCCCGGTGTAGCGTTCCCGCAGCCACTCGAATCCTGGCAGGCTGGCGCGTGTTCCTTTGGGGATGCCCTGGTTGTATTTGCCGGTGAGCAGTCCGCCGGCCAATGGGCTCCAGATGGTGGTGCCTAAGCCGATTTCTTTGTACAAACGGGCATACTCCACTTCGAAACGCTCGCGGTGAAACATATTGTACTGCGGCTGCTCCATGGTGGGGGGAATAAGGTGTTCTCGCCGGGCCACGGCGTAAGCTTCCATGATCTGTTGGGCGCTCCATTCGCTGGTTCCCCAATAAAACGCCTTGCCCTGGTCGATGAGATAAGTCATGGCTCTTACAGTTTCTTCAATAGGCGTGTGAATATCGGGCCGATGGGCAAACAGCAAGTCGATGTACTCCAATTGCAGTCTGGCCAGCGACGCGTTCAATCCTTCGACGAGATGTTTGCGGGAAAGTCCGCGGTCGTTAGGCCCTTGACCGCCCCAAAAGATTTTTGTAGAGATAACCAGGTCCGAGCGTTTCCATCTGGCACGTTTGACGATATGCCCTAAAATAGTTTCTGCTTCCCCAGCGGCGTACACTTCTGCCGTGTCGAAGAAGTTTACGCCGCCGTTATAAGCGACCTCAACCATTTCCTGGGCTGTGTCCTCGTTTGTTTGCGGCCCGAATGTGACCCAGGAGCCCAAGGCGAGTGCTGATACTTGTAATCCGGATGTGCCGAGATAGCGATATTCCATGTCGTTCTCCTCGTTGTTGGAAACAGAATGTTTGTGTTGTCCTTCAGACCTTGCGCTTCGCGACGTTTGTGGAAAGGTCTTGCTGCACTATGTTTTTCGTTAAGCCTTGGCTAATTTGGTTAATGATTTGTGTTGGACGATGTGGCTGTCTCGAAAGTAGAAGCGTTGCACGCGAGGTAATAGGGAGGTGGTGACTTCGTAGTTGATGGTTTCGGCCCAGCGAGCTACTTCGTCGGCGCTGATTGTTTCGTTGCCTTGCTGGCCAATGAGCACAATTTCGTCGTTTTCATGAGGATTGGGCACATTGGTCAAATCGACGACGAATTGGTCCATGCACACCCGGCCGACGATAGGCGCCCGTACACCGTTGACAAGCACGGCGCCGCGATTGGAAATGAGCCGGTGGTAGCCATCGCCGTAGCCCACCGGTACCAGACCCACTGGCATTGCCCGCGGTGTGACGTAGGTGCGACCGTAGCTAATGCTGGCTCCGGCCGGCAATGTGCGCACTCGGCCTAATCGGCTTTTCAAGCTGAGCACAGGGTGCAGTGGGTAGGGTGGGGGAATGTTGGCGTCGGGGCGCAAGCCATACATGGCAATGCCCACGCGCACCATGTCTAAATGCATGGCCGGCAAAGTAAGGGTGGCGGCACTATTCGCCACGTGTAAAATTGGGGGACGGACGACCTGGCTTATTGCTTCGACGCAGGTCTGGAAAAGGCGGAATTGTTGCCATGTGTAGGTTTTGTCTTCTGCGTCGGCGACGGCAAAATGTGTGAATAAGCCTTCGATCTTAATGTTCTTCAGATGTGTCACTTGGCGGACGAAAGTAACGGCTTCATCTGGTAACAGGCCTAACCGGCCCATGCCGGTGTCAATTTTAATATGTGCCGGCAATGTTTTTCCCGGGGGCAGCGCTGCCGACAGCGCTTGTGCTGTCGGCAGGCTGGTAACGGTCGGCGTAAGCTGGTTTTGCACGACCATCTTGGCTTGCCCGGGCGGTAAGTAGCCTAAAATGAGAATGGGTGCTCTGATACCTGCTTCTCTCAGGGCCACCCCTTCGATAGCCCTGTTCACAGCTAACCGGTCGGCGCCGCTGGCTAAAGCGGCTCGCGCTATGGGAATGGCTCCATGACCATAGGCGTTGGCTTTAACCACCGCCATGATCATGATCTGTTGCTTCAAATGTTGGCGAAAAGCTGTCAAGTTAGACGCTAAGGCGTCTAAATCTATTTCAGCCCAAGTCAATGCTGTCTCAGGCACAGTCATCAGGCACCTAAATACGCTTTTTTCACGTCAGGATTGTTGAGGAGGTCTTCCGATTTGCCTTCCATGACGATATTGCCGGTTTCGATGACGTAGCCACGCTGCGAGAATTTTAGCGCCATGCGGGCGTTCTGTTCCACCAACAAAATTGTTGTGCCTTCCTGGTTGATTGCCTTCAACGCGTCGAAAACCGAGAGCATGAGCAAAGGTGCTAAGCCCATGGATGGTTCGTCTAAGAGCATTAATTTACGAGCACTGACAAAAGCTCGTCCGACGGCCAACATTTGTTGTTCGCCGCCGCTGAGGGTGCCTGCTTTCTGCCTTTTCCGCTCTTCCAGCCGCGGGAAAATACCGAACACGCGCTCAATATCCCTGTCAATGGCTTTCTTATCCTTGCGGGCGAACGCGGAAAGAATGAGGTTCTCCATGACGGTTAAGTTCCCGAACAGGCGTCTGCCTTCCGGAACATGGGAAATACCCAATTGGCTGACAACTTTGTCGGCAGAATATTCCAGCAAGTCCTTCCCTGCATAGGTCATTTTGCTACCCGGGCTGGCCGGCACCATGCGAGAAATGGCCCGCAATGTCGTGCTCTTACCGGCGCCGTTGGCGCCGATAATGCAGACAATCTCGCCTTCGTCAATGTGAAAATTGATGCCGTGCAACGCTTTAATTTTTCCGTAGGAAACCTGTAGGTTCTCGACTGATAGCAACATCAGGTTTCGACCTCCTTGCCCAAATATGCTTCGATGACTTTGGGATTATTTTGGATCTCTTTTGGGGTGCCCTCGGCGATGACTTCCCCGAAGACTAAAGTCTGGATGCGCTCACAAAGTTCCATGACAAACTTCATTCTGTGTTCGATGAGAAAAATGGAAAGCCCAAACGTGTTATGAACCTGGCGAATGACCTGCATCAAGTCCATCAGTTCATCTGGATTCATGCCAGCTGTCGGTTCATCTAATAACAGTAATTTGGGATTGATGGCTAAAGCGCGGGCCATTTCCACCCGGCGTTGTACGCCATAAGGCAGGTTCGTGACCATGCTGTCGGCTAAATGGCGAATGCCGACTAAGTCTAAGAGCTGTAAAGCTTTTTCGGTATTTTCTTTTTCTTGTTGGTTACGTCTTTTAGTGCCGAAAAAGGCGCCGATGAGGCCGTAATCGATTTGTGAATACTGGGACATCTTGACATGATCCAAAACGCTCATGTGCCGCCATAGTCGCAGATTTTGAAAAGTGCGGCCCATGCCCAAGGCTGCGATTTCGTGGGAAGGGAGTCCTACGATGCTTTCGCCACGAAAGGTTACTTTTCCTTCGGACGGACGATAGACGCCAGTGATGAGATTAAAGATAGTTGACTTACCGGCGCCATTGGGCCCGATGAGCCCACGGATTTGTCCTTGTTCGATGGACAAATTATAGTCATGCACGGCCCGTAATCCGCCGAAGAAGTGCGTCATGTGTTCAACCTGAAGTAATGGCATCTTTATACCTCTTCTTCTGTTTGGTTTTTCGGTCTTAGCAATTCTTCCGGGTCAAAATCTTTGAACGCGATGAGTCCGGTAGGCCGGAAAATCATCACTAAGATTAGCAAAACGGGGATGATGACCCACTTGAGGATTTCTAACGGGCGTAACATTTCGCTGAGAAAATTGAACCCGATAGCACCGACGATAGAACCAACAACAGAATTCAAGCCGCCGAAATAAACCATAGCCAGCACTTCGGCTAATTTTTTGATGCCAAAGCTGCCAGGGTTGACATAACGCATGACATGGGCGAAAAGGCCACCGGCAATGCCGGCCCAAAAAGCAGCGAACAAAAAGGCTGTCATTTTAGTGTTTCTGGTATTGACAGTCATGGCGTCGGCGGCGGTTTCATCATCCCGTACGGCATTCATGGCTTTGCCCAAAGTAGAGCGAACGAAATTATTGATGGTCCAGATGGCAATAATGGTCCACACGAACACAACGGGTAGTGATGCCAAATTCGGCTGGCCCATGAAACCGCGTGCGCCACCGAATACTTGTAAGTTTTCGATGAGGCTCTTGATGATGAACATGAAGGCTAATGAAATAATGGCCAAATAATCGCCCCTGGTATGGAATGATGGAATAGCCACGATCAGTGCGCTGAATGCAGCTACCACGCCGCCTAAAATGAGAACAATGGGGAAGAAAAACGGTCCTAATGCCGGCGGCAGGAGCGCTGGCCCCATCACTTTGTCATTGACGAAGAAGAGTACCATGATAATGGAGGCTGTATAAGCGCCTACGGCCAGAAAGCCGGGATGCGAACAGGAAAACTCACCCATGTAGCCGTTGACGACATTGAGACTTAGCGTGGTGATGATCGCAATCATCATCAATTTAGCCAGCAAAACCCGGTAGTCATTCATGACGGCCCAAACGTCAATGACGGCATAAAGCAAGACAATGTGGAACAGTGCCGTGATCCAAAGGGGGTATCGGAATAATAATCCAGCAATTTTATTGGCAATGGATTTTGTTAAACGGACGACAATCGCGATGGGGATAAAATAAATGAGCAGCAAATACAAAATGATGGATGGTAGCAGCTCAGGTTGTTTGAGCATGACAACGAATCCAAACAGTGCTGGCACGTCGCTCATGCCTAAGGCCCAGGCTAACGATGTCCCGATGAAGGTCTCTAAGAGAACAGCTACCAAGGAACCAAGCAGCCAACCTAATAGTGACACTTGTCGATAAGGCATCCATTGTTTGCTTAGCCATGCATTAAAAGCATTTCGTTTAGTGGGTACGCTACTTGTTGCTTCCATAAATCAGCCCTTTATATCTTCTATGTGTGGTGACATGTTATCCGTCACAGTCTTAGCTTAGCGCTGTAAGGCTCACCAAAGAAACCGTTGGGAAGGAAGGTTAGGATCAAAAGGATAATCGTATAAGCAATGAAATCCCGCATCGTAGACGGGAAAATCATGGTGACGAAGATTTCAATGAATCCTAAGAGGAAACCGGCTGAAGCAGCGCCTAAGATGGAGCCGCGTCCTCCTAAAATGGCGGCCACAAAAGCCTTCCACCCAATAATAATGCCCATGTAAGGGCCTAAAACAGGATAAGCCACACCGTAAAGCACGCCGGCGGCAGCGGCTAGTGCAGAGCCCAGTGCGAAGGTAAGCGCCGCAATGGTGTTTATGGGTATACCCATGAGGGGGACAACGAGGAAGTCATACGCCATGGCCCGCATGGCCATGCCCCATTTGGTATGTTGTACGAATTGGTGTAGGGCAAGGGTGAGAGCTAACGCGACGACGATGATGACGATTTTTTGATTTGTGATATAGACGCCGCCTACTTTGTATACGGTTGGTGGGATAAGCGGTGGAAATGCTCTGCGCTGAGCACCTAATAAAGCTAAGTTACCTGTTTCTAAGATGATACCAATCATGAGTCCAGTGATGGCAGCCGATGCTCGGGGAGCGTCTCTCAATGGGCGATAACCGATGCGCTCCACAGCCATGCCGACAAAGGAATTCAAGAACATGGCAATAATGAGTGTTAATATAAGAATAAGCCATCCCGGTATGGCGATACTCCCCATGGCAGCTAAAGCCATTAGCCCCGACGCTGTAAAGAAGCCAATGTAGGCGCCGACCATGAAGACATCTCCGTGAGCAAAGTTGAAAAGCATGAGGACACCATACACCATGGAGTATCCTATGGCTACAAGGGCGTAAAAACTACCCCATTGCAGCGCATTGACAATGTTTTGCAAGAAATATCCCATTCCGATTACACCTCGTTCCTATAAAAGGGCGATGTCTGGTGTTTTAGGCATCGCCCTTCGTTTGCTGATTACTTATCCACTATCGATAAGACTCAGTCTGTGTTGATTGGGGCCGTTAACGCCTTAAGGTGATTCCTTACTTGGTGGGACAAACTTGCTTGAAGAACTTGAATTCACCTTTGTCGCTGATCTTGACGATGACGGCGCATTTAGATGGATCCCCTGACTCGTTGAAAGTCATCTTGCCGGTGATACCGTCGAAGTTCTTGATATTGGCCATGGCATCGCGTACGCACTTACGATCGGTCGCGATTTTCCCGGTAAGTTTGCCGCAGTTTTGAATAGCTGTTTTGGCAATGTTCAGAGAGTCCCAGGTCAAAGCGGCTACGTCATCCGGCACATAACCGTATTTAGCATTGTAGCGATCGATGAATGCTTTCGTCGCGCCTTTGGCACCGGCGGCTGCGTAATGGGTGCTGAAGTAATCACCATAGCAATCGGAGCCGCACAGCTTGATGAGCTCAGCGGAACCCCAACTGTCGCTCCCCACAATGGGCTTGTTCCAGCCTAATTGGTGAGCTTGCTTGACGATGAGCGCCACCTCGCTGTAATACTGCGGGGTAAACAGGAATTGAGCACCGGATTTATTGATGGCGGTAAGCTGGGCACTGAAATCTGTATCGCCGTGGGTGAAGCTTTCGTAAGCGACAACAGAACCTGCGCCGTGTAGCTTTTCCCATGCCTTCTTGAAATACTCAGCTAACCCTTTGGGGTAATCGCTGGCAATATCGTAAAGCACGGCTGCTTTGGTGAAACCAAATTGATTTGTAACGAAATTGGCAATCACTGGGCCCTGGAACGGGTCTAAGAAACAACCACGGAAAACCCATGGACGGTTGAGTGTTGTCTTGGGATTCGTCGACCATGGACTGATCATCGGTGTTTTGTAGTTATTTGCGACTTCGCCGGCGGGAACAGCCTGTTTGGATGACTGTGGGCCGATAATAACAAGCACATTGTCCTGGGTGATCATCTTGGTATTTGCCTTGACAGCGGAATCTGCTTTCGATTCGTTATCTTCGATGACCAATTCGACTTTGTATTTCTTGTTGCCGACTTGCAGGCCGCCGGCCTTGTTGATGTCTGCCAACCACATTTGGGCAGAATATTTGGTCCCTTCGCCTACTTTGGGGATACTGCCGGTAAGAGGAGCGTTGATTCCTACTTTAATGACCTTAGCTCCGCCTCCGCTGCAAGCTGCTAAAGCGGCTATAGCCAATACCAGCACGACTGTTAACAGAATAAAATGCTTCCGTGACATGTTCGCTTTCTCCTTCCCGAAAATGAGCAAATGCTTCTACTGAACACGAACCGCGCTTACACTTAATTATCTCTGTTTGGGTTAGACTACACCTCCTTTTGCTGCGTGTGAGTGACATCGGCATCACTACGATTGAGGGGGAAAATACCTGGTAAATTACCGTGAGCTATTTTTTGGTATTCCACAGCAATGTATTGAAAATCTTTTGTATTTATGGTTGCCACAATCGCCTGTTTTTTGGTTAGCGATCATGATATTTACACCACGGAAAGAAGCTTGCCTGCCATTATAGGTCGGTGTAGAATGGGTGTCAAGTTTTGCATAGTTGTATTAATCGGTTAATTTTGCTTATTCTCAGAGATGTTTCTGCGAGCCGTGTCGGATTTAGAATAGTTGTTGCTGGGCCAAAAGGCTTTCATTTTGTCTTTCATTTTGTGCCGAGTGGGATTATAATCAATTGATCAGCTTAGCCGGGGGAACGCTCGGCGATTAGCGTGCAACCTGCGCAGGCAGGTTTCGCAGTTGTAGCAGCGACTTCTAATCGTCGGGCGTGTGCAGCCTGCGTTGACCTGCGTCCCATTCCGGTGCGCCGGCCCCTTGCTTCCGCGGCGGGGTACGTCAAGGTAGGGTCCTCTGTCAAGAGGCTGCTTAACACCAGCCCCTTTCTAAGGGGCTTATTAGAAGTTCAACTTCTTCGAGAAGTTGAACTTCTTTAAAGAGGGCCTGATTTTTTATCTGTGTGCGCAGCCTGCGTTGATCTGCGTCCCATTTAAGTTTTAGAGGAGGGTATTTTTGGTCATAGAGAAACCGCGATATTCTATTATTGTGCCGGTTTACAATGAAGAGGGCGTCTTGCCGGAATTGTATCGTCGTTTGACCGGTGCAATGGATAAGTTAGATGAACCGTATGAGGTCGTGTTGGTTAATGATGGCAGTAAAGACCGCTCGCCGGAGATCATGCGAGATTTACACCGTAAGGATCCTCGTTATAAACTGGTGAATTTCTCGCGCAATTTCGGCCACCAGGTGGCCATTTCTGCCGGCATGGATTACGCCAGCGGCGATGCGGTGGTGATCATTGACGCCGATTTGCAGGATCCGCCGGAAGTGATTCTCGATTTGATCGCCAAGTGGAAAGAGGGTTACGAAGTCGTTTACGCGGTGCGAGCCAAGCGGAAAGGGGAGTCCTTCTTCAAGTCCTTCACGGCCAGTTTGTTTTACCGCATCATTTATCGCATTACCGATGTGGACATGCCGGTGGACGCCGGCGATTTCCGCCTCATGGATCGCAAAGTGGTGGAGACTATGCGCACCATGCGGGAAAAACATCGCTTTATGCGAGGGCTTTCCAGTTGGGTCGGCTTCAAGCAAACCGGCGTGGAATACGTGCGAGAGGAACGGTTTGCCGGGGCGACGCACTACCCGTTCCGCAAAATGCTGCGCTTAGCGCTGGACGGCATCACCTCGTTTTCCTATTTCCCGCTGCAATTGGCCACCTATTTGGGTTTCATCACCGCCGGGCTGAGCCTGTTTGGCATTTTGCTGGTCATTTTCCTGCGTCTTTACGGCCACCAGGCGCTCTACGGCCAGGCGACGACGTTGGTCATGGTGCTTTTCTTGGGCGGTGTGCAGCTCATTTTCCTGGGCGTGATCGGCGAGTATTTGGGGCGCATTTATGATGAAGTCAAAGGCCGGCCGTTGTATATCGTTTCGGATGCGGTGGGTTTTGATGGCGACACACAGAGAAAACTGGTGGGGTGATGATCACACGGATGCAAGGCCTTTTCCATCGTACCTGGAGGGAAATGCCGGCGGCGGGGGCAACCGTGGCCGAGAAATGGCTCTGGCGGGCCGGCTACTGGGCCGGCGCTGAATCCTCGGCTGCACTTTCCCCTTTGGGCGTCCGCTTGTATGACCGGATTGACGAAATCGTGCGCTCGGCGCTGTCGCCAGGCGCTGATGAGGTTGCCTGGCCCGTAGAGGACGTTTCGTTGGCCGCTTTGGCGGCGCAGACGGGGACGTTAGCCGAGCCGCTTCTCCTTTCGTATAAGCAGTTGCCGCTGGCTATCACGCAGCGGTGGGGCCGGGGAGCGCAATCGTGGCGGCAATTTTCCTCCTGGCGCGATGGCAATGCCGGAGAGGATGTTGTGGGCAGACGGGCGAAAGCGGTGGAGGAGATCGCCGCTGCGTTGGATGTACCGCTTCTTTTGCTGCCGGATCTGCAGCCGGCAGGGGATGACGCCGTCGCGCTGGTCGTTCCCGCCGAGAATGGGCCGGCGCGGTGGCTGGCTTGCGACCGGTGCGATTACGCGGCCAGCGAAGCGGCCGCGCTGAGCGGCAATCCGCCGTTGTCCGAGGAAACGATGTTGCCGGCCGAGGAGATCGAGACGCCGCACTGCGGCACCATCGTCGAGCTGGCGGATTTCTTGGGTATTCCGGCCAGCCGTACCGCCAAAGCGCTCTTCCTGGTGGGTGACGGCCAACGCTATTTGGTTGTTGTGCGGGGCGATACGAAGTTGAACGAGGTCAAGCTGAAGCGTGCCACCGGCGCGGATTCGTTCCGGCAGGCCACAGAGGAAGAAATCCGCGCCGGTGGCACCGTCCCCGGCTATGCGTCGCCCCTCGGCCTGGAGCCCGGCGCCTTTCGTGTAGTCATTGACTATCTCGTGGCAAAATCACCCAACCTCGTCGCCGGAGCCAATAAAGAAGGGTATCACATCCTGAACAGCAATTTCGACCGCGACTACAGCGCCGATCTGGTAGCCAATTTGAGACAGGCTGGGCCGGGAGATCGCTGCCCAGCCTGCGAGGAAGGTCGCCTCGTAATCGTTCGCGGCTACCGGGTGGGGGCATGGGCGCGGTTTGCCGGGCCTTCGTATCTGAACCGGGCCGGCCGGCCGGAAGCGGCAGTGCAGCGGACCGGATTGCTTTCGTTGGCCGCGCTGGCAACGGCCGTGGTGGCCTGCCATCATGGCGAGGACGGGTTGCGCTGGCCGCCGGCGGTGGCACCGTACGACGTGTATTTGCTGGCACTGGCCGGCAAAGACGCCGATTTGACCCGTCGGACGGACAACTTGGCGGAAGTGCTCTCCAATGCCGGGCTGGCTGTCCTTTACGATGATCGACCGGCACGGGCCGGCGTCAAATTCAACGATGCTGACTTGCTGGGCGTGCCGTGGCAGGTTGTGGCCGGCCGAAAATGGGGGGAAACCGATTTGGTGGAGGTGCATAGCCGGGGCGGCGAGCGTTTTGATGTGCCGGCCGACGAGCTAATTGGGCGTTTGGGCGTGATGCTTGAAAGATAACCTGCGCAGGCAAGTTTCGCAATCGTAGCAGCGATTTTAATCGCCGGTCAAACAGGAAAAAATCGGTGCAAATTAGCATTATCATTATCAATGTTTAATTTTATATTTCGTGTAGTCATAAGGCTATCCACTCAAAAAGGAAAAACCATGCTAAAAACAAAAACCAGCCTCGCCCAAATCAAAGCAATGCGGCAAAAAGTTCTCGCCACAATCCAACATACCGTCCCGGAGGAATGCCAACGGGCAGAAGACCCGACCAGCCGGCAGTTGCAAGATAGGGGACTAAGCATCACGTCCCCGGCTGATTTGGCCCCATTGATCGACCACACGCTGCTGAAACCGGACGCCACGGAAAGCAGCATCGCGGCCCTTTGCCGGGAAGCCGCGGACCACCATTTCGCGGCGGTCTGCGTCAACCCGTACTGGGTGCCTTATGCAACCGAATTATTGCAAGGGACCGATGTCTCCATCGCCGCGGTAGTCGGTTTCCCGTTGGGCGCCACCCTCACCGGCGTCAAAGCAGTGGAAACCGAGGCGGCCGTGGCCGCCGGTGCTGATGAAGTGGACATGGTGATCAACGTCGGCCGGCTCAAAGCAGCCCAGTACGCTGCCGTGTTCGAGGACATCCGGGCAGTGGTCGTCGCGGCACACGAAAAAGGGGCGCACGTCAAAGTGATCATCGAAGCGGCGCTGCTGACCGACGAAGAGAAGATCGCGGCGTGCGTTTTGGCCGACGCGGCGTGCGCCGAGTTCGTCAAGACCTCCACCGGTTTCGGCCCCGGCGGCGCCACGGTGGAAGATGTCGCGCTGATGCGCGCTGTGGTCGGCTACGATATGGGCGTCAAAGCGGCCGGTGGCATCCGTGATTTCGCCAAAGCAAAGGCGATGGTGCAAGCCGGCGCGTCCCGCTTAGGTGCCAGCGCCGGGCTGAAGATCATCGGCGCCGACAGCGGCCAATGACCACGGCGGAGAGCCGTGCCGTGCCGCCGGAACGACGCTGGACGATCCTATTCGCCGACCACGCCCCGGGCATGGGCGGCGCCGAGTACAGCTTGCTTTGGCTGATGGAGGCGCTGGTTGCGGCGGGCCATGACATCCATTTGGCCACGCCGGCCGGGCCGCTGGCGGACCGAGCAACGCAAATCGGCGTGACCTGGCACCGGTTTGCCTTTCCGCCGTTGCGCCGCTCGGCCGACTTCTGGCTTACCCTGCGCCGACAAGGGAACGCCCTCGACGTGTTGGCGCGGTCTATCCACGCCGACTTCCTGCACAGCAACACGGTCCGCACCGCGTTTTACGGCGCGGTGGCGAGCAGCGGCGCGATGCGCTGGATCTGGCACATGCGCGATTTCTGGCTGAGCGAAAGCAAGCCGCGCTGGCCCTGGATGGATGCCATGCTGAAACGGTGGCTTTGCCGTCGCGCCGCGGCTGTGGTAGCCAATTCCCGCGCCGTGGCGGCTCATCTGCCCTGCGGTGCGAAAACCGCGGTGGTTTACAACGGCCTGCCGGAAAACTGGCTGGCCACGCTGCCGGACGGAGAGAAGTTCCGCCGGGCGCATGCTATCCCCGCCGGCGTGCCGGTCATCGGCACTGTGGGCCGGCTGCGGCCGTGGAAAGGACAAAAACGTTTCCTGCAAGCGGCGGCCCGCGTTGCCGCCAGCCTCCCGACGGCGCGGTTTTTAATTGTGGGCGGCGCCCCGCTGCAAGCGGACGACGATTATGTGGCAGCGCTGCACGCGCTGGCGGAAGAGCCGTCGCTGATCGACAAAGTCATTTTCACCGGCCAGTTGGAGGACGTGCGGCCAGCGTTGGCTGCCATGGATCTTTTCGTCCATGTGGGCGATCCGGAGCCGTTCGGGCTGGTCAATATCGAAGCGATGGCCGCCGGCCTGCCGTTGATGGCTTTCGCCCACGGCGCGCTGCCGGAGATTGTGATGGACGGGGAAACCGGGCTTTTGCTGCCGCCGGGCGACCTGGACGGCGTGGCGGCAGCGCTGGTTGCCCTTTGGAACGACCCGGCACGGCGGCGAACCATGGGGCTGGCCGGGCAGCAGCGGGTTGCCCGCCATTTCACCGTGGGCCGGACCTTCCAGGCGTTGTCCAGCCGGGTATACGCTGAGATAGCCGGTAGCCGGTAACCATTGGCCGACAGCGATTACAACGTTCGTGTATGTGCGGCAATCGCCATCCAATGGCGGCAATCGCGTCTTGGACTTGCTGCAACCGTCGGGACTGATCCAGTTGCAACAGCGCGTCCGCCACGTCGTGGAAGTGGGGTTCCGCCCAAAGCGCAGCGCGCAGCTCTGCCAAATAAAGCGCCGCCCCTCGCGCCCGTTCCCGCTCCGGCAGGCTTTTGACGTCGCCCAGCAGCTTCGCGAGCGCTTGTTGCATCGCTTCGTTATCCCTAGTAACCAGCATCAGCGCCAGCGCCTGTCGGAAAGTTTTCGTGTCGGCCAGCGGCAACTGCTGCACCGCGTCGGCAACATCGTGTAACCCTTGCCGGGCGGCCGCGGCGATGAACGCGTTTTCGGCCTCGGCTACCGCGTGCGCCAGCGCTGCGCGGGCCTCTTGATGCTCTTTGAAATATTTGACCAACTCCGCAGCGTTTTTCACGCCTTACAGACGGGAAAGAACATCGAGAACGCTGCCGACAACCTGGCCGGCGACCTGAGGACTTTTCGTTGTGGGCATCGGCTTTTCCTTTATGTTTTCCGCCACAAACAACCCACAGCGTAATCTTTTTGCCACATTCCCGGCTCAGTGCTATGATAACGCCATCTTGACAGACCGTCACGCGGTGCAGCAACCGGCCGTGGCGACGGACAATTCAACACCCGGAGCGTGTTTTCAGCATGAATGATTTCATAGAACAGGAACAATCCTCCCCATTCACAGATGACGAGAATGAAACAAACGATACGACCATGGCAGAGCAACCACCACGCCAGCAGAGCACATTGGCCTCCATCTTCTGGGAATTTCTGCAAACTGTTATCATCACGCTTATTATCTTCGTGGCTATTCGTCAAGTCGCCGTTAACTATCGCATCGAAGGCAGCAGTATGTACCCGACGTTGCACAACGGGCAGCTTGTGTTCGTAGATCGGGTTTCCTATCGACTTCATCCTCCGCAGCGGGGCGATATCATTATTTTCGATTACCCGCTGGACCCGAAAGTGCGTTTCGTCAAGCGGGTCATCGGGCTGCCCGGCGATACCATCAGCGTGCGCGACGGCCATGTGCTCATCAACGGCAAACCGCTGGTCGAGCCGTACATCAACGGCCCCATGAACCGCGATATGGGGCCGGTCAAAGTGCGCGCCGGGCAGCTTTTCGTCATGGGTGACAACCGCAATCACTCCAACGACTCGCGCAGCTGGGGGCCACTGGACGAGAAATACATTATCGGGAGGGCTTTCCTGACCTATTGGCCGCCGTCCCGCATGGGCATCATCCACCACTGGAAATACACGCAAAAATAGGGCTCGAGGCTCAAAGCCTCGAGCTACAATTTGGGAAGCCCCCTAAAAGGGGGCTCAAGCGTTGTGCCGCATGGATGGTTGTTGGTGCATAGGGATGGATTATGATCCGCCCGCTTTTTTAGGCCCGGCGACTAGAAGTCGCGGGCAACATTTGCGAAATCGTCCTGCGGCGATTAGCATGCAACCTGCGCAGGCAGGTTTTGCAATCGTAGCAGCGATTTTAATCGCCGGTCAAATAATTCATAAACGAGGGACAAAAATGAAAGTATATCCAACCATTATGCCAGAAGAAGCTTTAGAGATTGTCCTTGATCAGGCACAACCTCTACGATCTTTGACTTTGCCATTGACTGCCGTGACCGGCAAAGTGTTGGCCGCGGATCTCTACGCGCCGTTCGATTACCCGGCACTGCCTACCACCACGGTGGACGGGTTTGCCGTGATTGCCGCTGATGATTCGCCCCGGCGTCAACTGGTCGGTGAACAGTTGGCCGGCCATTACGATGCCAAGCTGCAGGTGCACCCCGGCGAAGCGGCACGCATCACTACCGGCGCCCATCTGCCGGCCGGTGCCGATGCCGTGGTCATGTGGGAAGATGTGGTCGAGAAAGAGGATTCCATCACCCTGCAGAAAGCGGTCGCGGTGGGGGAAAACGTGCGTCCCTCGGGTGTGGACATCGCCGCCGGGTCGTTGGTTCTGCCCGCTGGGAGCCGTTTAGGCCCGGCGGAGATCGGCTTGCTGGCCATGCTGGACCAGCAGCAAGTGACGGTGTACGGCGCCCCCCGGGTGGCGCTCCTTTCTACCGGGGATGAAGTGCGGGAGCTCGGTGAGCCATTGGCGCCGGGACAGCTCTGGGATGCCAATCGGTACGCGTTGCAGACTGCGACAGTCCAGGCCGGCGCGACTGTCGTAGATATAGGCATTGTCCCTGATCGCGAAAAGGTATTGGATGCCCGTCTAACACAGGCTGTCAAACAGGCTAACGTGGTGATTACCAGCGGTGGCGCTTCTTTAGGCAAACGTGATTTGTTGAAAGACTGGTTGGCGGCACATGGCACGATACACTTTGGTCGTGTCTTCCAGAAGCCGGGCAAGCCGATGACATTTTCCACAGTCGAAGACACAGCGATTTTCACCCTGCCGGGCAACCCGGTCTCGGCGCTGGTCTCTTTCGAGCTCTACGTGCGGCCGTTCCTGCTCAAATTGCAAGGCTACACGTTCCAGCGTCAAGTCGTCCAGGCGACAATTGCAGCGCCGTTGAAACACGCACCGGACCGTATCGAATTCGTGCGAGCGAAGCTACGCTGGCAGGGTGGGGGATACATCGCCAATACGACTGGCTACCAAGGCTCGGCCCGGCTCCTTTCCTTAGTAGGCGCCAACGCCGTGCTGCGGGTGCCGCCCGATGCAGAGCAGCCATTACCCGCCGGCAGCATTGTCGACGCGTGGTTCATCGCGCCTCAATAGCGGCTATTCTTCAGCGCCCGGCGCATCTCTCGGTTCGATTCTCGCTTGGCGATGGCCGCGCGCTTGTCGTAAAGCCGCTTGCCGTGGGCCAGTGCCAGTTCCACTTTGGCTTTGTTGTGCGCCAAATACATCCGCAGCGGGACAAGCGTCCACCCTTTTTCCTGCACTTTGCCCATCAGCCGGTTGATCTCTCGCCGATGTAGAAGCAGTTTGCGCGGGCGGCGGGGCTCGTGGTTTTGCCGGTTGCCGTGGCGATACGGCGAGATGTGAGCGTCCACCAGCCAGATCTCGCCATTGCGAATCTCAGCGTAACTATCGCGCAGATTGACCTGGCCGGCGCGCACCGACTTGATCTCCGTGCCAGTGAGCGCAATGCCTGCCTCGACCGTTTCCTCGATATGATAATCGTGATAAGCTTTCCGGTTTCTGGCCACCACCCGGAAGCTCTCTTCCTGATCTAATTTTCCCATTAACCTGCCTGTTTTGACCGGCGATTAAAATCGCTGCTATGATTGTGAAACCTGCCTGTGCAGGTTGCATGCTAATCGCCGCAGGACGATTTCGCAGATGTTGCCCGTGACCTTCAATTGAACGCTGATATTGCTGATGCACGCTGATTTACGCTGATCTTTTTCTGTTTTATCTACGTGCATCAGTGTGAAACCTGCGTCATCCACGTCCGCTTAGTTTGACCGGCTATTAAAACCGCACCTACGATTGCGAAACCCGCCTGCGCAGGTTATCTATTTAATCGCCGTAGGGCGATTTCGCAAATGTAGCCCGCGACTTCCAGTCGCCAGGCATAAAACACCGACCCTTCCCTTATTTTAGCAGGGTGGGGGGATTTGGGAAAGAAACAACCGGGAAGAAAAGTATGACAATTTACCGCCTTAGTCCGCACGTTAAGCGCGAAACGAGGGAAGGCCAGGTGACAACGCCCATGTTGCCCGGCATAACCCATCGCGGCGGATCGTGATCGGTCTGCGCCACAATAGATCATCGATTGCGTGTGGTGGAACAGCACACACCTGATCATGAAACAGCATTGCAGCGAACCGAGGCATAAAGAGGGCAGAATCGCCTTTATATGCGCTGCCAACCATTGGAGCCGGACAGACTCCTTGCTTTTCTTCCGTTACTTTACATAACTACCCTAGTGTAAAGTAATAAACGAGGGCAAAAATCGTCCCTGACAGGTGGTCGCCCGGCGGTGAGCGCAGCGAACTGCCCCCCCCGGCGTGACTTCAGTCGCCCCGAGCCAATATCTTACCGCCGGCCACAATTGCGGTTGAGCCCGCACAGCTGAAGACGTTCAACTTCTGAGAGAAGTTGAACGTCTCGCGCCCTACCACTTGACGCATTCCAAACAACTATGATACTATTCAGCTGCTCAGCTGCCACCCACACCGACGCCAGAGGTGAAAGTGCAACAAAATCCTCAAGGTGAGTTTGTTTATCACAACAAAGAAACCAGTGTGGGGATCAGCATCCCCCGCATCGTTGGCTTGAAACGGGAGATGCTGACCATTGCGCCGGGATCGAAATTGGCCGAGCAAGTGCCCGCTTTGGCCAAAGAAAGCTGGGTAGAGTTACCATTCAACTTGACACGTCCCTACCCGTTTGCCATACTCAAAGAGTATGCGCCGATTTTTGTTTCCCGGTTTAGTATTATTGCTCGTTGTTGGGTTTGGTTGGGTGGTTGTTTCTCCTGCCAGAGCATTTTTAATCGACAACGGTGAGTATACTATTTGTCACGGCAGTTGTACTATTGAGTTGTACTATTGATCGGAGCTGCCAGATTCCTCTTGCACAATGCACGCCAGCCATGTACAATGCAACACAGGCATGCATCATGGCTAAATCGAATCGGAGCGCAAATTTCAGGCAAATGTTGCAAATCAGGCTGACATCCCCCACCCCGCGCAGCACTCTCATCGCACCTGTGTTGCTCACGCTGTTCGCATGGCTCATTGTCGTTCTTTTGCCCTGGCCGCTGGCAGCTATTGTGCTGGCCGGCGGAGTAATTCTCTTCCTCCTGCTCGTCAACCCGGTTTACGGCCTTTTCTTGCTCCCTTTCGCCATCCCGTTCGGCTTCTGGGCCTGGCGAGGGCTGCCGTTCCACTTGCCGGACTTGCTGGTCATGCTCCTGCTGGCTCTCTGGCTCCTGCGCGATTTGGGGAGGAGAAAGCTGTCCTGGCGACTGGGCGACCTGTTCTGGCCATTGCTGCTCCTGTTTGTGGCCGTGGGTGTCTCGTTCTGGTACGCGCTTTCCCCGGCCCAGGCGCTGCCGGAATGGTTCAAATGGGGCGAAGTGTTAGCCATTTACTTGGCCGCCCTGAATTTGTTGTCCGAGCGTTGGCTGCCCTGGCTCGTGGCAGCCATGCTCGTGGCGGGCGCTTTAGAGGCGCTGGTCGGCCTGCGGCAGTTCTACTTGCGCCTGGGCCCGGATGCTTTCTTAGTTCTCGGCGGCCGTTTCAAGCGCGCTTTCGGCGATTTTGCCCAACCGAACCCTTTCGGCGGCTATTTGGGGTTGATGCTGCCGTTCGGCGTGAGCTTGTCGCTTTGGGAGGCTGTACGTTTTAGCCGGGCGTGGCGTCACAACAGGAATGCCCGGCGCCCGCTCAGCGCGCTGGGCCAGGGGCTGATCGTTTGGCTCTTGACGGCCCTCATTGCCGCCGGCCTGTTAACCAGCTGGTCCCGAGGCGGCTGGATGGGCGCAGCGGCATCGTCACTGGTCGTGCTGCTCTTCTTCAGCCGGACCACGTTCTGGCTGGCCCTCGGCGGTGGCAGCTTACTTCTGCTGCTCAACTGGATCGAGCAATTGCATTTGATCCCCGCTGTGCTATTGGCTCGCTTAGGATCATTTCAAGATTGGTTACTTTTTATGCATCCGGTGCGATTCCGGGCAACCCCCATCAGCGGCACGAATTTCGCCATCCTGGAACGCACCGCGCACTGGCTTTCAGCCTGGAACATGTGGCTGGCCCACCCGTGGCACGGCGTCGGCATCGGTAACTACCCGGTCGCCTACCCCGTTTTTCAGATTTCGTTGTGGCGACAAGCGCTGGGCCATGCCCACAATATCTACCTGAATTTCTTGGCCGAGAGCGGCGTCATCGGCTTTGGCGCGTATCTGCTGCTCTTTGTTTGGGCGACAGTTGTCGCGCTGCGTTTGTTGGCCAGCACGAACGGCGTCGATCGCGCAATCACCTTAGGCGCACTCGGTTTCCTGGTTCATCTGTCCGTTCACAACCTGTTCGACAACCTGTATGTCCACGGCTTGCAACTTTTCCTGGGCCTTGTTTTAGGTATCCTCGCCTTTATGGTATCATCCCTGCCATCACAACTTGATCAGGAGGAAATCACAGAGTGATCACCGGATTAGGATCGTTGTTGGCACACTACCGTGAAGTCGTGCCGCCGGGACATCGGAAAGAGATAAAGCGGTTCTTGAAATTCGGCACCATCGGCTTCAGCGGAGCGGCTGTCGATTTCGGCTTGTTGAATTTCTTTTTCTTCGTGTTGGGCTGGCCGAAATTCTGGGCTAACACGGCTTCGTTTTCCCTGTCCGTGCTCAACAATTTCACCTGGAACCGGCTCTGGACTTTCCCGGAATCCAGGGAAAGGGCCGTGCACGGCCAATTAGCCCAGTTCATGATGGTCTATTTCGTCGGCTGGACCATCAACCAGACTGTGTTCTTAGGCAGTGACCATTTCATTTACTCGCATTACTTTGCAACAGTCTGGAGCTTGAACTTCGCTAAAGTGACTGCCAGTTTTGTGGCTATGTTCTGGAACTTTGGCGCTAATCGCCTCTGGACCTACCGGGGATTATGAGTATGGCAACCACCATTCGAGCAGATTACACGTCAGCGTTGACGCAGTCGGCCGGCATTGGCCGCTGCACGCGCGAGTTGTTCACCGCGCTGAGATCTATTTTGCCGGCGGACGTACGGGTCGAGCTTTTCGCGAACAAGAACGCGGTGATCGGCGGAAAGCGCACGCCTTTCCCAGTGCGCCATTTACCGTTGACAGAGCGCCAGGGGATCATCTTCTGGCAGCGAGTGCGAGTGCCGTGGCCAATAGAGCCATTCGTGGGCAAAGCGGACTTGTGGCACTTCCCGGATTATTTGCTCCTCCCCACCCTCTCGGGCCGCACCATTCTAACCATTCACGATCTTTCGTTCCTGGTCATGCCGCAATTCGCCCACCGCAAATTGCAACAGTTCCTGGCAAAAGCGGTGCCCCGCTCCGCGCGCCGGGCAAATCATCTCATTGCCGATTCGGAATCGACGCGCCGGGACATCGTGCGCATTTGGGGGATTCCGGAAGAGCGCGTCAGCGTGGTTTATTGCGGTGTCGACCGACGCTTCCGGCCCATCAACGACAATGAAGCGTTGGACCGCGTGCGCGACAAATACGCGCTGCCGGAACGTTTCTTCCTGTTCGTGGGGAAGATAGAACCGCGCAAGAACCTGACCGGCCTCATTCGCATCTTCACGCGGCTGGTGGAGGCGCATCCCGGGCTGCGGCAGCATTTAGTCATCGCCGGGGGAAAAGGATGGGACTACGAGCCTGTCTTCGCCGCGGCGGCAGCCAGCCCGGCGCGTGCGCGTATCCATTTTGTCGGCTTCGTCGATGATGCGGATTTGCCGGCGCTCTTGAGTTGCGCCGACGCCTTAGTTTACCCATCACACTATGAAGGCTTTGGGCTACCGCCACTGGAAGCGATGGCGTGCGGTACGCCTGTTGTGGTCAGTGATCGGGCTTCCCTGCCCGAAGTAGTCGGAGACGCCGGCTATGTTTTGCCTTTGGAGGAAGAACAGTCTTGGTTGACCGCTTTGCTGGCTTTGGCTGAAAGTGAAGAAACGAGAGCAGCATATGCCCGACGTGGACTAACCCGGGCGAAACGTTTTACTTGGGAAGCTGCGGCAGGTGCGTTATTGATGGTTTATTGGTCGGTCTTGGGTGGCTTGGGTGGGTGATTTGGTGAATTTAGTGGAGTGTGATGATTGGATAGTATAATGACTACACGAAAAACACGAACTACTTCAAACGGAAACCCTCTACTCTCTATCCTCCTACTCTGCTTGATTGTCTGTAACGCGCTATCAGCCTGGTCAGCCTGGCTAACCAGCAATCAAGGCGCCATGAGCCTGCGCTTTAATCTTTTTCTGTTGCCAAACTTCATCGAACTACTGCCTGCCACACGTGCCGGACAACACGCTTTACAGCGGTTTTGGCTGGCTGCGCCGATCATCACTACCACCTTGACAATCGGATATATTGCCTGGCGAGCGTTCCCCGGCACCAACCTGCGTATCTGGCGTGGAGTGCTTTGGCTGTTGGCCGGCAGCCAAAGCTATCCGTTACTACCCCCAACCTGGACTCCAGCAATACTATTACGACCAGCTAACAGATTATTTACCGGCTGGCTGGTATTATCCGTGCTGATCTGGTTCACCACACCCTATTGGCACCGATACGTCTCCTGGTTAGCGTTGTCTATTGTCAATGGTATCGCAACCATTGGTGCGCTTTGGCAATTCGCACGTTTGCTTCCAGAGCTACGACACCTGTACGCACACAGCTTTCGAATTGGGTGGGGGCCGTTGTGGCTACTCTTGGCGTTATTAATCCTAACCAGCCTTGCCATAATAACTCGTAAATGCGCTTACGTATAGTAAAACGCGTAATACATAGTGATTGACTATACGAAGCCCCAGGGAGGCAATTACTTTGACTGATAAAACAGAAATTATTTCGATAGCCATCACAGTCTATAACGAAAGCAACAGCATTAATGTTTTGCTGGATTCGTTAGTGGCTCAAACTGTACAGCCGGACGAAATTCTTTTTGTCGATGGCGGTTCGACCGATGGAACGGTAGACCGCATCAATGCTTTTAGTAACCATTTGCCGGTGCGGGTGCTCGTCATTCCTCAGGCCAATATCAGCACCGGACGTAACGCTGCCATCAACGCGACGAAAGGCCAGATCATAGCTGTCACAGATGCCGGTGTGCGCTTAGAGCCAGACTGGTTAGAACAGATCACCAAGCCATTACGAGGCCGAGAAGAGAAGATAGAAGCCGTGGCTGGCTTCTTCCAGGCCGACCCGGCCAACGTATTCGAACTAGCTTTAGGCGCTACCACATTGCCCTTAAAAGAGGAGATCAACCCGGCAACATTTCTTCCCTCCAGCCGATCAGTAGCTTTCACGAGAAGAGCCTGGAAGGCCAGCGGCGGTTACCCAACCTGGCTTGACTATTGCGAAGACCTGCTCTTCGATTTTCAGCTTCGGGCCAGATGTGACAAGATCCACTGGGCACCCAACGCCGTCGTTCATTTCCGTCCACGGAAGAACTTACGACAATTCGCCCAGCAATATTACCGCTACGCCCGCGGGGACGGCAAAGCCGATCTTTGGCGCACACGCCACGGTCTGCGTTATCTAACATACCTCATTGTATTACCAGCGCTAACCCTGGTCGCCAGCCGCACTAAATTCACAGTGCTATTGCTCTTGCTAAGCGGATTGCTCTACCTGCGCCGGCCGTGGTTGCGCTTACAACGCCTGTGGCAAGCGTACAGCCAAACTCAACGGATGATCGCTGCCTGCTGGGTACCGGCAATCCGGCTGAGCGGTGATATTGCGAAAATGATCGGCTATCCTGTCGGATGCTATTGGCGCTGGCGGAACCGGCGCCGGCAGGCAGTACACTGGCGGCAAGCCCTTCCCCACCCCGCTCGCGGCAATTCCGGCGGCAAAGTTATCTAACATGAATAGCAACGACCTATTTAATTCGTTTGACCACCTTAGCTGGGGGAACGCTTTTCAGAAGGGTTGGAAGGAAACCATACGGTTCCCCTGCGGGGAGCTCGAGGGCAGTGCTCTCGAAAGAAAAAGATGGCCCAGCGACTGAAAGTCACGGCAACGTCTGCCAAATCGCCGTAGGGCGATTAGTCGGCGTTCTATTTTTCGGAGGAGAGGGTAGCCGAGGGCAATGCCCTCGGCTACCCTCCAGAGAAGTTTATTTTCAGATGGGCCTGTGGCCTGCCTGTGCGGGCACGCAGACAGGCCTACCACAACGGATGAAAATGATGCGGCTGACGTCGAGCCTTTAGGCGGGTTAGTGGATCTACCACCGGCTAAAGCCTTAATTCCGGTACGGCAGCGGGGTACGTCAAGGTAACGTCCTCTGTAAAGAGGCCGCTTAACACCAGCCCCTTTCTAAGAGGCTTATCATTTACGTAGCACAGAGCTTTGAGCTCCGTGCGCTAAGTCGGCCAACCCCGTCAATTAGAAGTTCAACTTCTCGAAGAAGTTGAACTTCTTTAAAGAAGGCTTGATTTTTTATCTGCGTGCGCAGCCCGCGTTGATCTCCGTCCCATTTTATTTTCAAAGGAGGCACACCACATGTCGGAAAACAGCTTCAAAACGTATCGTTATCGCTGGATCGTATTGCTATCATTCATGCTCATTGTAATTGCCAACCAACTTCTCTGGATCACCTTCGCACCCATTACCAGCAGTGCCACCCGTTTCTACAGCGTCTCGGACTTAGCCATCGGCCTACTCTCCATGAGTTTCATGATCGTTTTCATCCTCTTCTCGATCCCTGCTTCCTGGGTCATCGACAGCTACGGCATCAAAGTCGGCGTGGGAATCGGCGCCGTGCTGACCGGCATTTTCGGTCTCATGCGCGGCCTCTTCCCGGCGAATTATACTTTCGTGCTCATCGCCCAAATCGGTATTGCTATCGGGCAACCGTTCATTCTCAACGCCATCACGGCCGTAGCAGCCCGCTGGTTTCCATTACAAGAACGCGCCACGGCTGCCGGATTAGGGACCTTGGCCATTTACGTCGGCATCATCGTCGGCATGGCCGCGACGCCCTTCTTAGTCATCAGCACCGGCATGGGCAACATGCTCATCATCTACGGCATCATTGCAGCCATAGCCGCGGCCGCATTCTTACTGGTTGCTAAAGAACGCCCCCCCACCCCACCATGTCCGCCGGAGCAAGAAGAACGATCCCTGATGCTCGATGGGCTGAAAGACATTTTGCGCAACAAAACGTTCCTCTGGCTGATGCTAATCTTCTTCGTAGGATTAGGCATCTTCAACGGCGTGACGACATGGATAGAAGAAATCGTGCGGCCGAGAGGCTTCACCATCACCCAGGCCGGCACGATAGGCGGTTTAATGGTTGTCGGCGGCGTCATCGGGGCAGCCATCTTACCCTCGATTTCCGACCGCGCCCAGCGCCGAGTGCCTTTCATGGTCATATCGTTAACAGGAGCCACCATCGGCTTAATCGGCATCACTTTCGCCGACCGCTACCCGCTGTTGCTCATTTCGGCGTTTACGTTGGGCTTTTTCCTGCTCAGCAGCGGCCCCATCGGCTTTCAATATGGTGCCGAGATCACATTCCCGGCCCCGGAAGGCACTTCCAATGGTTTTCTCCTGCTGATGGGACAAATCGCCGGCATCGCTTTTATCTTTGGCATGGACAGCCTCAAAGCGCCTAGCAGTGGTTCCATGACACTTCCCTTAGAACTGCTCATCGGGCTACTCGTCGTGGGCTTATTGCTCTGTATGAGACTACCGGAATCGCCATTGCTACGCCGGGAGGTCGTTGATTAGCCAAGTGCTGGGCACACACCGGTATCAAGGCCAATATCGTCGTCCGGGTACACATTACGTTATAGACAATAATAAAGAAAGCAGCGCATCCCGGAATCGGCGTGCTGGCCATACGCCGTACCCTGGCCCAGGGACGGGCCGCCGGGCTGGTCTCCGGATTAGGGGCCGCCACCGCCGACGCAGTCTACGGCTGCATTGCCGGGTTCGGCCTGACCTTCATCTCCGACCTCTTAGTCGGCCAACAAACCTGGCTGCGACTGATCGGCGGCCTGTTTCTTTGCTATTTGGGGCTCAAGACGCTATTGGCCAAACCGGTAGAAGAAGCCGCCCAGGCCCCCAGCGACGGCCTACAGATCGCTTACGCTTCCATGTTTTTTCTAACCCTCACCAACCCAATGACTATCATTTCCTTTGCGGCAATATTTGCCGGGTTAGGTCTCGCCGGCGCGCGGGGAAGCTATTTGAGCACGGGGGTCGGCCTTTCCCGCGGCAAATTCAACGCCAGCGGCTTGCAATGGGTCAACCGGATCTCCGGCGCCGTCATCGTCGGGTTCGGCGGCCTGCTGGCGCTCACGAGTTTGCGGTAGGAAGTCGTCCCGAAATGTCTCGCATTTGCGTTAAGCGTTGAATCAGACGCAGATGCCGCTGACACGCGCTGACTGCACTGGTCTCTTTGTTTTGTCAACATGAAATCTGCGTCATCAACGTCCTTTATTTACCGCCAGATATCGGCGTACGGGTGTTCGCCCCGCAGCGGCCGGCCAGCGGCAAACCGGTCGAAAGTAAACGGCCGGATGTCTACCGTGTGCGGCACGCCGTCCAGCATCCACTCCGTCAAACTTTCGCCCGTGGCCGGCGCGATCTTAAAACCGGTACCGCTGTGCCCACAGTTCAGCCAGAAGCCTTCCGGCCCCGCCGGGCCCAAAATGGCACGTTGGTCGCTGGAAAGGCCATCATAGCCTTTGTAAGCGCTATGCAACGAGCCCTCTTCCATCACCGGAATGCGGTGGCAGATATGATCTACGGCGCGTTCGACGTAGCCGGGATGGGCGTGATCCGTATCTCCATCCGGGTCTTCGCCCAGCGGATTGTCGCACTCCAGCCCCACCAGCGTCAGCCCGCCCCGCTCGGGACGGAAATACATCTCCTGCTGGTCGTCGATCACCGTGGGATGCGAAAGCCCGACCGATTTGGGCCGGCGGATGAACATCACATCGTGGCTCCAAGTCGTCAACGGCAAGGTCAAACCCACCATGGCAGCGATGCGGTCCGCCCAGGCTCCCGCCGCGTCCACCACCGCCGGCGCGTGGTATTCCGTGCCATCTGCGCTTTTCACGCCGATCACTTTGCTATCATTCGCCAACACTTCGGCCACAGCCGTGCCTGACTTCAAAGTCGCGCCCAGCCGACGAGCCGCCGTCATCAGGCTCATGGCTGTGCCCGACGGGTCTGCATACCCCGACTCCGGCTCGTACGCCGCCACCGAAAAATCGTCGGTCACCATGTAAGGCGCCAACCGCTTGATATCGCCTCCAGTCACCAACAACGTGGGAATCCCTACTTCCTGCTGCATTTTCACATTCGCCCGCAGTGCTGCTTCGTACTCCGGCTGTACAATACGAATAAAACCCGTGCGCACAAAACCGCTGTCGCCGCCCACCATTTCATCCCAGTTGCGAAAATAAGCGAAGGAACGCCAGACCAGTTCCGCTTCCTCACGTAAATCATAATGCATCCGCACCAAGCCACTGGAACGTCCCGTCGCGCCCGCGGCCACAAACTTTCGCTCCAACACCAATGGCTTCACGCCCCGCCGGGCTAAATGAAAAGCCATACTGGCGCCATGCACGCCCCCACCAATAATAATAACATCCGCTGTCTTTGCCATGCCAGCCCTTCCTGAAATGGCTATAAGGCTGAACATGACCTTCATTTGCGTTCAGCCTTATAGCCGCACTACAAACGATCCGCTTAACTTTTGGTCGGGAAAAAGGGGATCATCCTACCTGCCAATTTGACGAGAGGCATTGTCTGTAACCAGATTTTCCCCGGACCACGCAAAGTCGCCAGGAACAATCCTTCACCGCCAAACAACATATTGCCAACCCCTTTGACCATTTTGACATCATATTGCACGGACGGTTGGAACATAGCAATATGGCCGGCATCTACCCGCAGGCTTTCCCCTTTTGCCAGCGTCATCTCCACAATATCACCATCGAACTCGAAGAAAACAAGACCGGGGCCCGTGATTTTCTCCATGATGAAACCCTCACCACCGAAAAAACCGGCACCAATTCTCCGATTAAGATGCAAATCTAAATCGACGCTCTTCTCAGCGCACATGAAAGCATCTTTCTGGGCAATGAGCACCTCGCCGGTTTCCAACGGCATCGCCAAGATGCGCCCCGGAAACTCGCTGGCAAAGGCCACACTTCCGTCATCCCTCGACACGAAATAATCCGTGATAAATAAAGACTCACCGCTCAATTTGCGCTTCAGCATTTTGCCCAAGCCACCTCCAGAGTGCGTCTTCATCTCGACGTTGGCCGACATCCAGCTCATGCCACCAGATTCCGAATAAACCACTTCTCCCGGTTTCAAGCTAATAGTGACAATAGGCAAAATACTATCCGAAATCTTGTATTCCAAAGCCATTTTTCATTTCCTTTCTGCAAGAACGCATGTCCACCAACGAGTAACCGTGAACAGAACAACGAGGGAGCTAACTCCAATTATAGCAAATTTGTCGTCCTTTATCCAGAACAGCCAGCTCTTCCTGAAAGGAGGACATATAATAGCGCCAGCGTCACTTCGGCCTGCTCCAACACAATGTAATAGTTCCCCAACCAAAATGTGCTATTTGCGAAAGCGGCAACACCCACACCAATGGCACAGGTAACACGCCGCAGCACGAAACACTATTGCGCGTATTATGCCAGGCCTGCCTCGTAGCATCTATACCCGAACGGTGCACATGTCGCACCCGTCTTTGTTTGCTTTCCACTTTTAGCACATTGTATAATCACGCTCCAGGAGAGAAGCAATAACAGCGCGCCTCGACCAATAAGGCAGCAGAGAAGAGGATTGATACCTACCATGTTGAAATCAGAATATTGCGGATATTTACGGTTAGAAGACGTTGGAGAGGCAGTCACTTTGGCGGGTTGGGTACACCGCCGCCGGGATCACGGTGGACTCATTTTCATCGATTTGCGCGATCGCTCCGGGATCGTGCAAGTGGTCATCAACTCGGCGGAACAACCTGAAGCGCACAAAATCGCCAGCCAACTGCGCAACGAATATGTCGTACAAATGACGGGCGAGGTAGTAGCCCGCCCCGAAGCGCTGCGCAATCCTAATTTAGCCACCGGCGATGTCGAAGTCAGCATCCAGAGTGTGCGCATTCTCAATCCGGCCAAAACGCCACCGTTTTACATCAACACCGAGAGCAATGTCGACGAGACATTACGCTTGAAATACCGCTATCTCGACCTGCGCAGGGAAAAGATGCAAAAGAACATTATTTTGCGCCACAAAATCATCAAATTCATCCGCGATTTTTTGGATCGGGAAGATTTTTTGGAAATCGAAACACCAATTTTGCTGAAAAGCACACCGGAAGGAGCTCGTGATTACGTGGTGCCCAGCCGTGTACACCCCGGCAAATTCTACGCATTGCCCCAATCACCGCAGCAGCTCAAGCAATTGCTGATGGTTGCCGGCTTCGAACGCTATTTCCAGATCGCCCGCTGTTTTCGCGACGAAGATCTACGCGCTGATCGGCAACCAGAGTTCACCCAATTAGACCTGGAAATGTCTTTTGTGGAACAGGAAGACGTCCTGCGCCTCATCGAAACAATGCTAACGCAAATGGTAGAACAGCTTACACCTGGCAAACGCCTGCTACACAAACCATTTCCCCATCTGACCTACACCGACGCAATAGACCGCTACGGCAGCGACAAACCGGATTTGCGCTTCGGGTTGCCGTTGGTGAATAGCACAGATCTGTTTAGAGAGAGTAGTTTCCGAGCGTTTCAGAACGTCATTGCATCCGGCGGAGAGATCAAAGCGCTGCGAGGGCCAGAAATGGCGGGCTATTCCCGCAAACAGTTAGATGATCTGAGCCATTTTGTCCAACAGTATGGTGCTCATGGCATCGCTTGGATTGCGTTGCGCCCTGCTGGCAGAAAATCCTCCATCAACAAATTCTTGGACGAGGCAACAGTAGAAACACTTGTCCAACGCACCGAAGCAGAGCCCGGCGATCTGATCGTGCTCTTAGCCGATCAGCCGAAAGTGGTCGCCCAGGCTTTAGGTAATTTGCGCTTAGAATTCGGCCGTCGCGCCGGCCTGATGGACAATGACATCTTTGCTTTCGCCTGGATCGTGGATTTCCCGCTCTTGGAATGGAGCGAAGAAGAAGGACGGTGGCAAGCGATGCATCACCCGTTCACTTCTGCCCGGCCGGAGGATTGGGCCCTCGCCACAAGCGATCCCGGCGCCATGCGAGCCAACGCTTATGACGTAGTTTGCAACGGCTGGGAAATTGGCGGCGGTAGCATCCGTATTCACCATCGTGAGGAACAACAACGAATGTTCAATCTGTTGGGCATCAACGAGCAATCAGCCCAGGCGAAATTTGGACATTTGTTGGAAGCGTTCGAATACGGCGCCCCGCCCCATGGCGGCATCGCCCTCGGCATCGCCCGGCTGGTGATGCTGCTGAGCGGGGAACGCAACATCCGGGAAGTGATTGCTTTCCCCAAGACCGCCGCGGCTACCGACTTGATGGTCAACGCACCGTCCCCCATCGACGACAAACAATTGGCGGAACTGCATCTACAGATCGTGCCACCGGAGAACAAAGAAGGATAACAAACGATGCGCCGGGATACGGGTCGGGTTCTACAGGAAAAGATTCAGCGCGCCGCGGCTCTGTTGCGGACCAATAGCCATAATATCGCTTTGACCGGTGCCGGGATCAGCACACCTTCCGGTATTCCCGATTTCCGCAGCCCGTATTCCGGCATTTGGAAACATTACGATCCGATGGAAGTATCAACTATTACCGCGTTCCGTCGTCACCCAGAACGCTTCTACAAATGGTTGCACGATTTAGGCAGCATGGTCAACGGCTTAGCCCGCCCTAATGCGGCCCACTTTGCGCTGGCCAAAATGCAGAAAGCGGGCCGCATCCAACAAGTGATCACACAGAATATCGACGGATTGCACCAAGCCGCCGGCAGCGTTAATGTCATCGAATTACACGGCCATCTACGCACCGCGACCTGCCAGCAATGCGGGCTGCAAGTAGACGCTACACCGCTCTTGGACGCTATTCGCCACCAAAAGGCGGTCCCCCGTTGTCCAAGTTGCGGTGGCATCTTGAAGCCAGATGTCGTTCTTTTCGGCGAAATGCTGCCTTTCAAGCTGATCACCCAGACGCAAGAACTGGCACTGCACTGCCACACAATCATCGTCATTGGTTCATCGCTAGAAGTGATGCCGGCCGCCGATTTGCCGGCTTTAGCCGTGCGCCGGGGCGCTCATTTCATCATCATCAACCTCACGCCCACACCGTACGACCATTTAGCCGACATAGTCATTCACGCTGATGTGGAAAAAGCAGTGCCGTTGCTGGCTTCCGCCGCGTGCGAAGGAATATGAGCCAATTTCTTCCTATTGACGTGCCAAGTTTTTAAGACCTGAAGTATCTATGGATAGTGAATCGTTACCGGCAATTGACAATAACTATACCTTCCAGTTATAATCTTTTCGCCGACGGCCTCTAAACAAAAACATTATATCGACTTAGCAAAAAAACAACTATTCTAAATAAGCAACAGACATAACATTCAGTAATGGAATCTATAGGGGTGAGGAGGGGAGTGTGACATTACAGAAGCAGCGCAAAGACGACATTATTAACGACGAAGGATACTGGCAAGCATTATTGGAACAAGGAAAATATGCCCCGCCATTCTCACAGGTATTAGCACAACATCAAAATCAGGCAAATGCCCAGCAACCAAAAAAGAGTGACGCAACCGACGAGACAACAGCGACAGTCCAACCCGACACGCTTCCAGTCCCTGGCTGGCAAGCTTTACAAGAAATCTATCGCGACAACCGGGTATTGACTCTACCGATTACCGGCGCCAACCGGGGAGGATTACTCACCGCATTTCAACACATACAAGGATTCGTCCCCATCTCTCACTTAGCCAATTTCCCATATTTCAACGACAGCGACGCGCTCCAACAAGCTTTAGAAGCGTTTATCGGCCAACAGATGTCTTTGCGCATCGTAGAGTTAGATCCCAATCGGGAAAGACTAATTCTCTCAGCCAAAGCCGCTGTACGTCCGCCGGAAGAAGACACACTTTGGCAACACTTACACCCCGGCGACATCGTAGAAGGGCCAGTGAGCGCCATCCGCTCTTTCGGCGCGTTCGTCGACTTAGATGGCATCGAAGGACTCATCCATATCTCAGAACTCTCTTGGACACGTATTAGCAGGCCCGAAGAAGCCGTACAAATCGGTCAAACATTACAAGTCAAAGTGCTGGAAGTCGACCCGCGCCGGCAACGAGTCGCGTTAAGTCTAAAACAACTCTTGCCCGACCCGTGGCAAGAAATCGAACAGAAATATCATGTTGGGCAAGACATTACCGTTACAATTACCAATGTCTTAGATTTTGGCGCGTTTGCCGAAGTAGAAAACGGCGTAGAGGGGCTCATCCACATTTCTGAACTCAGGCACGGCGCACACACAGCCTCCTCGCGAACCACTGTGCATCCGGGAGATCACGTCAAAGCACGCATTATACAAATTGACAGTCATAACCATCGCATTGCGCTTAGCCTTCGTCCCTACCAAGAAGATAGAGCCACGGCATTATCGCTCCGATCAATCGAAGCAAATAGGCATGGCGTGGGTTAATGACGGCTGAGGGCCCAGCGACCAAAAGTCACGGCTACATCTGCGAAATCGCCCTACGGCGATTAGCTTGCTACCTGCGCAGACAGGTCTCGCAGTTGTAGCAGCGATTTCTAATCGCCGGCGAAGCAGACTTCGTTGACTTGCGTCCTATTCGATTAGAAGTTCAACTTCTTCGAGAAGTTGAACTTCTTTAAAGAAAGCCTGATTTTTATCTGCGTGCGCAGCCAGCGTTAATCTGCGTCCTATTTTATTTTCAAGGGAGTTATCATGAGCCTGCGGCACACCACAGCGGATGAAAATTTGCGAATGGCGTCAAGCCTTTAGGCGGCTTGGCAGCGTTAACACCGGCTAAAGCCTCCACTCCGGTGCCGTGGCGGGCTACGTCAAGGTTGCGTCCACTGCCAAGAGGCTGCTCAACACCAGCCCCCTTTCAGGGGGCTTCTTGGCGACGTAGCACGGGGATTTGACCCCCGTGCGCTCGGGCGGAGAACGCTGTCGATTAGAAGTTCAACTTCTGCGAGAAGTTGAACTTCTAAAAGGGACTGTGGTCGTGACGCCGTAATGAAACAAGTTTTTTT
>WFQU01000159.1 GCA_015486845.1 Anaerolineae bacterium | reverse complement strand
GCCTTATGCCTATCGTGAAACGCCGATGCTGCGCAGCTGACTTCAGACGATGGCCCATTCGGTAGCGACCAGGATGTTATCCACAGCCGCATCCACTTGGCCAGTTCGCAGAGCCTCGGCGATAACTGTGCGCAACAAAGTCCGGAAATGCCCCAGGCGATGCTGGCGGATGGAATCTGCCAGCGAGGCAGATGTTTGGCCTTGCAAGTAAGCCTGGGCGTGTCGATACTGCAAATAGTTAAGGGCCAAGGTCGCTACAGCGGACCATATTGGCGTGCTTCTTCTGACGGCTGCATCAGTCTATAAAGATTCCAGTATGTTCAGTGGACTGACAACTGCTAAAATTGTCGCAAAAGAAGCCACAACATCCGAAACGCCAACTCCGGCTAAGGCCGCTACTTTAGCATCAGCGGCCAGTCCAACGTCTGTCGCGACTCAGCCGGCTAACACACCTGTTTCTAAACAGACGGCTACCTTGGCACCAAAAGTTACGGCACCGGCAACAGCTTCTTTGCCAACGGCGACTGTGACAAGAATGACCCCAACAACAGCAAGCGCTGGCAGTAGAAGCCATTTGTGTACCGATAAAACGGTGCCCATATTCCTTTCCCCAAAAGGGAAGCAGAATTGTGGAATCATAGAAGCAGCATCTGAAGTAACGGTCGTAAAGCACCAACCTGGATGGTATGAAGTAACATTAGAGGGATGGCAGCCGGAAAGCTCCACATCCGTCGTGTATGCTCTGGAAGGAATTCGAATTCGTGTAGCGCTTTTGAAAGCGTGTGCGCAAAGCAATGTGCAGGTGTTAGAGACGGTTACGGATCCCAACACGGATCAAAAGTGGCGCCGGGTGAAGCTTGTCGGGGCCTGGGTGCCGGAAAATGATCTGGTGGCTTATCTAACTGCTTACTGGAAAAATGCTTCGTCTTTGTACCGTAAATCTTGCTCTGTGTGCCATGCTTTACACAATCCAAAGGAGCACACAGCTAACCAGTGGCCGGGGATATTGAAGTCAATGAAGCCCCGCACGCCTCTTTCGAAAGATCAAATTGTCTGGGTGGAGGCATTCCTTCAATACAATGCCAAGGATACTTCAAAGCAGGGTATCCTTTTGCCCTGTGACGCGCTAAATAAGTGATGTTAGCGCTATCAATGATGCATAAGAAGCCAACGTACAAGCGATGGGCTTGGGAGGAAGAAGATGATAATGAAACGCCAACATTGGACGGCTACGCTGTTAGTGGCCTTGGTTGTATTCTCTATGGTGCTATCCGGGTGTGGCAAGTCAAAAGCCACTGCGACAGTGGCACTGACAAAAGTCGTTGTAAAATTGCCGACAAGCGTACCGACTAAAGCACCCACAAAGGTTGTTGTGAAAACGCCAACAAGCGTACCGACGCCGGTACCCACGAAAGTCCCAACGGCAATGGCTGTGCCGATTCCCGCCATGCCGGGCACTTTGAACCTGGATTGGGAAGGGGAACCCCGGGTAGATCCTTCGCTGGCATCGGATCCGGCATCTGTAAACGTGGTTACTAACCTCTTTATGTCGTTAACTCGTCTGAATCCGAAATCAGGGAACGTGACGCCATACCTGGCTCAGAAATGGGAAGTGTCTAAAGATGCACTCACGTGGACATTCTACTTGCGCAAAGATGTCAAATGGGTTCATTTCGATCCTAAGACCGGGAAGGCGGAGGTCGTAAAGGATTACAGCGGTAAAGAGCGTGCCGTGACGGCTGGAGATGTAGTATACGGCGTGCAAAGGTCTATTGATCCATTGACGAAATCGCCGTATGCGGCAGATTTGTACGTCATCAAAAACGCCAAGGCGGTCAACAAAGGCAAGAAAGGCCTTACCCTGAACGATGTGGGAGTTAAAGCAGTCGACACGTTCACAGTGCAGTTCACTTTAGAGAAGCCTGTGCCGTATTTTCCGGCTATTGTTGGATTACCAGGCGCCATGCCCCAGCCGCAATGGGCTGTTGATGCATGGAGCAACAACTGGACAGCGCCGGGCCTGATCGAAACGAATGGACCTTATATGCTCAGCAAGTGGGTGCACGGATTTGAACTGGATATGATCAAAAACCCCTACTGGATTCACGTCAATGCGGTGCAGATCAAGGATGTACATGGCGCTATCATCAACACACCAGACACAGCGCTGGCTATGTACAAAGGTAACCAGCTGGACCTGCTTAGTTTGTTGTCATCGTCTGAGACAGCTCGTGTCAAAGCAATGACCGATCTGGCCAAAACGTATCGCGAGGCTCCGAGCAAAGGCTCTTTGTCCAAGGAAGTCGCAGCGTACGCTTCTCTCTATCCGTATGCACATGATATGCTCGTGAAATCGTGGGTTAAAGGGACGTTCCCGCTGCTTGGAGGATATAACATTTTCGAGTGGACAGTGAACATCTCGAAAAAGCCTGCAAGTGACTGAACATTTTATGGCTGCACGCTCACCACGTCAGTGAAAGTGGAATGTTGATCTCTGGGCTTTGGACAAACTGTTATTGAATTCGTACAGTTTTGTCCAAAGTCCATGTTTTTGCACGGCCCTTTGTGCCAACATATGTGAACAGTTTCTTTTTCGGAGAGAGCAGGACACAGATGAACGCAGGCTGCGCGCATCGAAGCCTTAGCCGGTGGTAGGCCTGCCAAACCGCCTAAAGGCTCAGGTTCAGCCATGCATTCGCAGCTCTTTTGCGTTTCAGTTTTTGGCTTCTTCTCGGATTCAGCGTTGAGTTTGTGGATTTTAGCCTGCCCAAGCCAGATCTATCCTTGAGCTATTTCTTGTAATTTTTGTCTATCGAGAATGGAAATCCTGCCACGTTGCAGGCCAACAAGGCCTTCTTTTTCTAATCGCTTCAACACACGAGAAACGCTCTCTCTCGAGGTGCCAACCAAACCTGCCACATCGAAATGGGTTAAGTGCACTTCTTCAGGTTCAGTGCCGGTGGCTTCCAGCTTACGTGCTTCATCAAGTAATATTGATACTTGAATCACAAACAACACGAATCATAGAAAACTCCATTCCCTCTCAGCACTCGCAAAATCATTCTCCTGCAGAACAGCGATGCACGCTCGCGGGGTTCCATTGCGTTACCAATGAAAACACAAAGGAAGGGCTAAAGTCGCGACAGTAGTTCCACAAGCCTATTGTTCACATAGCGCCTTCGTGATAAACTCAATAAAAGTAGTAGTCGAACTGTTTTAGCATTGCAGTCGCCAAGAACCGGTAGAGCAGGAATCTAAAACATCAATGGATAATAGCAAACCAGCAGTAGAACGACCGGGACAACCATGCCGGTACGATATGTGGTCTCTGGGAATTGGTTTCTTCTTCTTTTTATTACTGATTAGCGCACTGTTTTCTGCTTCCGATCCTGATTTTTGGTGGCATTTCCGCACAGGACAGCTTATTTTCGAAACAGGGAAAGTGCCTGTCCATGACATGTTCTCTTTCACCGCGGCGGGTAAACCATGGATGAGCCACGAATGGCTCGCAGAGTGGTTCATTTACCTTTTGGTAAGCCGAACCACATATTGGGGCAGTCTAATATTTTTCGGAGCGCTCTTTGCCGGCGCATTTTGGATCCTTGACAAACTACTAAAAGCAATGCAGCTTCGCACCGCCTGGCGGTTATTTCTATTGGTCTGGGCGGCCGTGATGGCGTTACCTTTCTTGACGGTGCGCCCGCGGCTCTTTACCATCTTTTTCTACGCGTTGTTTCTGAGCGCCATCATGCGCTATTACCGCGGCCAAACTGTGCATTGGTGGCTGTTACCTGTTAGCATGGCGCTTTGGGTGAACGTCCATGCCGGGTACATCGCCGGCTTAGCCCTTTTGGGCGTGTTATTTGTTGCCGAGGCTTTGCGCGGCTGGCACGACAAACGAACCCCTCACCGGTTGCGCACTGTCGGTCTGGTGTTCGCACTCACACTTTTGGCTTCTTTGATCACGCCACACGGCTTGAAAGCGCTCTGGTATCCTTTCACCTATTTGGGATACCAAAACCCGATCTCCGCCCTCATTGCGGAATGGCAGTCGCCGAATTTTCACCAGACAAGGCAATGGCTTCTTATGGCTGCAATCTTGTTTTCCCTGGCCACTGGCCTGGTCTGGCGACAAAAAGAGTGGTTACCGCTCCTCCTTTTGGGTAGCATGACCGTCGCGGTGCTACACGCCGTGCGCTACCTACCACTTTTCGCCATCACCTGGGCAGCCGTGGAGGGCGAATGGATAGATCAGCACTGGCCAGCTATCTTGGAAAGCGCCCAAAGAGCTATCCCCCGCCGACAAGCATGGCGCAATTGTTTGACCTTTGCCGTGCTGTTGACCATCACAATCGGCTCGTTACCGTACTTCGCCTCTCGAGGCCGGTTGCAATCGGTGTCCATGCCCCGTACCGACGGCAAAGGTATGATCTACCCGGCCGAGGCCGCTACCTGGCTGCAACAAAATCGCCCCCGAGCGCGGCTGTTCAACCAATACCGTTGGGGCGGCTATCTTATTTACCGGCTTTGGCCGGGTCAAAAAGTGTTCATCGACGGCCGAGCCGATGTGTACGGTCACCTGGCCATTGATTATCAGCACTGCGCCACCGCCCAACCGGACTGGGACCGAGTATTGGAGCAATGGGACATTGACACGGTACTCCTATCACCGCAAACACCGTTGAGCGCCGTTTTAGAGGCCAGCCCGCAATGGGAAAGATCTTTCACCGCGCCCGGGCAGGTCGTCTATGTCCGCCGGCCGGATCGCCGCTGAGAAGATGGTTTCGCACGTGTGCGGGGCAATTTGACATCCTCCCATAAGTCGTGCTATATTTGTTTATCTTATGAAGGGAGATCGGCAAATTATGCGCTATCGAATTCTATCAGCCTTTTTTGTTCCTGTTACCTTGTCGCAGTGTGCTCACTTGCCGGTTGTTTAACTATCTTTCCTTGACAACATCGGCCGTGGGTGCATAAACACCCACGGCTTTTCTTTTGTTACCACTATTTTCTTTCGCAACGAGCCGTGGTGTGCCCTTAACCACGGCTCGTTTGTTTTCCGAAAAGGCGTCGCACATCCGTCAAGGAAATCCACACGAGCTTGTGGAATGCCGGTGCGTTGCACGCAGACAGGCGCACGATAGCGAATGAAAAGGATGCGGCTGGCATCGAGCCTTTAGGCAGGTTTGTAGCGTTACCCCCGGCTAAAGCCTCTACTCCGGCGCAATGGGAGCTATTTTCAGGGGAGAATCTGTCACTAATTTTTTTTGACCATTGTTTTTTTCTGCGTGCGCAGCCAGCGTTAATCTGCGTCCTATTTTATTTTCAAAGGAGTTATCATGAGCCTGCAACACACCACAGCAGATGGAAATCTCTTGACAAGAATGGGGATCGCAGGCTTGAGAGGTAAAGCTACGGGGATAGGAATGGGGTTAGTT
>WFQU01000158.1 GCA_015486845.1 Anaerolineae bacterium | reverse complement strand
TCTTGGCGACGTAGCACGGGGATTTGCCCCCCGTGCGCTCGGGCGGGGAACGCTGTCGATTGGAAGTTCAACTTCTCGCAGAAGTTGAACTTCTTTAAACGCATGTTGTTGTTGCCTGGAACATTGTCGGCGTTGGGGATAGTTTTGCGCTAATCAGCCATGACATAACGGAGTCCATTTTTTGACTATTGTTTTTTTATTTGCGTGCGCAGCCTGCGTTGATCTGCGTGCCATTTTTATTTTCAGAGGAGATAACACTTTATGGTACGTGAGACATTTGACCAAAAATTGCGCCAATTGCGCGATGATGTCCTTATACTGGAAAGCATGGTAGAAAATGCCTTGCTTGAATCGGTTAGTAGCCTCAAACAGCGGGACAAAGACACCGCGCGTCGACTTATCGAGGCTGATAAAGCGATCAATGCGAAGCGGTTGGCTATTGAAAATCAGACATTGGTGCTAATTGCTACCCAGCAGCCGATGGCGCATGATTTGCGTTTCTTGGCCTCAGTTATTGACTTGGCTTCCGAATTGGAACGCATGGGGGATTATGCCAAAGGAATCGCCAAGATTAACTTGATGATCGGCGATGAACCTTTTATCAAGCCATTGGTTGACATTCCGGCCATGGCTCAAAAAGCGACGAATATGTTGCAAAGAGCAATCCAGGCGTTCGTTAACGAGGATACGGAAACTGCCTATGCTATTCCCTTGGAAGATGACGAGGTGGATGCACTCTATGATCAGGTTTACAGGGAGCTACTTGTTTTGATCATGGAGAACCCCCACCACATCAGCCAGGCTAATTATTTACTTTGGGTGGCCCACAATTTGGAACGGACAGCCGACCGAGTGACTAATATCTGTGAGCGCGTAATCTACATCACCACCGGCCAGTTAATTGAACTGGATGATAGGCTTGTTCAATGACAGACCTGTGAGAAAGCCGGCGCCTGGTAAGCTATGGGCTGTTAAATACAACTAATTGCCTGCCAGGCACCCCGCGAGTCGTTATTGGTTGCGCTTACCGGTTCATCCGGCTGGCATGTATTGCTGGAACCAATTTAAAATACGGCGCAACCGCTCCAGCCGCGGTTTTGGTTTGCCGGTACGGGAAAGTCCATGGCTGGATTCTTTGAAAATTACCAGGCCGACCTCCCTATCCAACATGCGCAGCGCCCGGTAAAGCTGTTCGGCTTGATCCAACGTGCAGCGCAAATCATCTTCGCTGTGCACCAACAAGAGCGGTGTGTGAATGTTCGGTGCGTAGAACAGCGGTGAACTTTTAATATACCAATCCGGCTTTTCCCAAGGCGTCCCCGGCGCATCCTCCATGCCGAAAAAGTGTCCCACATCGTCATTGCCATACAAGTTAATGTAATTGGAACAACTGCGCTGCGCCACTGCAGCAGTAAAGCGGTCGCTGTGGCCGACAATCCAGTTGGTCATATAGCCACCGTAAGAGCCGCCAGTGACGCCAAGCCGTGCCGAGTCCACAAATCCCTGGCTAATGACATCGTCCAACGCTATTTCGATGTCGTGCTGCACAGGCTCGCCCCAATTGTAACGGATGCTGTCGTTGAATGCTTCGCCGTAGCCTTGGCTACCGTGCGGATTCGTGAAGAGTACCAGGTAACCCGCACCTGCTAAATAGTGGAACTCGTGGAACCAGCCGTAGCCGTAAGCAGCGTGGGGCCCGCCGTGGATTTCCACAATGAGAGGGTACTTCTTCTGCGGCTTAAACCCGGGCGGTTTGAGCAACCATGCTTCGATTTCGTCACCATTTTCTCCCTGCACCCGGAAGCGTTCCGGCTCGGTGAGCGTTTTCTCTGCCAAGAAAGTATCGTTGCAATGAGTAAGTTGATGCAGCGTGCCATCCCGCCCGGCGGTGAACAAATCGCCTGGCGAAATTGGCGTGTCAATGCCAACAAGCATCTCTCCGGCCTGGTTCATGTGCAGAGCGAAAATGTGGTGCTGTTGAATCAGTGGCTGTATTGACGACGTTGTTACGTCAACCGTGTAGACATTGGTGTAGCCGTGATCTGCAGCCAAGAAGTAAACTATTTTGCTGTCCGCCGGCCAGAACGGCCAGGCTGTCTCGCTATGGCCGCGAGCGTCCGTCAGCACATAATCGCCAATGCTGTGGTCGAACGATCGGGTGAGTGAGATATCGCTTTTGCTGGCCACATCCAATAACCGGATTTCGAAATTACTGTTAAGCCCGCGCTCAATTTCCTGGCCGACGTAAGCGATATTGGTACCATTCGGAGACCAAATCGCCGCGGCAATGGCACATTGATCATGCGTCAGTAGCTGCGGCTGGCCACCTTTAGCATCCACTATCCACAAATTGCTGAATGGTTCCTTATCCGCTGCGGGTGTGCGATTGGCGATGAAGAGAATTTGCGTCCCGTCCGGCGCATAACGAGGAGATTGATGATCAAAGGCGCCAGACGTGATTTGCTTGAGTTGGCCGTCTAAATCCAGCGTCCAGATATGCCGCCATTTGCCATCCCACCAACCCTGGCCGTCCATTTTCCAGATTAACCGGGTCACTTCGCGATATGGCTTTTCCTCTTTCTCGTCGCCGTTTTTGCCTTTAGCGTTGGTTTTCTCTTTTCCTGGCTTGGCACTGAAAGTTAAAGTGCGGCCATCAGGCGACCAATCCAGTTCGCCGGGCTCGGCGATGCGTTGATCAGATAACCGTTTCGCCTCACCACCACTGGTGGGAATGAGAAAAATAGCAGGTTTATCGTCCTCCCGGGTGGAAACGAAAGCGACCTGGCTGCCATCGGGCGACCAGCGGGGATTGCTCTCTTTGCCCGCACCAAACGTAAATTGGCGCGCCGCGCCCGTCGCAACCTCCAACAGCCAAAGGTGAGAACGAACCTCTTGCTTCTCCACGTTCGTATCGGCTAAAACAAAGATGACCTGTTTTCCGTCCGGCGACAATTGTGGATCGTTGGCATATTTCAATTGCAACAAATCCTCAGCCGTCATAATTTTCGTTTTCTCTTCCTTCATTGTTTTTCCCTTTCACATCGTTGTATTTGTATTGCCGTCATTGTGCGGTATTTCCAGATGTACGTATCAAACGAAGAAGGCCTTGTACACTGGCTAACTCAATCCTTCCCCGATAATCGGCCGAGTTAGCCGGGGATGATTTCCACCGGCCCGTCCTGGCAGGCCAGCCAGCCATCTTCCCGGCGAGCGCAACTACCGCAAACACCGAAACCGCAACGCATGTAACGCTCCCAACTGAGCTGGCAGCCACGGTGTTGTTCCCGGCAAATTGCGGCCAGCGCTTCCAGCATGGGCGTCGGGCCACACGCGTAAATGGTCGCGTCCGGCATGGCCGCCAGCAGCGGGTTCAGCGGCACGGTAACGACACCCATCTCTCCCGCGCTGCCGTCATCGGTGCACAAATGAACCTGCACTCCGGCGGCGCGAAATCTCTCGGCAAACAGCAAATCACGGGCGGTGCGGGCGCCGATGATAACATGACGCTCACGCCTGTTACGTAGCCAGGTGGCCAGAAAATGGATGGGCGAGACGCCGTAACCGCCGGCAATGCCGATCATTGGCCCCGGCTGCGATTGAAAGCCGTGTCCCAAAGGCCCGCGTAGCCAGACCTGCTCGCCAGAATGCAGCTGCTGAATCTGCCGTGAGAATCGCCCCACCGCGGCAACGCTGATCTGCAATGGGTCGTTGTGTAGCAGGCTGAACGGTTTTTCGTCAAGCCCGGGCAGCCAGGCCATGAGAAACTGTCCTGGCCCGGCATCCGGCCAGCTCAAATCGAAAGTGAAGGTCACCGTGCGGTAATTCTCTCGGACAATCCGTACAATGTGAGCGGGCTGTGGCAAAGAAAAGCTATGCCGGTTAGCGGGCAACATGGGCAACTCCTTTGGCCGAGACTGGAGAATCGTAGCCTAAATCGTCCAGCAAATGGGCCAACTCGGTGGCGATTTCTCCTAACGCACTGACGCCGCGCTGGCGCACGGCCGAACCCACACCCACCAATGTCGCGCCCGCCATGATCATTTCTAATGCGTCCCGGCCGCTGCTCACCCCGCCGATGCCAACGATAGGAATCTGTACCGCTTCGTACAAATTGTAAACGGCGCGCAGCGCAATGGGCTTGATGGCTGGCCCAGAGAGTCCACCTTCGCGATTGGCTAAGATGGGCCGAGCCGCGTGGATGTCAATGACCATGCCGGCCACGCTGTTGATGGCGGCAATAGCATCGGCGCCGGCCGCTTCCGCCGCCAAGCCGATTTCCACGATGTCCGTGACATTGGGGGAAAGCTTGACGATGATGGGAAGATCACTGTTGTTCCGCACTGCTTTAGTTACCGCGGCGGCGTTTTCCGGGTCGAGAGCAAAGGGGTGTCCTAATTCGTGCCCCACGTTGGGGCAGGAGATATTCACTTCAATGAGATCCGGTTGTGCCCGGCTGACGATAGCCGCTGCCCGGCCGAATTCGTCGATTGTTTCGGCGAAAATGCTGGCGATGAGGGGCACGTTCAACGGTTTCAGCATCGTTTTAGCTTCCTGCAGAATAGCTACTTCGGCGGCAAGGCCAGGGTTGGCTAATCCCACCGCGTTGATCAGCCCGTAGCCCCAGTCCAGCACTGTCGGGTTGGGATGTCCCATACGCGGCCGTACGCTGGCCGACTTGCTGGTCACACCGCCGGCGCCGGCACGAGCGACCCGGGTTAGCAGCCCTGCTTCTGTGCCGAGGATGCCGGAGGCCAGGACGATGGGGTTAGGGAAAAGAACGTCACAACAGGTCGTCGGCAAACTCATCGGCGCCCTCTCTGCAGCGCGTCGCGTTGGGCCGCACTGATTTTTCCCAGCGCCAAGAGTGTTTCCTGTAGTCCATTCATGTCGACGGCGGCGTGCAACCGGATGCCCTCGTTGGCTAATTTTTCTCCGGCGCCGCTTAGCCGATCCAGGAAAACGACCGCATCCGTGACGATCAGCCCTGCCGAGCGCAGTGTTTTCGCCGCGTCCAGAACGCTACCTCCGCTGGTAACCAGGTCTTCCACTAGAACGATATTTTCTCCCTCGTTATAAATGCCCTCCACCGGCCGGCGTAGACCGTGCTCTTTCGCCTGTTTGCGCGGATAGATCAACGGCAGCCCGGTGGCCTGGCTGACCACGGCAGCGATGGGCAATGCGCCGTACGGCACGGCGGCAATCCGGTCGGAGGTCAATGGCGCCAGCAGCCCGGCGTAGATGGCTGCCAGATCGCGCATAGCGGCCGGGCTGCCGATAACACGGCGCAAATCGATATAGATGGGCGAGCGCTGGCCGGAGGCTAACAGGAAATCGCCGAACCGGATAGCATCCAGTTTAATGAGAGTCTCAACGAGCATCCGGGCAGGATCTGGCAGCGCTAAAGGGCCGGCGGCTACAGATGCATTGATGCGCCGGCACAAAGTATTGGCGATCTCGGCCATCTCTGCCGCTAAGCTGATACCCCGGCTGACGTTGATGAGCACACCGGAACGGTCGGTGCGCAACCCGGCCCGCACTGCGGCTTCCAAATCGCCTCCCTGGGCGCCCACGCCGGGAATAAGGAACCAGGCATCCGGTGCGGCGGCTCGTACCTGGGCGATAGCTTGGGGAAAGGTTGCCCCGACCACTAAACCGATGTTGTTATGCGCCGACCAATCGGTGAACGAAGCGGCTAAACGCAAATAGAGCGGTCGCGCCGGCGAGGGCAGTTCTTGCAGCGCGGCTGCACCGGGGTTGGAAGTATGCGCCAGCAAAAAGAGATACCGGTCAGCATAAGCCGCAAAAGGCTCAATGCTATCTGGCCCCAAATAGGGGCTGAGGGTTACCGCATCCGCACCCCAGTGGTCGAAGATCGCGGTCGCATAGGCCGCGGCAGTGCTGCCGATATCTCCCCGCTTGGCGTCCATGATGACCGGCGTGGCCGGCGGTATGGCGCGCAAAGTTGCCTCTAACAGATCGTAACCACGCCGGCCCAGCGTTTCGTAAAAAGCAATGTTCGGCTTGTAGGCGGCAGCAAATTCAGCAGTTTGGGCAATAATGTCTAAGTTCCAGGCTAACAACGGATCAGCAGCAGCGCGATAACGTGCCGGTAGCAATTCTGGCCGCGGGTCTAAGCCAACGCAGAGTAGGGAACGGTTGCGCCGGCTGGCGGCTGTGAGTTTCTCGATGAAATTCATGGTTATCTCCTCTGAAAATCAGTTGACGCGGCGGCGCAAAGGCGCAGAGCGTCTAAAAAATCAGGCCCTCTTTAAGAAGTTCAACTTCTCGCAGAAGTTGAACTTCTAATCGACAGCGTTCTCCGCCCGAGCGCACGGGGGTCAAATCCCCGTGCTACGTCGCCAAGAAGCCCCCTGAAAGGGGGCTGGTGTTGAGCAGCCTCTTGGCAGTGGACGCAACCTTG
>WFQU01000157.1 GCA_015486845.1 Anaerolineae bacterium | reverse complement strand
TGCGCAAACGCTAACAGCTTTTGTAGCATGAATTGCTGGCGTGGCTTGCTGATGGCTTCCACCTGCCAGGGACTTTCACGAAAGAAATCTGCAGCAGCTTTGGGGCCGGGTACGCCTGCCAACAATCGGTAAAGGGCACTCAACGTCTTCCGATTGCTGTGCATCAGCAAAGCATCCATGATATGAAGCAGATGTCGCTTTTGTGGTTTGTAAAGTGCAAGATCAAGCGCCTGGATGAATGCAACAAGTTCGGCAGAATGTTGTATAATTACTCTGAGCATTGGTACCTCCTGGTGGTTTTGTTTTTTTAACTGACTTAATTTTACCAGAAGGACCAGTGCTCCTGCTATTTCAATATCATTTTGGCGAAACTACAGTAATCGACTATCGTCACTTTTTTTGCGCCTGGGGTTTCGCCATCGTCACCACCCCTGATGGCCTATCTTGGCCGAAAACTACTGGCCCCATGATGGGGAAAATTGACATAACGGGGACATCTTCGCCCGCCTTGCGCCCTGTCTGCGAAGGCAGACGGGCGAGACCCAATGCCCCCAGCTACCGCCAGTGGCGGTCGTGCCCTGGGTGTAACGTACGGTGGTTCTGGCCAATGCCCCGCTACCTTCGGCACCGGAGCCACCGGCCCGGTTCTTACGCCGCCAGTGCCCAGCGCTGACACGATTAGGCTGGATATTAACAAAGCCGATGAGCCGTTTCTAAGGTAACGCGTGGGTTGGGGTCAGCCTCGGACGGAGAACTGACCCCGATCCAGCATTGTTGTTCCATCTGTCGTTGTGTTAATGACTGTTACGCAGCAGGCAGGGCAGATAGGTGCAGCAGCAGCCATTGCCCCGCAGCGCCGGGCTGGCTGGAGACAGCAGACGATAGCCTCCGCCGCCGGCTGTGCCTTCCACATGCCAGGCCAGGCTGGTCAGGTGATAGCTGCCACCGGCGGCGGTTCCTTGCGCAACGGTGTACAACGTGGGCGGGGTGCCTCCACCGGATTGCGCCAGCGCCACAGTGCCCAGGAGCAAGAGGGCGATGATGGCTGTGAGGATCGTTATTCTTGTTTTCATCGTTTTTTCCTCCTACTGGAGCGTCACGAGTATCTGGATGACGCCCGTGCCTGTGTCCAGCGGCTCCAGTGCTTTGCCCAAAATAGTGCCAGGCTCTGGATGGTCGGCGCGCATGGCGTGACCGGGTGTGGAAGAGGCTACCAGCAAATCGCCCCGGCTAATGGGGCCATTCTCGGCTGAGACCTTGCAGAGGACGATACCGACTACAGCGACCGGTATCTCGTCATCCTGTTGCGCATCCATCGGGTGGGACGAGCCGACGAAGCCAGGTTTCTCGGAGTAGATTCCGATCACTAGGGTGGAATAAGGCTGGGACGAGAGGGCCACCGACCGGTTGGACGCGGCGCTGATGACCAGCACGTCGCCGGGTTCGTAGGCGGTAGCTGGCCCATCCGTAGTCATCAATTCAGCGAAATCCGCTGAACCATTCCAGCCCCCATCCGCATAGCCAGCACCAGCGCTAGTAACTCGGAACTGCGTGTCGGTTGCGGCAGCATCGATAGCGGTGATAAAGTCACCGCCGCCGCTGCCGTCGGCAGCACCATTGTTCTGCAGGTACAGCACCCCGCCGCTGCCGGCGTTTTGAAAGTGAGTTGTGTGGTAGTCGCTTTTGTTGTAGAAGAAGGCTGCCATCCCATGATTCGTATTCGAATTATATGCTCTCAATGCCGTGTGATTTGGTCCGTTGCCACCGCTCGTGGCATACACCCCGATGCCGCTGGCGCTCTCCCCTTCTATGCCGTAGCCGCCGTTGTGGTTGTTGACGCCGTACACGCCGCTCTTGTATTGTGCCCAGGCCTCGCCGTACACGCCATAGTCACTGTCACTGGTCCCGACCACCCCGTAGCCGTTGGTACTGTTCCCATACACGCCGCGGCCGTTGGTACTGTTCCCATGCACGCCGTCGCCGCTGGCGTTGTTGTTGACGCCATACACGCCGCCCTTGTTGGCTGCGGAGGCTTCGCCGTACACGCCATAGCCTCCGGCGCTTGTCCCATACACACCATAGCCGCTGGCGTTGTCGTTGACGCCGTACACGCCGCTCTTGTCGGCCACGGAGGCCTCACCGTACACTCCGATGCCGCTGCCGCTTCTTCCCAACACACCGGGTCCGGTGGAGTAGTTGTATCCATAAAGCCCGGCATAGTCATCACTCGGGGAATTCGCGTAGCCGCGAATGCCATCGCCAGTGCTGGTGTTCTCGATCCTGAGTCCATAATTGGCAGCGCTACCAACCCAATCCTCATTGAAGTGGTCGTGGGGGCAGGCTGATCCGGCGGACGGGCTGGCCGAGGCGGCAGGCGAAGAGGCAACTAGCCGCTGACGCGGGGTCAAAGCGGTGAAATCGGCTTCCCCCAGCCCGCGCACGCCCACCGCCAGCCAGCGTTCGCCGCCCGCTAACACTTCCATTGGGATGCCGTTCGCACCACCCAGCAGAGCATTGAAAGCTCCTTTTTGTACCGCCACACCCTCCTGCACTTCCGACCATAGTGGTTCGCCGCCGGTTTTAACGTCGTACAGTACGAAGGAAAAGTCGTAGGCCCCACCAGCCACTGGTTGACCGGCCTCACCGTCCAGGCGACCGGCATAAGGGACAGTCACACCAGGTGGGTTAGGCTCCTTGACCTGGGACAGCGCCTGAGCGCTATCTGCTACCTGTGGCCCGATTCCCACTGCCAGCATCACGGCGCTGGCGACCAGAACAACGAGCAAACCTTTCTTGGTGAACATCTTTCTCTCCTTGTGATTTGAATTTGACTAAACTAACGTTTGTCACAAAACGTGAACGTGTGCCGTAAGATATCACATACATATCACCTCCAGTGCTGTCTCGCAATTCGCCGTTCCAAAAGTTGGGCACTGTGGGGTCCTTTGAGTTATCTCAGGACACGCTCCAGGTAGCTCTGCAGCGTGTGCGAAGCGACGGGTGAGAATTCCGATCATGCCCGAGCCACTACTGACTTAACCACAAAGGCGGAAACGAGTGCGTTGGTCACCACTTCCTTGCCCCCACGCTGCAGGGCAACGGTTGCTGCTTCCCGAGTTCTGGAGGCGGAAAGAGTGATTTTCACCGATGTCATTGTCTATCTTAACAATGACATCGGCATTGCCGAAACGGTATAGTAAGAGTAATGAGCACATATCAGCTGAGTAGCAGTAAACCTATTCGGCGCCAACAGACTCACCGGTACTACTTCGAAATAAGTGGCAAGTAGTTCCTCCTTTCTGAACTCACCGCGGCGGTCGACGAATGAACACTCAGGCCGTTGAAGAATGCCGTAGCGGAGACATAATAGCGCCCGGCCGAGACGCCTGTCGTCTGCCACACATCGGCAAATGATGTCCGCTGCTGCGACGCCAGGTCAGTAAAGTCGTGGCTATACTGCGCAACGACGCTCCCCTCGCGGTCGAAAACGTCGACGACCACTTTACCGGTAGCAGGCACATCGCCTGTATTGCGGAAAGAGCATGAGATATTGATCGGATCGCCGTTATTGAATTGTCTCGGCTCAACAGTGAAGTTCGTTACTTCTCCGGCGGCAAGACCCAGGTGGAATGTTTCCATCCTCCGGGCCAATATTGTTCCTGTCGTGTCTTTCAACACGACTTCAATCTCATAATCACCCGGTTCAAAGCCTTCACTGTTCCATGTAGGAGCGAATGACACCGGCCCCGCCATCTGTTTCAACGTTCGCAGGAATAAGCCGCCCACGACCTCGTCAGTGCTCGACCGCTTTATCGATGCACTAACGGTGACACTTTGCGCCGCTCCGCTGTTGATAGCGTCGATGTTCACTTGCACACCGGCTCCCAGTGGATAACTATCGCGATCCGTTTGCAGCCGGGTTATGGCGACCGGCGAGTCAGCATAGGCTATGTCGAACCGGTAATTCTGATAGTAGGTCACATTCGTCGTGAGTGGATTGTAGATGAAGGGATAAATGGTGATCATGAGGATTGTACTGCCATCCGCGTTATTCACCACGCGCCAGGTGAATTCTTTCCCGGCGAAGGGAATGTTGCCACTTTTCGCAGTCCGCCGCCGGTCATTGGGAGCAGCAGTGATATATGCCTTAGCAACCGGCAAATGCAGATCCGTATTTGTTATCATGCCCGATTTTCCGGCCAGGTTTACGCTCTGTACCGGCTTCCCGCTAGGAATATTCACCTTGACAATATAGTAAGGTATCTCATAATCGCCGGGTTCCATCCACACGCTACCGCCGGGAATCTCGACGTGATCGAAATCACCAACCGACGTCACTGTGTAGTCAGGAATATCGACAGTTAGAGAAAATGGAGGCGACGACGACAGTTTGTGGGTTACCAATGGCAACGTGCTGCCGGTCTGGCCATATTTCGGGTCACCATAATAATTGTATTCAGCAACCCAAAAACGATGCGTGTGGTCACCGCTCCAGTAACTCCGTTCCAGATTGGTGAAGCGCTTGCCCGCGGGCTCAGTGGTGATAGCACCATTATACAGATCGTGGCCGCAGTTCTTGTTGACCGATACAGGAGAAACCTGAGTCGAGCCGATATAGACGCCCGCTCCCCGCGCCAAGAAGGTTTCAGCCAATTTGCCGTGGATATAGTCCCCCGTCAGACAGGAGGCGGCGAGAACGAAGGGATGGGTGTTGCCGAAGCTAACGCTTCCCATATCCTGATAGTTTAACGCCCCAACTGAATTCGGATTGCCGTGGGCGGTGATGTAAATGATGTCGCGGCCCGGTGTCAGGTTGGCAAAGGCCTTTACCCGCTGTGTCGTGGTGATATTCTTCCAGTGCAGAATGGCCGTCAAATAGCCTTTGCTCGTGAGGGTACTCGCCGTCTTTTTCGCTCCGGAAACCATGTCGCTGACACAGCAACCAGTACCGCTGACCGATAGAGCATGGGAATGACCGTAGCTATGCCCCGGCACACCGCTAAACACCTGAATACTCGTGCGAATGGGAACAGTAAGTTGCGCCGGCGTGTTGCCGATAATGCGGCCGAGGATCAGTTCGGGACTCATATCGCCAGCGGTGCTTGCTATCGGCAGATCGCTGTTGTCAATCCTATCCGTATCCGGGCTGTTTGACCATTTCATTCCCCATCCGGACCAACCGTATGCGTTGACAATGTTTGTCTCTCCAACGATCAGCATGTAGCCCTTGGTCGCCTGGGAAAAACTCGGGCTCAGTTTTTTAGCCCAGCTATTTCCCGGCGTAACTAATTTGTGCAGCACTCCGGCATTAGCACCTTGTGAGTAATTCATGTAGCCAAGGACGCCGTGCTTATACCACGCCAGCTTGGCCATAGTCGCAAGAAGCGTATTGACATCACTCTTCGCCTTGCTGGTGACAACCTGGTAATAGTTAGGGCAGAAAGCGACGAAAAGCATATAGGGATTGGTCACGATCAGGTAGTCGGCAGATGCTAACGCCTTCGCATGTGCCTGGGGGATTGTATTGTTCGAAGCACTCTTGGCGACCGGCAATTGCCGAAAACTGTGGTAACCTTTGTGCGTGGATGAATCCCAGTAGAAGTCAATAAAACCTCCGACGGTCGGCGTCGGCGGGTTGGGATAGAGCATAACAGGGACAGCGGAATAAGTGTAAATGCGCTCCTCGCCGGCAGGGATGCTAAATTTCGGCCGGATGTCGGCGTAGCTCCAGGCGCCTTTCGGGTCCCAGTTGGTCAGGATATCGTACGCAACATTACTGCTGGCAATCGGCTGGAAACCACGCAGGCCATCCAAAATACGGATATTGCTCGCAGCAAGATCGCCCGTATTCTTCACCGTCAACTCGATGGTAAATTTGTTTTGGAAGCGAATGACATGGTGCTTGGTGACGATGAGATCCGGCGGTTTCGGCAAAGGCGCTTGTTTTTGCACCGTTACGTCCACATAGGATAAAGTCGTCTTAAAAGTAGTATCGTAAGCTTGCACCGCCAAGCGATAACGCCTGTTGGTCTGGAGTTTGCGGGTGTCCCATTTGAAGGTCACGGTGACATTCTTAGGCGCCCCGGTGGAAGGCCAACCGTCAAAACTGCTGTAAACGCCATCTACGTAGAAACGAGCGTTGATGATCCCTCCATCATCGGATAGTGTCGCGGTCACCGTAACAATGCCGGACACGTTTGCGTTGTTAGCAGGGGCGATAATATGCACTACCGGCGCGGTGGCATCGATCAGATTACCCACGCCAACTGCCCGCCGATCTTCACTCGATCTACCCACAAGATCGAAGGCTTTGGCCGTGAGTCTGTGAGCACCATTGCCGTACTGACGCGAGTTGAGCAGCATCTTATACGGCAGCGAATAATCTGTGAACAGTAATATGTCATCAAGGTAAAATTCGACGCGCTCCACCCCCGTGTTATCGGAAACGGTCGCTTCAATGGGAACCGTGCCGGTGAACAGTTGTGGGATGGTGAGGTTAATGGTGGGGTTCATGCTGTCGCTGGCCGGCAGCGTCTCGAAAATGACCTCTGCACTGGTCGCGGCGTTGCCGGAAGGATCGTGAACATTGATGATCAGGTGATATGTTGTGGCCGGATGCAAACCGGTTAAGGTAAGTTCGTTCTCCGTCGCCATGGCATTGGTACGACGCTCGGAGGCGTAACGACCAGCTGTTGGGCCATAGTGGACCGCCCCCTCAGCTTCTTCATTCGTTTGCCAGGAAACGACCGCTGATGTCTGTGTGATACTGTGAATTGTTGGACCGTTCGTAATTGCAGGTGGCGTGGTATCGCATTGCCACTCTTCCTCGCGAGTGTTGTTGGCCTCATTGCTTTCTGGGTCATCATTCCTTACATCCGCCACAACAACAATAGCTTCGCTCGGCGCTGAGCATTCCCATGCGGACTCAAAGCGCCCGTTCTGCCGCCCGCCAGGGGGAAGATCGATTCCAACACCGCTGGTTGCCACCGTCACGCCATCCACACGAAGGGCCGTCACATGGCCAGCGGCGGCTGTCCCCTCCCCAATGTTCATCACCTGATAGTGGATGATGTTGCCCTCTCGCCACACGTCAGTGATCACCAGGTCTGGGAGCGGGCCGGTGGGCGTTGTGGCAGTAAAAGTTGGTGTTGGATAGGGAGTGACAGTGCGCGTAAGCGTCGGCGTGTTGGTTGGCGTCGGTTGCGGCGTAGGGGTGCATGTAGGCGTCCTTGTAGGTGTATGCGTAGGTGTGGGGGTATGC
>WFQU01000156.1 GCA_015486845.1 Anaerolineae bacterium | reverse complement strand
GGGTTTGGAGGCTGGCCCCCAAGAAAGAAAATAAAATAGATTGTCAGCCATCATCAACTAACACCATTTCCTATCACCGTAGCATTGCTTCTTAAGCCTGCGATCCCCGATCTTGTCAAGAGATTTTCATTTGCTGTGGTGCGCCATAGGCCCATGTCGACTACCAAGAAACACACCTGTTTCTTCCTAAACGAATAATTTTGTATTCGAAAATTACGGGATAGCTCCTCTGAAAATAGAACGCAGATTAACGCTGATACACGCTGATCTTAATTTTCATCCGCTGTGGTGTGCTATAGGCTCATGATAACTCCCTTGAAAAAACCCACGAATAGAACAAATGACACGAATTTTGGTGCCAATCCGGTGTACTTGTTGTTAACAGATTATACAAAGAACACAAGTTGGCTATTTGCTATGTGTTGTCGATTCCGGGTATATTGCAGGTAGTACGTGCTTCCTGTTATTTCCAGTCTTCATTTGCAGTAGTAGCTGCTTAGTCTTTTCTCCGAGAAAGCCAAGTTATCGCTAAAGACTTTCAAATTAGCCAAAACAGACAGCTCGAAACGGTTGGAGGGCTACCTGGCTGACGTAGGAGCGACCCTCAACCACTGATTTTGCAACATGGAGATTTCAATTCCCCTAATTTACCTACTTATCCATTTCAGGACTTGCTTAGGCTCCCGAAAAGCTTATCTTATCTTGACAAAGTTGTCAACGTTACTATCTTTTCTTCAGCAATTCCAAATTCGACATGAAACATGATGCTCTGTAGTATCAATAAGACTATTGTTTTACAGATACATCTCCGTCCAGACGTACGCGTCTGTTCCCGTTTGGCAGTTTAACTTCTCGTAGAAGCTGAACCTCTTAAACAGAGAAAGTTTCTGCTGGATTGAGGCACCTGGAATCGCTGCACCATCACAATTACAATTGTATAAACTAACAAAAACGTGTAGAATAGTTTTGAGGAATTGAATTGTAAGGTGGATAATGTCTAGTTTAATCATGGAGGATCGTGGAGGGCAGATTTGAGGCTTTGAACACGCCGGGTGGCTTCACGAAAAAGTAATAAGGTCACACTGTTACACAAGACCGATAGTAATATTTTGGTTATTGTGCGTTGAGACATGTATCGAAATTAGCAAAAAAGAACCAGCCAGGACGGCTAAAAAGATAAGCCGACCGGGCGCGGAGGTATAATGAATTCACGTTGGGGGAAAAACGGGTGGGTTTACCTGCTGATTATTGTGGCGTTTGGCGCCTTGCTCCTAAATATGTTCCCACAGAAATCGACGACCGATAAGAATGTTTCTATCGGAAAGGTAGCTACCTGGATACAACAAGACAAAGTAAAAAGCATCGAGCTGCACAATGAGCAAATCAATGTGCGGCTAATAGGCAGCAAAAATATTACTTATCATGCCACTAAAGAGAAAACAGTAGGCTTGACCACGTTGTTATCGCAATTCGGCGTGACGCCGCAACAATTAAGCAAAGTGAATGTACTGGTGGACAAGCCGAGCGACTATGGCGGATGGATGGTTTTTCTGACAAACTTTCTTCCATTACTTTTTATAGGCGTGCTTTTTATCTTTTTAATGCGCCAAGCGCAGGGTGCTAACAGTCAGGCCATGTCCTTCGGCAAGAGCAAGGCTCGGATGTTGAGCGGCGATAAGCCGACGGTCACATTTGATGATGTAGCCGGTGCCGAAGAGGCTAAGCAAGAATTGCAGGAAGTGGTAGAATTCTTACGCGAACCACAGAAGTTCTTAGCGCTGGGCGCACGCATCCCCAAAGGTGTACTGCTGATGGGCCCGCCGGGAACCGGCAAAACGCTCATCGCCAAGGCGGTTAGCGGCGAAGCAGGTGTACCTTTCTTTAGCATTTCTGGCGCTGAATTCGTGGAGATGTTTGTGGGCGTTGGTGCCAGCCGCGTGCGCGATCTCTTCGCCCAGGCGAAGAAGAACAGCCCCAGTATTGTTTTTGTGGATGAAATTGACGCGGTGGGCCGACAACGCGGTGCTGGTTTAGGTGGTTCCAACGACGAGCGAGAACAAACATTGAACCAGATTCTGGTCGAGATGGATGGTTTCGATACAGATACCAACGTCATCATCATGGCCGCCACGAACCGGCCCGACATTCTCGACCCGGCGCTTTTGCGGCCGGGCCGTTTTGACCGCCGGGTTGTGATGGACCGCCCTGACATTCGCGGCCGCCGCCAGATATTGGACATTCACGCTAATGGAAAGCCGCTGGCAGCGGATGTAGACTTAGAAGTCATTGCCCACCTGACGCCCGGTTTTGTGGGCGCAGACTTAGAGAATTTGCTCAACGAAGCGGCTATTTTAGCCGCCCGACGCAGCCAGACTCAAATTCACATGGCGGAGCTCAAAGAAGCCATCGAACGCGTTTCCATGGGACCGGAACGACGCAGTCGGATCATCAGTCCAGAAGAGCGTCGTATCGTCGCTTATCACGAGTCAGGCCACGCTTTGGTGGCTAAATTCTGCAAATATGCCGATCCAGTGCAGAAGGTGACCATCATTCCCCGCGGCATGGCCAGCGGGTACACTTCATATCTGCCCGAGAAGGATGAAACTTTAGTAAGCCGGTCTAAATTCAAAGATATGATGGCGGTCGCTTTGGGCGGCCAAGAGGCGGAACTGGTAATTTTCGGCGACATTACAGACGGTGCTGTTAGCGATATCAAACAAGTGACAAAAATCGCCCGGGCTATGATTACACGCTATGGCATGAGCGATAAGTTGGGGCCACTAGTCTTTGGTCGTCGTGAAGAGCTAATTTTCTTGGGGCGCGAGATCAACGAACAACGCAATTATAGCGAAATGACGGCTAAAAAAATTGACGAGGAAGTTGAACGACTTATCAAAGCCGCGCAAACGAGAGCACACAATATCATCATGCAATATCACAACAAATTGGATGAATTAGCCCAATTGCTATTGGAAAAAGAGACGGTCGAGGCAGCAGAATTTCACGCTTTATTCGAAGATATCCCGGAAGCGAACCAAGCTGTGCCGATTCAGATCGCTTGATCATGGTCAGCCAAGTTCCTATTCTATCCAGTAATTACTACGCTGTTATGGCGTGGAAGGGAAAACGTGCGTAAGCAAAAGCATTCACCGCTTTTCATGGATACGATCCAAATTGGCGCTACGCCAACCCAGTTAGAACACCTGCAGCCGCTCGTCGGCACAGCGTTATTAGCGGCGAGCCTGTGGGGACAATCCATTGCCGGCGACATTGATCCAGACACGTTTGAACCCGTCGGGCAAGAAAGGCATGTTGACTTCGATCTTTATTTTCCCCGGCATGTCCAACTTTCTCTCTTTTTAGCCCAATTATTCTTAGCGGACGAGGAGGATGAAGTGCCAATGATAGGGTTAGACGCCATTGGCCAACAAATTGATAACCTTATAGACCGGCAACTCGTCTTGAGCGAAATATCGGATCATGACCATTATCTTTGCCTGTTTTTTCAAGAAAAAGAGCCACAAAGCGAAAATAGAGAAATCTGGTTTTTAGCAGAGGGATGGGCCTTGACTTCCTGGCAGGAATTGCCGTCCGAAGTCGATCGGGAAGAAGAAAGTGCCTTCTAAAAATCGTCTTGATCTCCGCATAAGGGTATTCTGAAACTTGAAAACGTTAGTTTGTTCTGATATCCACGCTAATCTGGAAGCATTAGAAAGTGTTCTGGACGTCGTTGAAGAGAGCGGCGTAGATCGAATTTGGTGCCTGGGTGATATTGTTGGCTACGGGCCGGACCCTAATGCGTGCGTGGCACTGGTACAGCAAAAAGCTGAATTAGTTGTGCCAGGCAACCACGATTGGGCGGTCATCGGTCAATTAGATGTGGCCGATTTCAACAGCGATGCTCGGAGTGCTGTCCTATGGACTAGGGAGCAGCTTATGCCTATCCACCACGACTTTCTGGCTGCATTGCCAGTACGACAAAAGTTAGGCCATTTTACTTTACTACATGGTAGTCCTACCCATGAAATATGGGAATATATTGCCAATGCGCACATCGCTGCTGCGCAATGGCAGCACTTTGATACTGCAATTTGCTTGCACGGACACACTCACGTGCCAGCGCTTTTCATTCGGCGAGAAAGTGATGGGCGCACGAGCCGTTTTGCCTTCCCGCAGGAAAAACCGTTCCCGCTGCCGGCCGGCCGGGCGTTAATCAACCCGGGTAGCATCGGTCAGCCGCGCGACGGTGATCCTCGTGCCAGTTTCGCTATTTGGGATGATGAAGCGAACACGTGGACATTTCACCGAGTGCGTTATCCGATAGAGATCACACAACGCAAGATGCTGCAAGCTGGTTTACCGACTCGATTAGCTTTACGACTCTCGTATGGCTGGTAATGAAATAGTTGCGTTTACTCCTACAGAAAGGAATTCTTAAATGCCAAAAAAAATTGGAGCGTTCTCATTCGTTTTACACAGCCATTTACCCTATGTACGTCGGGCCGGCCGTTGGCCACATGGCGAGGAAATGCTTTTAGAGGCCATGGCTGAAACTTACATTCCGCTATTAGATGCACTTTACGATCTGGTGGCGGAGGGCTACAAGCCTCGTTTGACTTTAGGCTTGACGCCTATTTTGTTGGAGCAACTGCGTTCACAGGACATTTGGGATCATTTTGAGATCTACGTGGAAGAACGATTGGCCCTGATCGAGAGCGATATTACGCGTTTCAGCCGGCCCATATTAGCGGAATGGCAAGCAGCCCACGATCAGGCACAAGTGAAATACGATAAAGCTGTGCAAGCCCTGCTGGAGAAAAAAGTTCAGGCCGAGAAGAGCGAGGTGGATAGAAGCGCAGCCGGAAGTATTGCTGCCGAAAAACGCTCCACCAAAAAGAAAACAGTTGCTAAGCGCGGTAAAAAGCAGGAACAGAACGCATCGGCACAGACTGCCAAAGCATTTCAGGCCTCACTCAACGAGACGGAAAAAGCGTTGCTGCCACCCCCTCCCATCCCAGTAGATTTGGAGGCTGCCCAAGTGGCCCAAAAAGAACGGGATCACTTGCTCTATCTGGCGAAATGGTACAAGGATTGGTACCAAGGGGTATTGGATCATTTCCGCAATACATATAGCCGGGATTTGGTCGCCGCGTTCGCAGATTTGCGCCGGCAAGGCGTATTGGACGTACTCACGTCCATGGCTACTCACGCTTACACGCCGCTCGTCGATCGCGACAGCACCGTCTATGGGCAGTTGAAAACCGGTTATGAAAGCACGAGGCGCCACATGGAGCACGAAGCAGCAGGAATCTGGCTTCCAGAATGTGGCTATCGTCCGCCGTTCATGACATCGGTCGACGGTGTCGAATACTACAAGCCGGGCGTGGAAGAATTTCTGCAGCAGGCCGGCATCCGCTATTTCTTCACCGATAGCTTTGTCATTACCGGCGGTAGCCTCGTGGGGAAAGCAGCAGGCGACGCCATTGGTCCTTACGGTGCCATTCCGAAGCGGAAAGTAGTTCCGTACAGCGAAGAAGAACGCCATCGCAAAAAAGGAACAACGTTCCGCCCTTATTACGTTCGTAATTCCAATGTGGCGATTTTAGGCCGGGACGAAGGTACTGGCATGCAAGTTTGGTCTGCCAGTTATGGTTACCCCGGCGATTTCCTATATCGGGAATTCCACCGCAAAGACGCCAATAGCGGCATACAATATTGGCGGGTCAGCGGCACAAAGGTGGATTTAGGTGCCAAATCTCTCTACGATCCGTATGTTGCTTTCCAGCAAGTGCAAAAACACGCCGACCATTTTGTCAACCTGGTTCGTCGACGACTACAGGCTTATTACAATAGTTCCGACGGCGACTATGGCATCATCGTCAGCGCTTATGATACAGAATTATACGGCCACTGGTGGTTCGAAGGCATAGCCTGGCTAAAAGAAGTATTACGCCGGCTGAGTCAGGATGATCTGGTCGAATTATCCAACGTAGATCGTTATATCACGGCTCACCCACCCACCGAGAGCATGGATGTTCCTGAAAGTTCTTGGGGTAATGGTGGCGGTCACTGGACTTGGCTTAACCCGGAAACCGAATGGATGTGGCCATTGGTACACGATGCTGAGCAGAAAATGGAAAATATAGTTGAGCAGTATCCTCAGGCAGAAGGGAAATTGCTTTCCTTTTTGCAGCAACTGGCCCGCGAGTTAGTCCTCTTGGAATCCAGTGATTGGCCATTCTTGATTACCACCGGTCAAGCGAAATCTTACGCCGAGGCGCGTTTCAAGGGACATTTAGCGCGCTTTGAGCGGCTATACCAAACTGTCAGCCGAGGTACATTCAATGATGATGATCGCCATTTCTTGGCCGAAGTACAGGAAGCCGACAATCCATTTCCAGAGATCGATTACCGGGACTTTGCTTGCCGGGAGCAAGCAGGATGTAAATAGGATGGGTGTAACTATTTAGCTCATTGGCTGATTTAGCACGTCACTCGCCGGGGTAAAACACTGCGGCAATAGCGTTGCTAAATCAGCATTCTTTTAGCGATGCTCTGTTTCCAGTTTGTGATAAGCGATGTATGAATAGATGACGGCATATAGTGCCACCGCTACAATTGGGACTATCATGAACCAGATAGCATAACGGGACCAGAACACGCCCAACATAGCGATAAGTCCGGCTACTTTGAACCATTTTGCAGCAACCCGATGCGTTTTATCCCAAACCGTTTGGCTGCTCAACGTCCACGGCGTGCGAATGCCAATAAACCAGTTTTGCCTCGTTTTCTCTAACAAGAAGCCAATATAAACGAACAGAACGCCCAAGATGACTGGCAAAGTCACATTAGGTGAAATTCTCGTGCCCAAACTCCAGAGTATAATTTGCCCCTGGATCACTAACATGTAGAGCAAAAACACGACGATGAACCCATCGTACATGGTCCGAAATTTAGCAATATTCTCTCGCAGTGGATCGATGTATGGAATCAGCCACAGTAGGCCTAAGATGCCAACTGTAACGATAGGTAGTAAGAAAACGCCCCAAAAACGAGACATTGTGCCGTTGACCTCTCCCTGGGCGTTCCAGTGCGATGCGATCTGGGCCGGTAGTCGGGGGTAGGCGTATAGACTCACAACAAAGATGAGCGCCGCCAGAACAAATATGATCCAACGTAAGATTTTCTCCTTCATGTGCTTCTCCTCTGAAAATAGAACGCAGATTAACGCTGATGCACGCTGATCTTAATTTTCATCCGCTGTGGTGTGCCGTAGGCTCATGATAACTCCCTTGAAAATAAAAATGGGACGCAGATAAACGCAGGCTGCACACGCAGATAAAAAGACAATGGTCCGGCGATTAGAAATCGCTGCTACAACTGCGAAACCTGCCTGCGCAGGTTGCATGCCAATTGCCGTAGGGCGATTTTGCTATTTTAGAAGTTCAACTTCTTGAAGAAGTTGAACTTCTAATCAAAGATAATCTCGCCGCCTTTTTCTTCTTTGAGGGCGCTGCCCTTGAGCTCCCGGCAGGGGAACCCCTACGGTCCCCCGCCAACCCTTCCGAAATGCGTTCCCCCGGCTAAGACGGTAAAACAAATTAAATAGGTCATTAGTCGCTGCTTAGGCGAGCCGGTCGCGCCGGCAAGACGAATAATTTCTGTTCTCGGGCCTGGTTCACACTAGTGCATAGCATCAAACTGGCCTGAACTCGGACCGCCGACGATATGTCAGAACTATTTGCCGACAGGATGCGGCGGACAGTTGCGCGGCGAGAGAACCCTTTACAATTATACCTGAGTACCCTGAAAAAAGACACTAAACTGCTGCCAGTATCGATGAGAAAAAGGAAGAAATTCAAAGGCAAAACCCCTTGCAAACGCATTATTCTCTCTGAGTAATTTGCGTTCTCAACAGTAAGATGAGATTTGAGGACGAATTACTACACAGGGCCAGCAATCCAAAATGTACCCATCCCAATATCTCGATCTCGAGTTTATGCCTATAATCGCATTGGCATAGGCTGATAAAAAGTAAGCGTTCTCGCTCTAAGTAATTGTCCAAGAATAAATTCCCCCAACTGTCATTGCGAGCGGGCGCAGCCCCGAAGCAATCTCCGACTTGCAAACTTGGGGATTGCTTCGGCCTATCAGCCTCGCAATGACACAAACGGGAAGTTATTTTTAGACAGCCACTAAGTGCGACTCAAAGTCGCCGCCACAGGCTGCCAGGGGCACTAAAGCAGACTTTTAGGGGCCGCTATAGGATGGATAGCAAGTGTAGACACGAGTTCCAACCACTCGATTCTCAAACCCTGCTACACGCCGGATGAAATTTTTGAATCGCTGAATCGTGCGGGCACACATTTGACACTATGAAGATGTTCTGTTATAAAGAGTCCCAATGAACGGGTTACGCAAAATATAGTTCTGAGAGACGAAAGAGAAATGGCGTTTATCTTGTCTGTTGTCATTATTAGCATCCTTATTAGCATTCTCCTCCTTACGGGGGAGATCATCAGGCGCGGGACGGCTTATTTGCAGAGAAGATAAACGGAATTAAGTTCAAATAGCACAAAAGAGGCCGTCCCAACACAGGGGCGGTTTTTTTTATTGCGTCGCCCCCCGCACCATCGACGGCACCTCACTAATTTTTCTCCCCCTTCCACAATGCTGTGGTTACCAATGATGTTTTCATAAGCGCTTGGACGCGCTCTGAAAAAGTTTGATGGTTTTGTAGGAACAGATTTAGTCAGTTTTAGCAAAAGGAAAGGAGAGAGGAAGATGACAAAGCTCACCGGAGCACAAATCATCTGGGAAAGTTTGCTGCGTGAAGGGGTGCAGGTGGTATTCGGGTATCCCGGCGGTGCCATTATCTCTACATACGATGCACTGCCGGATTACCCGATCCGCCACATCCTGACGCGGCACGAACAGGGCGCCGCCCACGCGGCCGACGGCTATGCCAGGGCGTCGGGCAAAGTAGGCGTGGCGATGGCGACTTCCGGCCCGGGTTCCACCAACCTGACCACCGGCATCGCCACCGCCATGATCGATTCATCACCCGTGGTCTTCATCACCGGCCAGGTTTCCACCACGGCCATCGGCACCGATGCGTTCCAGGAAACGGACACGACCGGCATTACGTTGCCCATTACCAAGCACAATTACTTAGTGACAGATGTCAAAGACTTGGCGCACACGATTCACGAGGCATTTTATATTGCTGGCAGTGGACGGCCGGGGCCGGTGCTCATCGATGTTCCTAAGGATGTGCAAAACGGCACAACAGAGTTCAACTATCCGGTTGGACCGGTACAATTGCCGGGATACCACCCTCGTAATCAGCAATTAGCCCATGATTTGCAAACCGCCATCGAACTCATTGATGGTGCCGAGCGGCCCCTGATTTTAGCCGGGCAGGGCGTTATTAAATCAGGCGCAGGCGCGGAATTGCTGGCTTTTGCCGAGCGGACAGGAACACCGGTAACCGTCACCATGTTAGGTATGGGGGGCTTTCCGGCCCAACATCCCCTTTTCTTGGGCATGATGGGCATGCACGGCGAGGCGTGTGCCAACCAGGCTATCCAGCAAGCCGATTTGCTCTTAGCTTTCGGAATGCGCTTTGACGATCGTGTGACAGGCGACATCGATACTTACGCGCTGGGCGCTAAAAAAGTACATATCGACCTGGATCCGGCCGAATTGAACAAAGTAATTCCGGTTGATGTGGCCATCGCCGGCGACCTGAAAAGCGTGTTAGGACAGATCATCCCGCGGGTGGCTCCTCGCGAGCACAAGCCGTGGCTAGCTCAGATCGACGCCATCCGTCAGGATAGCAAAGAGCGGGATATTCTCACCCATGACTTGAAAAACGTGCTGGTCGGCCAGTACGTTGTCCGTAAACTGTGGGAAGTCACCGGCGGGGAAGCGGTTGTGGTCACCGACGTAGGACAACACCAGATGTGGGCTGTGCAGTATTACAAGTACAACAAACCGCACTCGCTCATCAGCTCCGGTGGCATGGGAACCATGGGCTTCGGGCTACCGGCCGGTGTCGGCACCAAAGTCGCCCGGCCGGAAGACGAAGTGTGGGTCATTGCCGGGGACGGTGGTTTCCAGATGACTATGCCGGAGTTGGGCACGGTGGCACAGGAAAGACTCAATCTCAAGATTGCCATCATCAACAATGGCTATTTAGGTATGGTGCGCCAATGGCAAGAAATGTTTTACGATCGGCGCTACTCTGCCACGCCTATCCTCAGCCCAGATTTCACAAAGATTGCCGAGGCTTATGGCATTAAGGCTTTTGTGGTGAAAAATCCGGAGGATGTAGTGCCCACAATAGAAGCTGCTCGCCAGCATGAAGGCCCTGTGTTGATAGATTTTCGCGTCGAAAAAGAGGAGAATGTCTTCCCGATGGTGCCGGCCGGAGCAAAATTAGATGAGATGCTCCGCCGCGAAAAGGCCTGATTTTTTTAACGCAAAGACGCAAGGATACATTAAGACGCTAAGGAAATCTAAAGGCTTTGCTCCTTGCGGCTTCGCGTTGAGTATCGTACTGGAGGAGAAATTATGGGAAAAAGCAGAGTATTAGTGGTGTTAGTGGAGAACAAGCCCGGCGTGCTCAACAGGGTCGCCAGCCTTTTCCGGCGCAGGGGCTATAACATAGAAAGTTTAACTGTAGGACATACGGAAACCACCGAGCTTTCCCGCATGACCATCGTGGTGAACGTGGCCAAAACTAGTGCCGACCAAGTCGAACAGAATCTGTACAAGCTGGTCAATGTACTGAAAGTGGACGATGTGACAGAAAACGCCGCAGTGACCCGCGATTTAGCGCTTGTCAAAGTTCAAGTCGCACCAGAAACGCGCAGCGACATCATGCAAATTGTGAATATTTTCCGCGCGAAGGTGGTCGATATCGCGCCCGATTCGATGATTGTGGAAGTCACCGGCTCGGAAGCAAAAGTGGATTCCATGGTGGAACTGTTACGCCCTATTGGCATTCTGGAGCTCGTGCGCACCGGTCTGGTTGCCATGGAGCGGGGCGTGGGCAGTTTAGGACGCGTGAATCAATCCGGCAATAACGGGCACCGTTCGGTCCCTGTTTGAGCAAAAATCAGGTAATTGCTCAGTCTTAACAATAGAACGCAGATAAACGCTGATCTTTTCTGATTTATCTGCGTGAAATCTGCGTAATTAGCGTTCTATTTGACCAGGGCTGAGCAGTTAAAATATTAGCCTGCAATTCAAAAGGAGAAAGAAAATGGCACAGGTTTATTACGACAAAGATGCGGACCTTTCCTATTTAGACGGGAAAACCGTTGCGATCATCGGTTACGGAAGCCAGGGACACGCTCATGCGAATAATCTCAAGGATAGTGGTGCGAACGTGGTAGTTGGTCTTTATGAGGGAAGCAAATCATGGTCTAAAGCAGAAGCAGCCGGGCTCAACGTGATGTCTGTCGCCGACGCGACCAAAGCCGCCGACATCGTGATGATGTTAGTCCCGGATACAAAGCAAGCAAGTGTGTACCACGAAAGCGTCGAGCCAAACCTGAAGCCGGGCGACACGTTAATGTTCGCACATGGTTTCAACATTCGCTTTGGCCAAATCGCCCCGCCTGAGTCGGTGGACGTGAGTATGGTGGCGCCTAAAGCGCCCGGGCACCGGGTGCGGGAGCTTTACGTGGAAGGCGTCGGCACGCCGGCCCTGGTGGCCGTGGAACAAGACCCGTCTGGGCAGGCAAAAGAAACGGCGTTGGCTTACGCGAAGGCATTAGGAGCTACCAGGGCCGGCGTCATCGAAACCACTTTTGCCGAAGAGACGGAGACCGACCTTTTCGGCGAGCAATCCGTGCTTTGCGGCGGCGTCTCCAATCTCATCGAGGCAGGGTTTAACACGCTGGTGGCAGCCGGCTACCAACCGGAGATCGCTTATTTTGAGTGTCTGCACGAGATGAAGCTCATCGTCGACCTGATTTACCAGGGCGGCATGAATTACATGCGCTATTCTATCAGCGACACCGCGGAGCACGGCGATTACTACAGCGGCCCGAAGATCGTGACGGATGAGACGAAAAAGGCCATGAAAGGCATCCTGGCGGATATCCAGTCCGGCAAGTATGCCGAAGACTGGATCGAGGAGAACAAGAAAGGTCGACCGTGGTTCAACGAACAGCGACGGGTTCATTCCGAAACGCAGCTCGAGCAGGTTGGACGGAAATTACGCAAAATGATGCCCTGGCTGGATGCCAAAGAAGTGAAGCCGGGCGAAGGCGGCGCATGATTTTTCAGCCCTTAGCCGTCAGCCGGCGGCCGTTAGCCAATGACCTCGTTCACGCCTTTGCTGGCGGCCATCAGCTATCGGCTACCGGCTCATAGAGTCTGGAGGATAGAATGGACAAAGTTTACATTTTCGACACGACGTTGCGGGACGGGGAGCAATCCCCGGGCGCAACAATGAATATCGACGAAAAGCTGGAGGTTGCTAAGCAATTGGCCCGGCTGCGGGTGGATATCATCGAAGCAGGATTTCCCATCGCATCCCCGGGCGACTTCGAGGCGGTCAATCTGATTGCCCGGGAGGTGGGTACGGCGGACGGACCGGTCATCGCGGGGCTGGCGCGGGCCAGCAAGAAAGATATCGACAGAGCCTGGGAAGCTGTGCGGGATGCTGCCAAGCCCCGCATCCACACCTTTCTGGCTACATCGGATATTCACCTGAAGCATAAACTTCGCATGACGCGAGAACAGTGCGTGGCGCAGGTGAAGGAGACTGTCGCTTATGCCAAGTCTCTCTGCGACGACGTGGAATTTTCGCCGGAGGACGCCGGCCGCTCCGATCCGGAGTTTCTTTACGTAGTGCTGGAAGCGGCGATCAAAGCCGGCGCAACAACTATCAACATCCCGGATACCGTCGGTTACACCACGCCGTGGGAGTTCGGGGCACTGATCGAAGGGATCATTGCCAACACGCCCGGTGCGAAGGACGTAATCGTTTCCGTCCATTGCCACAATGACCTGGGACTGGCGACGGCGAACACAATGGCCGGGCTGATGGCCGGTGCCCGGCAGGCAGAAGTCACGGTCAACGGTATCGGCGAACGCGCCGGCAATACTTCTTTGGAAGAAGTGGCCATGGCGCTTTACACCCGGCCGCAGTTTTTCAATTTGCGCACGGACATCGACACCACGCAAATTATGCGTTCCAGCCGGATGGTCACCGCCTTTACCGGGATGCAGGTACAGCCGAACAAAGCTATCGTCGGTGCTAACGCTTTTGCCCACGAGGCCGGCATCCATCAGGATGGCGTCCTGAAGAACCCGCTGACTTACGAAATCATGAAACCGGAAACTGTCGGACTTAGCTCCAGCGAACTGGTATTAGGCAAGCACTCCGGACGACACGCTTTCAGCAACCGCTTGCAAGAAATGGGCTACACCGATTTGAGCCAGGAAGCACTTAACCTGGCGTTTCAGCGTTTCAAGAAACTTGCCGACAAAAAGAAAGTGGTTTCCGAAGCGGACATCGAAGCTATCATTGCCGATGAGTTGTATCAGCCGCAAGAGGTATGGAAGCTGGAACACATACAGATTGTCAGCGGCACTGGTACCAAACCAACAGCCACCGTAGAGCTCACCGGCCCCGACGACAAGACATACACCGATGCGGATATCGGCACCGGCCCGGTGGATGCCATCTACAAAGCCATCAACCGGGTGGTGGGTGTGCCCAACGTACTAACGGAATTCGCCGTCAATGCGGTGACGGAGGGCATTGACGCAGTTGGCGAAGTCACGATTCGCGTCCAGCCGACTAACGGCGAATCCGGAAACGGCAAAGTCAATCCGCAAACCGGAATTGCCCGTCAGCGGACGTTCAGCGGCCACGGCGCCAACACCGATATTTTGGTGGCCAGCGCCCGCGCTTACATGAGCGCCCTCAACAAGCTGCTCAACTATCGATCGAGGCAGTGAAAGAGGGCGCAGGGGCGTAGTATAAGCCGTTAGCTGTCAGCCGTTAGCCGTTGGCAATTGCAATGTTCGTGTACCTGTGCTAACGGATGGCGGTCACCGGCTAACGGCTCCTCAAATCAGGAGATAGGATGAAACCAAGGACACTTTACGAGAAGATTTGGGATGCCCACGTAGTGGCACAAGAGCCGGATACGCCGGCAATCCTGTATATCGACCTGCATTTGGTGCACGAGGTAACTTCGCCGCAGGCTTTTCAAGGTCTGCGGGAACGGGAGTTATCGGTGCGGCGCCCGGATAAAACCATGGCGACCATTGACCACAGCGTGCCTACGTTCCCCGCTGAGCGGCTGGCGCGCCCCATTACGCTTCAGGACATCCGGGACGCGCAAGCAGCGCAACAAGTAGCCCAATTAGAAGCCAACGCCGCGGCGTTTGGCGTACCGCTGCTTGGCTTGGACAGTCCGAGCCGCGGCATCGTCCACGTCATCGGGCCGGAGCTGGGGCTGACCCAACCGGGTATGACCATCGTCTGCGGGGACAGCCACACCAGCACCCATGGCGCGTTCGGCGCGCTGGCGTTCGGCATCGGCACCAGTGAGGTGGAACACGTGCTGGCGATCCAGTCGCTGCTGCAGACACGTTCCAAGACCATGAACGTCCGTTTCGACGGCCGGCTGCGCCCCGGCGTCACCGCCAAGGACATGATCTTAGCGCTCATCGCCGAGATCGGCATCGGCGGCGGCACCGGCCACGTGATCGAGTACAGCGGCGAGGCGATTCGGGCACTTTCCATGGAAGGGCGAATGACCATCTGCAACATGACCATCGAGGCGGGCGCGCGAGCCGGCATGGTCGCGCCGGACGACACGACGTTCGAGTACCTGCACGGCCGGCCGTACGCACCAAAAGGGAAAGCGTGGGATGAGGCGGTGAGCCGCTGGCAGAAGCTACCCACCGACGACGGAGCTAAGTTCGACGCAGAGGTGGTTATCGACGCCGGCAAGCTGGAACCGATGATTACTTACGGCACGAATCCGTCCATGGGGATACCCATCACGGCACCGGTGCCGGACCCGGCGGAGCTTGCCGATCCGACCCAGCGTTCGTCGGTGGAAAAAGCGTTGCGCTACATGGATTTGCAGCCGGGGAAGCCGCTCTTGAGCCATCCGGTGGATGTGGTGTTCATCGGCAGTTGCACCAATTCCCGCATCGAAGACTTACGGGCAGCCGCGCAGATCGTGCATGGGCGGAAAGTCGCCGCGGGTGTGCGCATGTTGGTGGTGCCCGGCTCGGAGCAGGTACGGCGGCAGGCGGAAGCCGAGGGTTTAGACCGGGTCTTCAAGGATGCCGGTGCGGAATGGCGCACCGCCGGGTGCAGCATGTGCATTGCCATGAACGGCGACAGGCTGGAGCCGGGGCAATATGCGGTTAGCACCAATAACCGGAACTTCGAAGGCCGGCAGGGCAAAGGTGGCCGCACGATGTTAGCCAGCCCGTTGACTGCCGCGGCATCCGCCGTAACCGGCGTCGTCACCGACCCAAGGACGTTAATTTGACGCAGAGGCGCGGAGGTAAGCCGTTGGCCGTTAGCGATTGCAACATTCGTGTAACCTGCTGACGGCTGTCGGCCACCGGCTAACAGCTTCTATCGTGAGCACCCACGCGTCGATTTCTTATAGGAGAAGCAGATGGAACCATTCAAGACATTACGAAGCAAAGTTGTGACTTTGCTGATCAACGATATCGACACCGACCAGATCATTCCGGCGCGGTATTTGAAAGCGACGGACAAAATCGGCATGGGGGATCATCTTTTTGCCGACTGGCGTTACCGGCCGGACGGTTCGCCTAATCCCGGTTTCGTGCTGAACAGGCCGGAGATGCAAGGGCGGGAAATCCTGTTGGCCGGGGACAACTTCGGCTGCGGTTCCAGCCGGGAGCACGCCCCTTGGGCACTGGTAGGCTATGGCTTCCGGGCGGTGATCAGCACCAGTTTCGCCGATATTTTCCGGAACAACGCACTGAAGAACGGCTTACTGCCGGTGGTGGTGAGTGCGGACGCGCATCAAGAGCTGGTGGCGGATCTGAAACATGATCCGGCCGGCGAGGTGGCGATAAACCTGGCGGCACAGACGATCACGTTCCCCGGCGGACGGACGGAGCGGTTCCCCATCGACAGTTTCAGCAAGCATTGCCTGCTGGAAGGTGTGGATCAGCTTGGCTACTTGCAAAGCTGGCTGCCGCGCATCAAGGCTTACGAAGCCGAGCACCCCGCGCCCGTGCAAACGACAGCCCGTAGCCGGTAGCCACTGGCCGTTAGCACGAAAATACGGGCAGCAGGTCAACTTGCTGACGGCTAAAGGCCGACTGCTGACAACTCGGTAGCAGCACAATATCGTTTTATAGAGGTGCATCATGGACAAAGTATTTTTGTATGACACGACGCTGCGCGATGGGGCCCAGCACGAAGGCATATCGTTTTCGCTGGAAGACAAGCTGAAGATCACGCAAAAGCTGGACCAGTTAGGCGTCCATTACATCGAAGGAGGTTGGCCAGGATCCAACCCAAAGGACGCCGAGTATTTCGAGCGCGTCCGGGAACTAAAATTGCGGCAAGCTAAAATAGCGGCTTTCGGCTCGACCAGGCGGGCAGGCCTGGCCGTGGCGGATGATCCACAGGTGCAAGCGCTTTTGGACGCAGGGACACCGGTCATTACAGTGGTGGGCAAATCGTGGACGTTACACGTTCGCGACGTACTCCGCACCACGCCAGAGGAGAATCTGCGCATGATCTCCGACACCATCGCCTACCTGAAAGCAGCCGGCAAAGAGGTAATTTACGACGCCGAACATTTCTTCGACGGTTACAACGCCGACCCTGCATACACGTTGGCCACGGTGCAAGCGGCGCAGGGCGCCGGTGCGGATTGGATCGTGCTGGCGGACACTAACGGCGGCAACATGTACTGGCGGATCGAGGAAGTAGTGAAGGAGATGCGCCGCAAGCTGCAAGCACCGCTGGGGGTTCACGCCCACAACGATTCGGAATTAGCTGTGGCGAACTCGTTGGCCGCGGTGCGCGCCGGCGTCACGCAAGTGCAAGGTACCATCAACGGCATCGGCGAGCGGGTCGGCAACGCTAACCTCTGCTCTATCATCCCGAACTTGAAGCTAAAAATGGGCGTGGATTGCGTCTCTGATGAGCAGTTGGCGATGCTGACGAAGGTTTCTAAGTTCGTCAGCGAAGCAGCAAACGTGGCCCATAACCCACAATTGCCTTACGTCGGCGAGACCGCTTTTGCCCACAAAGGGGGCATCCACGTCAGCGCGATCCTGCGCAATGTGGATAGCTACCAGCACACAGACCCGGCGCTGGTAGGGAACGAAAAACGGGTGCTGGTCTCAGAGCTTTCCGGGCGTGGGAACCTGCGCTATAAAGCGGAGGAGTTGGGTGTCGAGGTCACGGATAGCCAGGTGAAAAAAGCGTTAGCGAAGATCAAAGAGCTGGAGAACAAAGGCTTTTTCTTCGAAGGCGCGGATGCATCGGTGGAACTGCTGTTAGAGCGCACCAAGCCGGATTACCGGGCACCGTTCGAGTTGGTGGATTTCACCACGGTGGTGGAGCACCGGCAGAAACGAGGCTTGCTGGCCGAGGCCACCGTCAAACTGCGGGTCAACGGCGAGATCGTGCACACCGCTGCGGAGGGAAACGGGCCGGTGAACGCGCTGGACAAAGCGCTGCGCAAAGCGATGCTACCGTATTACCCGCTGTTGCAAGGCATTCAGCTCACTGACTACAAAGTGCGCATTTTGGATGCGGACGCGGCCACCGGGGCCACGACGCGGGTCATGATCACGACCCGCAATGGTAAGCGGTCGTGGATCACCGTGGGCAGCTCGGCGAACATCATCGAAGCAAGCTGGGAAGCGCTGGTGGACGGTCTGGAGTACGCCTTGTCGCGTGGAACGAGGGAGGACAATTAAACGCAAAGACGCAATCGAGATAGACAAGCCGGTAGCCGGTAGCCGACGGCCGACAGCACAAACGTGCTTAGCTGCTATCGGCTAACGGCCACCGGCTGACGGCTTCCGTCGCGTTTCAGCGGCTTTGCGTTGTAAAAAAACCTACCAACTGAGGGAGAAGATGAAATACAAGATTACGTTGTTGCCCGGTGACGGGATCGGGCCGGAAGTGGTGGCGGCTGGCGCACAATTGTTAGGTGCGGTGGGCGACCGTTTTGGGCACGAATTCGAGACGAACGAGGCACTAATCGGCGGAATTGCCATCGACGAAACGGGCAATCCGCTGCCGGAGGCGACGCTTGAGGTGTGTCGTTCCGGTGATGCTGTTCTGCTGGGCGCTGTGGGCGGTCCCAAGTGGAGCGATCCCTTGGCGCCGGTCCGCCCGGAGCAAGGTTTGTTGGGCTTGCGCAAAGGGTTAGAGCTCTTCGCTAACATCCGGCCGGTGAAGCTTTTTCCAGCACTGGCGGACACTTCACCGTTGCGATCGGATGTTGTGCGAGGGGTAGACCTGGTCATTGTGCGGGAGCTCATCGGCGGAATCTATTTTGGCCAGCCGCAAGAAAAGCACACTACGCCGGACGGCAGGCGGGAAGCATTGGACACAATGCGTTATGCCGAAGATGAAGCGGCGCGACTGCTACACGTGGCTTACCAACTGGCGCGCCAGCGCCGGAGCAAAGTCACTTCCGTGGATAAAGCCAACGTGCTGGCATCGTCACGGCTCTGGCGGGAGGTGGCGCACGAAGTCGCCGCCCGGTACCCTGACGTGGTGTCGGAGGACGTGCTGGTGGATTCGTGCGCCATGTACCTACTCCGCCGGCCGGCGGATTTCGACGTCATCGCCGCGGGCAACCTTTTCGGCGACATCCTCAGCGACGAAGCGTCCATGCTGGCCGGTTCCATGGGGATGCTGCCGTCGGCGTCGTTGGGAGAGAAACTGGCGGACGGTAGTGCATGGTTCGGCTTGTATGAGCCGGTGCATGGCTCCGCACCGGACATCGCCGGCCAGGGAATCGCCAACCCATTAGCGACGATCTTGAGCGCGGCGATGATGCTGCGGACGTCGTTCGGGTTGGAGAAGGAGGCGGACGCGGTGGAGAGCGCGGTGGGGCGGGCGCTGGCGGACGGCTACCGCACGCCGGACATCATGTCGGCGGGGATGAAGCAGGTTGGCACGGCGGAGATGGCTGCTGCCGTGATCGAGAGGATTTGACGCAGAGACGGGGAGACAGCAACATTATCTCTGCGTCTCTGCGCATCCGCGTTTTGGTGAGAGTTATCATGAGCCTACGGCCTGCCTGCGCGGAGCAGACAGGCACACCACAGCGGATGAAATTTGAGATCAGCGTGTATCAGCGTTAATCAGCGTTCTACTTTCAAAGGAGGAAATCAATGAGAAGCGATATTGTGAAAGTTGGTTATCAGAGGGCCCCGCACAGGTCTTTGCTGCGGGCGACAGGCGTGATCCAGAGCGAAGAGGACTTCAAGAAGCCCTTTATCGCCATTGCTAATTCGTACATTGACATTATTCCGGGACATGCCCACCTGAAAGAACTGGGGGAAGTCGTCCGTCAGGCGATTCGTGATGCCGGCGGGGTGCCGTTCATGTTCAACACTATCGGCGTCGGCGACGGCATTGCCATGGGACATTACGGCATGAAGTACAGCCTGCCCAGCCGGGAGATCATCGCCGATAGCGTGGAGACGATGCTCCAGGCGCACCAGTTCGACGGCGTGGTGTTGATGCCTAACTGCGATAAGATCGTGCCGGGTATGATTATGGCCGCGGTCAGGGTGAACATCCCCGCTGTTCTGGTTTCCGGAGGCCCAATGGCCGCCGGGCGTACGCCAGACGGCAAGCCGATAGACCTGATCTCGGTGTTTGAAGGGGTCGGTGCGTATCAATCGGGACAGATCGACGACGCAACACTGGAGATGCTGGAGAAGCTTGGCTGTCCCGGCGTCGGTTCCTGCTCCGGACTCTTCACCGCTAATTCCATGAACTCATTGAGCGAAGTACTGGGGATCGCTTTGCCGGGTAGTGGTACGATTTTGGCCATTGATCCACGCCGGGCAGCGCTGGTGCGACAAGCAGGACAGAGGATCATCGATTTGGTAGCGGCAGATCTGAAGCCGCGCGACATTATCACCGAGCAAGCCATCGACAACGCGTTTACGGTAGACATGGCCATGGGGGGCAGCACCAACACCACGTTGCACGTTATGGCCATTGCCAAAGAAGCGGGCATCGATTATCCGTTAGCGCGGCTCAACGAGATCGCCACCCGCACGCCAAACATAACTAAAGTCTCGCCATCGTCCAATTATCACATGGAGGACGTGGACAGGGCCGGCGGCATTAGCGCTATCATGCACGAACTGACCAAGCGGCCGGGGCTGTTGCACACGGAAACGCTGACGGTTACCGGCAAGACGCTTGGCGAGAACATCGCCGGCCGCGAGAGCCTGGACAAAGCCGTGATCCGTCCCATCGATGATCCGTATAGCGAGACTGGCGGGCTGGCCGTTCTGTTCGGCAACTTAGCGCCCCACGGTTCGGTGGTGAAGAAAGCCGGAGTGCTGCCCGGGATGATGGTACACACCGGCCCGGCGCGGGTTTTCGAATCCCACGACGAGGCCAACGCGGCCATCCTCAGCGGCAAGATCAAGCCGGGGGACGTCGTGGTGATCCGGTACGAGGGGCCGAAAGGTGGGCCTGGGATGCAGGAGATGTTGGCGCCCACCAGCAACATCATGGGGATGGGGCTGGGCGATTCGGTGGCGCTCATTACCGACGGGCGCTTCAGCGGCGGCACCCGGGGCGCGTGCATTGGGCACGTGAGCCCGGAGGCCGCCGAAGGCGGTCCCATCGGCCTGCTGCGGGACGGCGACATGGTGACCATTGACATCCCCAACCGCCGGCTGGAGGTGGCGCTGAGCGACGAAGAGCTGGTGGCGCGGCGGAAGACGTGGCGGCCGGTGCAGAGGAAGCTTACCGGCTGGCTGGCGCGTTACGCGCGCCTGGCCACCAGCGCCGACGAGGGAGCGGTGTTGAGGTAACGGATCAACTTGGGGGCGGGCGTCGACGATGCCCGCCCCGCGCGCATTAGCCCCATCTCTCGTCCAGGGGGCTGCGGACTGCGTATGCGCCTTTATTCATGACATGGGTAACAATGGGCTACAGGCAAGCAGTCCAGTCGTTTGGTATAGGGGAGTTACCATGAGCCTACGGCACACCACAGCGGATGAAAATAGTGGCTAACTTCAGTTGTTGTTGGGAACGGCGGCTGAAGCTTAGACTCCAGTGATAGGGAAAGTGCCGCACTTTTATAGCGACGGCATCTTCGGGATCATTTTTTGACCATTGTTTTTTATCTGCGTGCGCAGCCTGCGTTTATCTGCGTCCCATTTTATTTTCCAGGGGGTTCAACTCGTCATCAATCGGACGTTGAAGTACCTCACGGTATAAAAAGAGAACAGCTTGAAGTGCCTGGTTAGCGTGCATGCGGCTGGGCTAACAGCCAGGCGAGTGAGAAAATACCGAATTGGGTGGATTACATGTCGTACACGATCAAGGAGTTTCGGCTTTTTGGATTTTGACATGTTCATGATTCTTGACGCTCCATCTGATATCTGGTATAGTATCTTCCAGAAAGTTTGTGCCCTCACAGAATTTTGACAGAATCAAAACCGGGAAAATTGCAAGGCCAGTGGTGTAGCTGAGGGTAGCACTGGTGGATTAGAACAATGTTAGAGCATCTGCTCAAATGAACTGAGGTGAAACTGTGAACACGGGGGCGAATGCACGCCAAGATCACGAACGTACCTTGATCAAGATTGCTCGCGTCTTGCCACCCAACCGAGTAGAGCAACTGATCGATTTCGCGCGTTTTTTAGAAGCGCAGATTTTGAGCGAGAAACTCTTTCAAGAAGAAAGCACGGCTGAGATTGAGGCCGATAATGCGCGATGGGATGCACTTCTGGCGAGAGACGAGGCGCAAGTACTGCTAGAAAAATTAGCAGATGAAGCGCGGGCAGAACACCGAGCGGGTAAGATAAGACTAATGGCCTTCGATGATGAGGGACGGATTGTGCCAGAATGAAATCAGTCACGACCTCGCAGTTCTGGGAACGCTATCACTCACTGCCAGAGGATGTGTAACGTCGTGCGGACAGAGCCTACGAATTGTGGCAGATCAACCCTCAAGCACATGGACTCTACTTTAAGCGCGTAGGTGCGCAACAACCAGTATACTCTGTCCGCATTGGCAGAGGATACCGTGCGCTTGGCATTCTGGAAGGGGAAGCCGTTCTCTGGTTTTGGATAGGGTCTCACGATGAGTATGTCCGCATGTTAGGACATCTGTAGCCTTGCCAACAACCGCCCGACATTTCATACAGCGAGACAGGCGGCCGGTGCGCCGGGAGCTAACCGGCTGGCTTGCCCGCTACGCCCGCATGGCCACCAGCGCCGACGAAGGCGCGGTGTTGCGGTAATGGGTCGACTCAGAAGCAGACGCTGGCCGCGCCCGCCCTGTAATTTCGTTCATAGGGGATTTCGTACATTTGACGCTTTTCCGTCTCCAGTATATCATTCTCAGTGCTTGATGCTACCGCAACTCTACAGAACAAAATCGAGCGGACGAAAGGGAGTGACGTGAGAGTCGTTCTATCGGCTTTAGAAAGATGTCCTGATACCGAACTGTACGGCGGCATCGTGCCAGGGCTCCCAGGCGCTCACACCTAGGCAGAAACCCCCGACGAGCCGCACAGGCGCCTGCGGAGAGTAGTCGAGATACTGCTCGAAGACGCCAAGCTTGAACTCAAGGCCGTTATTCACGCTGTGGTTTGAGAAGGGTTTCCCGTGCAACTTCCCAATGCTGACATCGCTTATGTGCCTCTGCGAAAAGTGACGGAGTATCTGTTATCGGATACCCACACCGTGGGGCGGATGAAAGCCAGGTTCTTTCAGCAAGTAGGTTTTACCAAGGAACGGGCTGCAGAACTAAGAAAAGCTTTGATAGAAATTGGTCAAACAGGCAAGATTACAAATGTCATCGCGACGGACTACGGGACAAAGTATGTTGTAGATGGCGAGTTGCACACGCCAGTGGGAAAACGAGTAAGCATTCGAACGATATGGATAGTAGAAAGAGACCAGGATAAGCCAAGGTTTGTAACAGCCTATCCCCGGAAAGAGGAGTAGACGATGATAAGAGAACTGGATAGCGTAGTGCTCGTGCGAGATTTGCCAGAGTATGGACTCAAAGAGGGAGATGTGGGAGCGGTTGTGCATATATACGGTAAAGGGGAAGGCTTCGAAGTAGAGTTTGTGAGTGGTGAGGGAGAAACAATAGTGGTAGCCACGCTTGGACGAGAAGACGTGCGGCTTGTGAAAAGGAAAGAGATTCTGCATGTGCGGGCAATAGTGTCGGCATAGAAGAAAATTCGTCTGGTAGCGATTCGGCCGGACTGAGCACGAGGTTTGCTGTCGGCGTTGGATGACCGGCGTTGAAAGGGGTGGTGACCGGTGCGCAGGAGCTCACCGGCTGGCTGGCGAGGTACGCGCACATGGCCACCAGCGCCGACGAGGGAGGCGAAAGAGTGGCGGAGTGTATGAGGCGTTACACGCTTGTCTATCCCGGCTTCTTTAGCCGCTTTCCTTACCGCTTTCTGCACTACGCTTTCGTCCAGGTGATGCTTTCTCCTGATTCCGCTGAGGGGATCGACAGATAGCCTTGAGGAAGGGAAAACCCATCGCCATATCCACTCGTTTTCCGATCCCGGATACTTTTTCGCCAGGGCATACGGCATTTCAACACTGCCGAAACCCAGGGCAAGGTCTTTTTGATGCCGTAGTTTGACCAGCTTCAGATGTTCTTGCAAAGGCACGACGACCTGATCCGGTAGTACAGTAGATCTGTCTTTGAACCCTTTGCCGTCCCTAACGATTATTTGATGGTTCCCGAAATCTACGTCCTTTACCCGCAGTCGCAAGCACTCCGTCAGACGCAGCCCGGCGCCGTACAATATCCCGGCCATCAATTTCCGGTCCCCCGACATGTGGGCAAGCAGAGCCTTCACTTCTTCCCTCGTGAGCACTACCGGCAAGCGCCGCGGGGTCTTGGCCATTGCAGGGCGAATAGGTTCGGTGATGTGCATGTGAAGCACGTGATCATAGAGGAACAAGATGGCGCTCAGCGCCTGGTTCTGCGTCGAAGCAGAGACCTTTCTCTCGACAGCCAGGTACGTGAGGAACTCTTCTATCTCCTTCGCCCCCATCTCGCCGGGATGGCGGAGTTTGTGAAAGAGGATAAAGCGCTTTACCCAAGCGACATAGCTCTTCTCGGTTTTGTAGGAATAATGCATACGCCTGATAGCGTATCGCAACCTGTCCAAAAAGCTTTGGTTTGTTTTGACCCTGCTGCGAATTTGACATTAGTCACCTCCTGGATGTATTATTTCGTTGTATTTCCCGCATTATCAAAACCGGTTTTTCACCCCCCTGGGGGTATTATACGGCATTGTGCCGGTTAAGCAACTCCACGGGGATATTATCCGGATTAATGCCGGATAATATCCTGATTTGGGGTGTTAGCCGGAATGAGTCCGGATAAGTAATAGTTAGCACGCGCCGAAGTGTAAAAAGTAGCACACGAAGGAGTGAAAAATGTCTCAAACGACTACAGAGCATACGCTGAGTACGGCAGAAGCGTTCTATCGCGTATTCTGTGCCCTGTCCCTACAGGAGAGAATTGCAATTGCCCATTACATTTTGGCAGATGAGCAAGTTCAGCAAAGTCTCGTGCTATCAGAAGTTCCCAACAGCGTAACGTTGCAAGCGTTTGCCGAAAGCAAAGAGGATATGCCGGTCTTTGACACGGTTGACGAACTAGTAAAGGATTTGCTGTCGTGACGCTCAGAATCAGGCGCACCTCGCAATTCAAGAAAGATGTCAGGCGGATGTTGAAGCGAGGCAAACACTTGGACAAGTTGGTGTTTGTGGTACAAGAGTTATCAGCGGAACGAAAGTTGCCTGCCAGATACATAGACCACCCGCTCAAAGGTCAGCACAGAGATAAGCGGGATTGTCATATTGAGCCTGACTGGATTCTACTCTATGCCGTCGAGGGCAATGAGTTGGTTCTGTACAGGACCGGTACGCACTCAGACCTCTTTGCAAGTTAGCACTTACCGGAGGAAGCAGGGGCTCGTGCAGCAGTGAAGGCCATTTTGAAGCGGAACAGAGAGACACGGGCAGCGTTACCATCGCTCAAGCGGATGTCACAGGCAGGGTGGGGGCTGTTGTTTCTGGT
>WFQU01000155.1 GCA_015486845.1 Anaerolineae bacterium | reverse complement strand
TCGCCTCCTTTTTCTCTTTCGAGGGCGCTGCCCTCGAGCTCCCGGCAGGGGAACCGTACGGTTTCCTTCCAACCCTTCCGAAAAGCGTTCCCCCGGCTAAGTTGGTAAAACGAATTAAATAGGTCATTGGTCGTTGCTTAGGCCAGCCGGTCGCGCCGGTAATACGAATAATTTCTGTTCTCGGCCGCGAACTCGTGGCCCAGTTTGGCCGCGATTTGACAGCCTGGTTCACACTAGTGTATAGCATCAAACTGGTCCGAACTTGAGCCGCCGACGATATGTCAGAACTGATTGCCGACAGGATGACGGCGGACAGCAGCGGGGCAGTAGGAAGTGATAGCCCGCAACGAACCGGCCACGGCGCAGCCAAGACCCTTTTTCAGGGGGTCTGGGGGGTGAAATGCCCTGGTATGCCCCTCTTTTTGGGTACCGGGGTTTGGGGGCTGGCTCCCAAGAAAGAAAATAAAATAGATTGGCTGTTTTTATCTTTGCGTTCTCCGCAAGCTCTGTGGTAAGAAGACTTTTTTCAGGAAAGCCATTACTGGATAGTATCTTTTGTGATGAACAAACATTAAGCTTTATAATGTATGTAAGGAAAATAATAACTTACCGATTAAAGAAAGGAAACGGATGCGCTATCTTATTACCGGGGGGGCTGGTTTTATTGGCAGGCATCTGGCGAACACATTGGTCCGTCGAGGGCATGCTGTGCGCATTATAGACGACCTGAGCTCTGGGGAACGCGATCGACTGAACCCGGCCACCAGTTTTCACCGGGGCGATGTACGCGATGTGCCGAAATTATGGAGCTTGCTACAGAATGTCGATTGTGTCTTTCACTTAGCTGCCAGGGTTTCGGTGTCCGAATCGGTGCTTTTCCCGCGTGAATACAACGAAGTGAATGTTGGCGGCACCGTGAGCTTGATGGAAGCGATGCGTGCGACAGGGATAAAACGTGTTGTTTTAGCTTCGTCAGGAACCGTTTACGGTGAACAGCCGCGCCAGCCAGTGTACGAGGAGATGACGCCCAATCCGTTGGCGCCTTATGCCGTCAGCAAGATCGCCGCAGAGTATTACATTTCCACTTTAGGCCGTTTATACGATATTGAGAGTGTTGCATTGCGCCTTTTTAACGTTTATGGCCCTGGTCAGATTGTTTCCCCGTCGCACCCGCCGGTCATTCCTCAATTCATACGCCAAATATTGGGTGGTGGTTCTGTCGTGGTCAATGGTAATGGAGAACAGACGCGCGATTTTGTTTTTGTCGAAGATGTTGTCGAAGCGCTCATTACGGCCAGTACTGCGAAGAACGTCAACCGACAAATTATCAATGTTGGCTCCGGTCAGGAATACAGCATCAATCAACTGGTTCGGATCATAGAGCAAATCACGGGCCAGAAAGCAGCCGTGCTTTATAACGAGCAAGAAAGCGGTGGCACGACTCGTTTAGTGGCCGATTTGGGCCGGGCGAAGCGATTATTGGGCTATCTGCCCAAAACTTCTCTATCGGCAGGTATCCAGCGCACCATGGCAGAGGACCCGCAATTCGCTCCATATCTGTGATTAACCGTCAATAAAACTCGCGACGGCGTGAACAGTTATTGGCCGACAATACTGATCTGATAATTGGTCGGAACAATTTGGAACCAACTGTTTCCTGGTTTCAACGGTATAGGCTGTCCATCCGCTGTCAAGAAATGTGGCGAATCACCTTGCGTTCGAGAAGACCATTTGCCGTCGAAAACCTGGCCGTCCCGAAAAATTAACGCTCGGCCTTGTCCGTAAAGGTCAATGAGAATGCTGCGACTACCTAAGGAATCTTCGATAATGTTCGTGGTCTGGTGAGGTACGAATTGAACGATGACATTGGCGGCACTGACTTGCTTGCCATCATTTTTGTCTAAAGCAGGATTACCCTGCACATAACGCCAGTAACGGCCACTATGAGCGTCATATCGCCAATCGACGGTGCTACTGGCCGGATAAGGAATATGGAATGATGTGCCTGCCTTGCCCCCGGCCGGCAGGGTCCCGAACGAGAAGCCTCTCAAATGCGGCACTGCGTCTTTGTGGTGATCGATGAACCATTGGCGCACTTTTTGGCTGTTCGTGCGTAATCTCGTTTCCCAATAGTGGCCGACGCTCCATGTGTAGCTGTTGGTGGGATCGTCGAGGTCGATGTCGAAATAGGGAAACGGGTCGTGTTTTAGTAACCAGCGTACTTTATCACTGGCTCCGGAACAGGTCAAAGTGCCGTCGTATAATGTCGTCATGTAGTGGTTGATCAGCCGTCCGGAGCGCACTGGCCCAATTTCCTTAGCGTCTTGTCCCCAGAAAATGCCGGTGAGCCGGGTAACCCACCAACCTTCCATGACGTATTCATATATCACATCGGCGGAATTCAGGCCATATTGTGGGCGAGCGACCTTGCTATTGTTGATGGCTATCATGAGAGGTTGGTGTTGCAGCCGACTTGGATCGACAGCTAATCCGGTTAATGGGTCAATATTGCCACTGGGCGCCGGGAAATTCCCCGCTGGTGGTAACGTGAAATTGTTGCTGGCAGATTGTTGTGGTGCCGCTGTAGCTTTCGGAGGCGGCGAGACGGTCACCACGGGGATGCTGCTTGTTGAGCCGGAGATGTCCACTAAATCACCGAAAATCCAGCCAGCGTGCGGCGCCCTGCTCTGCCACCACTTTCCGTCAGCACTTTTGCCAATGATGGCAAGGATGGTATTTTGACGCACCAAACCTAAGACAGGATAAGTTACGCCGGGGCCGCTGCGCATGTTCACAATGGAACCGGTCACGATGGCGCTGGCAGCGGGTGGAACAGGGGCTACCTTCGTTGAACTTTCTTTCGGCGTTGCCGTTATGGTTAGTACTATCTTGGCTTGTGTGGGCGATGGCGTAGCTGATTTTGTCGCTTTCGTGGGGGTTGCCGTAGGGCGAGGGGGAAGCGTGGCTGTAGGTGTTAGCCGCGGTGCGGATTTACTGCCACAGCCGGCGAGCAAGATGGATAAAAGCAATAGTAGCGCAACAGCAGGCAAAAAGAACCATTTTCTTTCCATAGAACACCTCACTTTTTGTTTACTTTGGATCAGCATGACATGTTTAGCAATAACTCTGCTGCCTCACGACCAAACAGACGCCATAACAGATTGCGTAGTTCCACGGGATTAAGTCTGCCCGGAACGGGATCACCGGGCAAAAAACATCAAGGCCGGAAAGGAGACCGGCCTTGATGGCAGAACAAATTCGAATAGTGATATCAGCGAATTTACGGATAAGCTGCTATGCATTTAGGCAAAGAGGTGATTCGCTGTGCGTGTAAGCATATCGATGCCGCGTACTTCTGTATCGAATAGCGGTACAATAGCCCGTACTTGGTCAGTAAACTCTTGGTCAATTTGCTCCATGTAGGCTTCTTGCATGGCAACGCGATTGCGTACAAAGTCTGCGCTGGATGCGTCTACGAAACTGTTATCGATGAGCATATTCACGACAACGCCGCCGACGGGAATGCCGAAATCGCGAAACCAGGAAACGAAACGGCGAATCACAGCGATGGGCAGTGCTTCTGGCAAAGTCACAAAGAAGAATTCGGTCTTTTCCGGGTCAGTCAGCAAGACCTTGGCGCGCTCCATTCGGTCTCGGAAACTTGTTAGATAATCCATTAAAGGATCTTTAGTCTCCTTTTTATTACTATAAGAAAGAAGTTCCTTTAACGATTTTGCTTCTTCCCGGCTTTTCATCATCTTGTCCACCCAAAGCGAGTAAACGGATGACATGCCCAATAGCCGGCGCGCATTGGCCGTTGGAGCGGTGTCGAAAACATAGGCGTCATATTTGTCCTCGAACATGAGTTCGATCATGTTTTCGAACATGGCTGATTCTTCAAATGCCGGATTCATCGTTGCCGATTCGACAAAAGCATCAGCTTTGGTACGAATTTCCGCGTAGCGGAGGAAGTAATCGATCTTTTCCCGAATTTCCTCTTTGGATTTTTCAATAGTCTCTTTGGTATCAATTTCGTATGCCCACAAATTGTCGACACCGGCAACAGGCGTCTCTTTGCCGAAGACGTTTTGATCCAGTAGACTGGACAAACTGTGTACCGGATTGGTGGAAGCTAACAAAGTGCGTTTGCCACTTTTTGTTAAACCCAGCGCAGCGGCCCCGGCCATAACGGTTTTGCCCACACCACCTTTACCGCCGAAGAAGCTGTATTTCAGCTGGTGGTGCTCAGATACAAAAGTGTTAAAAGTTTGATCTTTAGGGATAGATAGGTCAAAGGCCATTATGCTTCTCCTTCGCCGAACATGACATCGGCCATTTTCTTGATCATATCCAGCCCGGTGATATCTCGTTCAAACTCTGGAATGCGGGCCATGACATCCTTCCCGAACGTTTCGTCGATCTGCGTGAGGTACTTTTGCTGCATAGCAAAACGGTTACGCAGATAATCCGGCACGTTTTGTTCCATAAGCTCCGGAGGCAAAACGCGATTCACGATATAGCCGCTAAGAGGAACATCGAATTTGGCAAAAAGTTTGGCCGCTTTGGCTGTATCCAACAAGATCATCTCTTCCGGAATCAGGACGAAGAAAAAAGCCGTCTTTTCCCGATCGGTGAGGATGGAAGAAGATGTATTGATCCGGTATTTAATGTCTTGCAATTCCTCCAAGATCATATCCTCTTGCACCGCTTTGCGATCTACGCGAGCAGCCATTTCTTCATATTGACGCATTTCCTCGCGTAAAGCGGTGATCCGATCGATCCATTCGTCGTATACGCTGGCCATGCTTAAATAATACAATGCGTGTCCCAACGGCACTAAGTCGTAGATGTAATAGTCGTATTCGCCGGCTACGACAATATCTACCACTTCATCGAAAATAGCGCTTTCTTCCATGGCTGGCTCAGCCGCTGCTGCAGAAATATAATCATCGATTTCTTTTGGCACTTCCTCCAGCCCATACATGTCGAGAATCTTACGACGGATTTCTGCCTGGTATTCATGAATCCGTCGATCAGCATCAATCTCTTGTGCATAGAGATTAGGCATGATTTCCACGGCCCCTTTGCCGAAAATATCCCGCTGGAAAATGTCGGAAAGAGAAGCCTGTGGGTCCACCGAAAATACCAACACACGATGTCCTTGCTGGGCCAACCAGTAAGCTGTCGCCGCAGAGAACGTCGTCTTCCCTAATCCCCCTTTGCCGCCAAACTGGATATAACGGCGTTCGGGGTGCTCTTTAAAAATTTTTTCTAGTGAAATGGTACACCTTCCTCTCTTTTTATACGCTTCTGCAGAGAAAACGAACAATTCTAATATTATTTTTGTTTAGCTTAATCTTGATTCCACTGATGTATTCGCATTAACTGCAATAATGTCAGTCCGGTATTGTTTTCGATGGCCAATAACAATTTGAGCATGCCACCCCAAGCCGCAAGCAGTAAACCGGTGAACAATAGTAAGAAGTCTACCCCCCAAAGCAGTGACAAAGAGAGTCCGATAGACCAAGGCAATACGGCTAAATCGGCTAAGTGGCCATGCATGATCTCTAACAAAAAAATGATCATAACTAAACCAACGCCGACAAAAAACACGGCCAGTAAATTTAAAATGATGGCAATTATGTGTAATGTTGTAAATGACCTTTTCATTGGCAGCGCCAAGCTTTCTTTGTAGGAGCGTTCTTTCTTTATGCTAAAGCATCTGTAAGGTCTTTTTCCCTCAGCATGCGTCGTTTCCACGTAGAAATTTGTGGCACCACGTATGGTAACAAGCGCATGGAATAATAGGGTGGCAAAATAGGCACCCCTAAAAGATCTCCCATGGTGATTAAAATAAACAAGTGTTCCATACTGCCGCGGGTCTTAAGGGCCTGGCGTGTCATGTCGTGAGTTGCCATACCGTAGACAAAATCTGTGACAGCGTGCTGAAGTTTACCTAAGAATCCCTTTTTTTCTTCGCTCATATTTGCCTTGTCTTTCCTTTTAAGATGCGTAACTGGGGCAAAGTGAATCTAAACACTTTGCCCCATTACCGCTACTGCCTAAATGTTTACGCCCCGGCCTGTTTTTGGGCCAGAGGAGCATTTTGGGGCTACTAAATCAAGCGCTTTCTTTGGCCTTCTCTGCACTCGTAAAGGAAATGAATCCGTCATAAGCCAGAATGAGTGCTGCTATGACCAAGAAGATAGCGATTAGGCCGGCAATGGCATTGCCGATGATGAAAGCCGCTCCGGCCGTTGATCCAAACACATGATTTACAAAGACATCGTATGCCGTCCAGAGCAGTGCGGCGACTGTCGTGACATACATGAACACGGCTGGCCAGAATACCCAGCCCGTTGGCTTCTTTTCTCGCGCCATCCAGATGCTGATGAGGAGCAAAGCTAAACCGGCGAAGAGCTGGTTGGAAGCACCGAAGAGTACCCAAATGCGTTGCCAGAAAGCAGTCCACAGGATCAATAACGTGAAGAGAATAGCCACGATGGTACCAAAATGCACGTTCTTGAAGAGTGGAATCTTGTTCCCCAACAGCTCGGCGCTGGCAACACGCATGAAACGCAGTACCAATTGCATAACGGTCAGTGCCATAATGGCTAAGAAAGCTGCTCCGAACGCTTTGCCGAAGCTAACCGGAATGCCTATCACGTGCAGGAAGTTAGCCACGCCACCTACGAAGACTGCCCCGGCACCGACTGTTAACTTCGCCGCAAAGCCGCCACTTGCTTTGTACAAGCCGACGGATGTGGCGGCAAAAGTGGTGGACAGGACGGCTAAGACAGCTTCTGTGTACATAGCGCCGCCGGCAACCGGCAATGCGTCGGTTTCCTTCTCCAACTGGCGCGCTGTCCCCGATGTGGAGACCAGGCTATGCCAGCCGGAGATAGCACCACAAGAAATAGTCACGAATAAGATAGGCCACAACGGGCCTACCGGACTGGTCCAGCCGGTAAAAGCCGGTATCGTCAGTGCTACTGATGTGCCGCCAACGCCCAACGCCGCTAAGAAAATGCCGATGATGGAACCGATAATGCCAAAGGCAACCAACCAGAAGGAGGTGTAGTTTACTGGCTGGGCAAACTGCCAAATTGGTAATACCGAGCCCAAATAACAGAATAGCAGTGCGAAGAGCCCCCACAACCAGACAGAAAACTTCATGGGGCCATAAGGTGTCATGTAAAAGATACCTTTGGCGTTGCCGCCAAGACCGTTAATGGCTTTGACGATATTCTGTGCCGGCGCTGTCTGGCCGAGCCAAATGCCAAAAACTGCTAATACGACGGTGACAACTGTCGTCACGACTAAATCGACTCGCCATTTGTAAGTCATCTGACCGGCTAAGACACCAGCAATGGTTAAAATGATAAAGCCGATGGGCACGGCCGGATTAGCTAACAAACCGGCCACAACGGCACCAAAAGCGCCCATGATCAGCAACAGGTAGAAATAGAGGAAGGAGAGCAGGATATCTCGTGCTCGGGGCGAAATGAACTTGTAGCTCAGGCCCCCTAAAGTCATGCCGTCGTTGCGCATGGATAACATACTGGAAGCATAATCCTGTACCCAACCGATGAAAAAGACTCCTAAAACGAGCCAGAGGAAAGCTGGTAGCCAGCCCCATTGGGCTGCGACAATTGGTCCTACAATCGGTCCTAATGCAGCAATGGATTTGAATTGGTAGCCAAAAAGCACGCTGCCGCTGGCCGGCATGAAATCCACGCCATCTTGATACATGACAGCAGGCGTGGCTTTTTTAGGGTTAGCCTGCAAGATTTCCCTGTCTACCTTTTGCGAGTAGAACCGATAGCCAAACCAGGCTACGAAAATTGCAATAATAATGAGAATTGCGCCCATGACTTAAGTTCCCTTTCACTCAGTAAAACAAACACATAATTGAACAATGACGAAGAGACTCAAACAATAAACCAACGACTTGACAAAAGTTTTGCGCTTACCACCTCCTTTTCTAACGCTCAGCGAAAAGCTACTGTAAAACGTTTGCTCGTGCACGTTATGCGCTAAAGGAGTGTGCACGCGTACATACATTAAAATAACGTTTTGCCAGCGACGATGCTGGGTGTTTCAAGATTGTTTTTTAGAGGTGAAGTCTGGCGTTCATGTTGCGTGATGCCAGACAAAAAGAATAAGCAAATTACTTCGGAATTGTTTCGGTGTGATTAGATACCCTGAGCATGGTATAGCCATAAAATAGCCCTATTTGATGATAATAAATAACAAATAGCATGAATACGCATGCCCCCAACCGCAAACTAATGAACGCACCGACACAAAGAACCTTTCTACGCCAATTATTGACAAAAGGGACAGCATTCTGTAAATTTAGGATGTGCTGCGATACCAATTTACTTATACCATAATAAGGGAAAAAAGCAAAATTTATGAGACTGTATTGATAGTTATTTCCATGATGGACAGGAACAGTTTCTCTATCTACTTTGAGATACAGTCAAATCTACTTCAGTAAAGCGTCAACATGGGCTGCGGCACATGGTGAGGCGTGAAGAGGCTTTTTCAAAATTGAAGCTAACGGGCTTGAGAAGCCATGCTTGGGGGAGACCTCTGCCCCAAGCTGCGCTGCGCTTAGCTTTTTCCCCTCCCCGACACGGGGAGAGGAAGGCTTACCGCCCCTTTGGGCGGCAAGCCAGGGGAGAGGTCTTATTTTCGGAGGAGCATAGATAGTGAGTGTAAAAAGGATTTATCCCATAGCGCCATTACCTGCTGTTGGGGGTGTCGTCTTTCACGAGAAGAAAGTCTTGTTGGTACAACGGGGCAAACCACCGGCTGACCGCGTTTGGACCTTGCCTGGCGGGATGGTGGAGTTAGGTGAGTGTGTGGGGGACGCTTTGCGCAGGGAATTGCGTGAAGAGTGCCATCTCGATGTCGTTCCGCTGGTCGTCTTGGGCGTTTTTGAGCCCATTGTGCAAGATGACGCTGGCCGCATCCGTTACCATTATGTGGTTGTTGATCTGTTGGCGGAACTGGTTGGGCCGGCTGAAGCTCTCGGTCGAGGTGATGATGCGCGCTCTACCCGCTGGGTACCTCTTGATCAGCTGGACGCGTATGGTGTGCCCGCCGCCGCCCGCCAGATCATTGATCGCGGGGTGGCTGTGGCTGTCGGGAACAACGCTGGCTGCCCGGTTCTAAGTCCGTGACCCTCCACGCTCTTTGATTATATTTCAGCACCAAAGTCGCACTTTGCTCCCAGCAAGGCGTTTTGTTATGTCGCCAACGCAAGTCTACCCAATATACGGCGGTTTTGCCGTCATTGAGCCGAGGCAATAATCGCCAGAGTTGCAAATGATCCCGCTGTAAATATGGCTGTGTTGCCGTCAGCGTGCTCGGAATGGCATAGAATCTCATTTTAGTTTGATCATGATTAGTCACTGCTTGCCAAAAATGCCAGGCAACGATATCGGCAGCGTTGGTGTGAGTAGTTTGGCTTAGTTGGATATGCTGCGCTGTTTGCCAGTGGCTTCCATCCCAGTGTACACGCGTTTCTTGGCGTAAGGCTGGTGATATCTGCCATTGGCCGGCTAACGTTGCTGGCGTCTTGCCATCCCAGCGGACGGTGTCATCAACGCGTATTTGGAACTGAAACAGGTACGGTTTCTGCGCCTGGAAAGCGGTCAGCAGTGTGCTGCTATCTCGCATTTTGCCGAACAACAATAACAACGGTTGGCCATCCCCGGCCAGATCAGTGATGCGTAAGCCTTCCCAATCGGCGTCGAAAAGGGTCGTGGCACCAGCGCCACCTAAAAAGATTGCCGGTGTACTTTCGTCCACTGGCACGATGAGCCCTCGTCCTGACGCACCGGCGTATTGCCCATCTTGGTAGAGCAGGAGCAAATCCTCGACATCGGATCCTTTCGATTTGAGCTTTGCGAAAGCCACTAAGTGTACATTTGGAGAGAGCGCATGCAGTGTTTTGCCGATACGGGGGAAAGTATGCTGGCCAGTGGGCGTTGGTACGGGCAACAGAGCTGTCCATTTGGACGGAACGGTTGTCGGAGCAACGCTACGGGTAACGGATGGCGTTGCCGTTGGCTGGCAACCAGCTAAGAAAAGGGATAGCAATATTACGACAGCGATCAGATCTTGTGGCCAGCGCCGGCGTGCAGGGGAGGGAAAAATGTTGTTATTTTCTATCATGGTTTAACCTTCAATCGGCATTCGCAAGTTTGTGCGCACCTCGCGGAAAAGCCTTTCGATTTCTTCTGTCGGGCCAATGAAAGTCAGTACGTCCCCTTTTTGGATAGTGGTTTCTCCTGTGGGGATAAGCGGGATGCTTTCTCGTGTGATCATTAACACCCGGCAATGGGTTGGTAAAGCTCTACTTAACACTTGTAGTTTGGTGCCTGTCCACTGCGGATAGAAAACGGCGATTTCGCGCACCGTGTAACCCTCGGCAGGGCGGGTTGTTGCGGCCAGTAAGGCGGGATTATGTACCATTTGCATCAATGTTTGTACGGTTGCGGCTAATGGCGTGGCAACGTGAATGCCGAGCTGCCCTAAAGCGTGGGCCATGGCGGAATCGTGTACGTGGGCAATAACATTAGGCGTGCCAAAATGAGATCTGATCAACCGGGCAATGTGCGCAGTCCGCTGGTCATCGCCAGTGACGACGATAACTGTTTCCGTTGCCTCCAGTCCAGCGACTCGCAACCCTTCTTCTTCCATGATATTGGCCTGGACAACTGGTAGGCCGAATTGTCTTGCCGCAGCCAACTCTGCTGGCTGGTCGCTGGCAAGGACGACTTTCTCTTTTAAATTATGTAGCACTTGGGCTAACAAGCGGGCCACGGGCGGTGCTCCAACAATAACGATGGTTGTTGTTGGAGCTTGGTCGCTCTCTGGGGGTGGATATAATCGGTTGAACAGCGGTGGCGAAATGATGCAAGTCAGGATTGTTAACAGGATAATGGCTGAATTCGTGGCGTTGTCGATGACACCTAAGCGCAAACCGATTTCCGCGGCTGCAATGGTCAAGCTCAGCCGGGCAGAAAGCAATACTGCGGCGGCAACTGTGTCGTTCCAGCTAAAACGCGGTAAATAAACCAGCGTGCCCAGCAAGCGAATCACGTAAACCGCCACCAGGAGCAGCGGTGCCAAAAGTAGACTACGGGTCGAGCTGAGCAATGAGGGCAAATCAAAATTGACGCCTACCATGATGAAGAAGATGGGAATGAGAAAACCGTAGCCGATGGCGTCTAATTTTTCGCGTAAGAGTGAGCCTTCTTCTCCGGCGACTAAAGAGATAATGACACCTCCCAAAAAAGCGCCTAAAATGATTTCGATGTTCAGGACTTCGGCTAAGACGATGAAAGCTAAGGCGATGGCGAAAGCTGAGCGGGTCTGAATTTGAGCGGTGGCATGTGAAAGCTCGTCAGCAATACGTTGGAGCGGCAACCAGCGCCGGCTGATGGAAGTCAGGCGGTAGATAAGTAAAAAGACGCCACCTAAAACAAGCACGGTAAGAAGTTGAGGTGTGAAACCGTGGCTATTGAGTATGACGTAAATGCTGATGATCAGCATAGTCATAAAATCGGCAATGAGTGCTGAGACTAACAACGTTTGCCCATAGATTTTTCCCAATAAGTGCCGCTCCTTGAGGACAGGCACGACGACACCCAAAGAGGTTGTAGATAAAATGAGCGACATAATCCATGGGCTGGGAATGAGTCCCCAACGCACTAAGCCAAAGGAGATGAGTATACTGGCAATTAAGACGATACTAAAAAAGGCGATACCGATGCCCATCGGGCCATGAAAATGGCTGGTGAGTTTTTTGTCTGTTCCTTCGCTGGCTAAGATAACACTGAAATCAATTTCCATGCCGGATAGAAACATGAGATAAGCAAAGCCAAAAATCGCCAGGAAATTTATCCATGGGTCTTCGGGTATGAGGTTGAAGCCGCTGTGACCGATAATGATGCCAACGATCAATTCCCCGACAACAATGGGAATGCGTATGCTTCGTAATTGATTCGTGATTAAAGGAACTAGTAAGGCTAAAGTAATGACAATAAGCAAGGGCTGAAAGGATACTTCTTGATGCATTAATGACTCCTTGGTCTTGCCTAATGTGTGAGCTGGCCAAGGCTTTTTGTCCCAGCTCGGTTTTTTGCCGGTGAACTGCGTTTCCCTAATGCTGCCCGACCGGAACCTAACAAGCCTGATACAAAGACACTGAGACACAAAGTAGACGCAGCAAAAAATCGAAAAGCCAACATCGGTAGTCCGACAGAAAGGCTTTGCGTTCTGCCGGAACATGGACTAAGTCGCTCAAATTTATACCCACTTGCCGTAGTGCCGGCCTGTTATAAATGATAATGGATAACGTCGGCGCTAAATCTTTACCTTGTCGCGAAGCTTGTTCTCAGATTCGAACCATGTAGTGCAGTATCGCCGGTATGCATTTTCACGGTGAAATGGCTGACGACTTCTTGCTGCGAGAACATTTCTTGGAAAGATAGGTTGTGGAGATTGGTAACCTGTTCATCTGCTTCTTGCTGCTGTGGCATCTATCCTTTCCTTGTCGCGCTAAATTGGCCGCACGGTAGAATCGCCAAACGGATAGTGCGGCCTACGGTCTCTGGCCGGTGCCGGCTATTTCCCCGGTATGGTCAAATTTTGCCCTACATAAAGCATATCCGGATTTTGCAAGTGGTTGGTGGCCATAAGCGCTGCGACTGTTACGCCGAAGTGTGCCGCAATACTGCTAAGGGTATCGCCAGCTTTGACGACATAAGTAGATGGAGGCAAAGGTGGTAGCTTCAGGGTCTGTCCTACATATAAGCTATTTGGGTCGTTGATGCCGTTTAGCCGGATAATTGTATTCGTTGTTGTGCCAAATTGGGCCGCAATGCTCGTGAGGGTATCTCCACTTCGCACTTGATATTCGCGATATTTGCCTTGCGGTTGTTGGGTCGGATGCGCTGTCGCTTTCCCTGGTACGCGCAGCGATTGTCCAACTATAATTTGGTCATCAGGCAGGCCGTTCAACTGCTTGAGCAAGGCTACGGTCGTGCCTTCTTTCTGTGCGATGGTGGAAAGCGTATCGCCGGCTTGCACTATGTAGATGTGGGTTTCGGTTTCCGGCCACGGCGTTGCCGTGGGAAATATCGGCGGTAATGTCGGTGGCGATGTGGGCACGGCCACGCGTGTAGGCTGCGGTTGTGCATTAGCATCCTTCTCGGCTATGGTGGGCAGCGGCGTAGGCACCGCTGCAGTGGGCAGTGTAACTGTTTCGGTGCTGTTCGGTGCCCAGGCGGTGACATCTTTGAGTTCAGGGCGCCGCTTTGTGCATCCGGTCAATGCAAGTAGTGATACCAAAATAAACAGAGAAATATAGTGAAACGCAACTGTTTTCTTCATTTTTCTTCTCCGTGTTGGCATTCATGATGCTGAAAATATAGCCTGAGCTAATGTGTCTGAATAATAATCATACATGTGATTAGTAATCATACCATAGGCCTGCTTTCCTGACAAAGTAAAACCAGGGGTGAAAGCAAGCATCTTCCCGGGCTGCCCGCCAGGCGTTATGGGGGATGGAATTAGATTGGGCGTTTATAGGAAGGTCGGCATGGGCCTACGGCGCACCACAGCGGATGAAAATGCCCCCTATCCCCTAACCTTGGGGGGAGCAACACATCCCCAGAATTAGGGGCCGGGGGGCGCTTACTCGGCGCCCAGCGACTAAAAGTCACGGCAACATCTGCGAAATCGCCCTACGGCGATTAGCACGCAACCTGCGCAGGCAGGTTTCGCAGTTGTGGCAGCGATTTCTAATCGCCGGGCAAGGCTTACTCGGCGCCCAGGACTAAAAGTCACGGCAACATCTGCAAAATCGCCCTACGGCGATTAGCATGCAACCTGCGAAGGCAGGTTTCGCAGTTGTGGCAGCAATTTCTAATCGCCGGGCATGCTGATATGTAACGTTTGATATAGCAGGTGCATCTTATTGGTACGTAAATGAAAAAGAGTTTCATTTATTGGGAGGGAGGATGTTATAATGCAGATAGATCAATTCACTAATCAATTGCGCCAGAACGGCTATCGTTTGACAAAACCGCGGCAGGCTGTTTTGCAAATCATGATAGAGTCTGAACGGGCTTTGACACCGGCAGAAATATACCAAGAAGGCTCTGAACATTTTAGGGTTGGTTTAGTGACTATTTATCGCACTTTAGCGTTGCTGGAACAGTTGGGCATTGTGCGGCAAGTGCACTTGCATGACGGTGAACATGCTTATGTACTCGCTACGCCTGGCCATTATCACACGCTGATTTGCAATGGATGCGGTCGGTTTGTGGAGATTGCCGGCTTGGCGGAAATGCCGCATTTGATTGCAGAAGTGGAGGCGCGTACGGGGTTCAAGGTAGCAGAGCATCGACTGGAGTTATACGGCCTGTGTCCAAGTTGCCAGCAGCAGGCGATACAAAGGCAGCACGGCGCCTCGCATGATACGACTTAGCGTGTTAAGGTGTTATCTAGACCAATTATTTCCTTCGGCAGGCTTGGGAAAAGGGGAGAAACGTTTGAAGGTGAGCGTTTTTCGAGATGAAAAGGAGCTTGAGTGATGAAAAGAAGCTTATTATTGGGGACGGTTATTATTGTTCTGCTTCCCACGTTGCTATTGGCAGGGTGTGGTAGTTCGGAGTCGGCCGCGAATGGCAAAATGCCTGTGGTGGTCAGTATTCTCCCTTTAGCGGATTTGGCGGCCCAGGTGGGCGGAAATCGTATTGAAATCAGTAACATACTGGTTCCGCCGGGAAGCAGCCCGCATACTTTTGAGCCAACGCCATCGCAAATTCGCGCTGTAGCCGGGGCTAAGGTGATGGTGTTAGTAGGATTGCACCTTGAATATTGGGCGGATAAGGTCATTGATGCTTCCGGCAACCAGAAAATGGTTGTCGTGAACACCTCACGAGGCATTGCCACTATAACCGGTGATGCCGACAACGGTGGAGCAGGCGGGGTTAATCCTCATGTTTGGCTGGATCCGATGAATGCCATCATTATGGTCGAGAATATCCGCGACGGACTGATTCAAGCAGATCCGGCCGGAAAAGCGGTTTATGAAGCTAATGCCGCCGCATACATCAAGCAACTGCGGACTTTGAATGACGAAGTCCGGCAGCAAGTTCGTAGTTTCCATAGCAAGAAGTTCATTGCCTTTCATCCGGCCTGGGTTTATTTTGCTCGTGAGTATGGCTTGGAGCAGGCTGCGGTGGTGGAATCCACACCGGGGAAAGAACCATCCCCGGCAGAAATCGCCAAGATTGTGCAAACGGCTAAAGCACTACAGGCAAAGGCCATCTTCGCAGAGCCACAATTCTCGCCCAAAGCGGCGCAGGCTATTGCTGAGGAGTGCGGCGCTAAAGTGTTATTCCTGGATCCACTGGGATCGAGCTTGCATGATCGTAGTTACATCCATTTGATACATTACAATGTCGACCAGATGGCGAAAGCGTTGCGGTAAAATGAAAAATGGCGAGCAAAGGCGCCGATCATTGGGCGAGGCGTGCAACCCAGTGTGGCTGCTTATAGAACGAGGGACAGATGCATAAAGTACAACCGTTGGTCAAACTATCGCATGTGTACGTATATTACCAAAATGTTTTGGCCGTTGAGGATGTTTCGCTTGCTGTATGGCCGGGGCAATTCCTATCCATCATTGGGCCAAACGGCTCGGGCAAAACGACCCTTCTCAAAGTAATGTTAGGGTTAATGCCGATAGATAGTGGCGAAATTCGTCTTTTCGGGCGGAACCCACAATCTATGGGGAAAATGCGTCAAGCTATTGGCTACGTTCCGCAAATCACCAAGATTGATTACACATTTCCGGTTACCGTGTTCAATACAGTGATGATGGGTTTGTTTGGCCAAATGGGCCTCTTTCACTGGCCCAAAAAAGCTGATCGAGAAAAAGCGTGGCGGGCATTAGAGAAAATGGATATTGTTGATTTAGCGCACCGACAGATCGGTGCGCTCTCGGGGGGACAGCGACAACGGGTTTTTTTGGCCAGAGCGCTGGTTGCGGATCCAAAGCTTCTCATTTTAGATGAACCGACTACCGGGGTAGACAGCAGCACGAGCAGCAATTTATACGACCTACTTTTAAGCCTGCATCAGGAGGGAATAACTATCATCCTGGTTTCGCATGACATTGGTGTTGTGGCGGAATACGCTGACCAAATTGCTTGCATGAACCGCCGGCTCGTTGCTCATGGGCGTCCCCAAGAAGTGCTCAATGGCGAGGTGCTTTCCTGTATGTACGGACCGGAAGCTGGTTTAGTTACCCATGGTGCTGTGCCGCATATTGTTCTGCCGAGACACCCGCACCGTAGTGCCCATCTTATTGACGAACAGCGGCGAGAGGAAGAATAACATCATGGATATTTTACAGTACGCTTTTATGCAGCGAGCATTCGTTGCAGCCTTGCTCATCGGGGTAGTCTGCTCAGTGGTTGGCGTTTACGTTGTGTTGAAAGGCCTTTCTTTCATCGGAGCAGGATTGGCCCATGCATCTTTTGGTGGCGTTGCTTTAGGTTTTCTTTTCGGCATCAATCCTATTCTCAGTGCCGTTCTTTTCGCATTATTGACGGCTTGGGGTATTGGTTGGACTAGCCAGCGTGGCGAAGTCAAAGAGGATACGGCCGTGGGTATTTTCTTCGCTGCCACTATGGCATTTGGCATTTTGATTATTGGTTTGTTACATGGCTATAATATTGATCTGTTTGGTTACTTGTTTGGTTCTTTGTTGGCCGTTAGCAAGTCAGATTTGTGGATTAGCGGCAGTTTGAGCCTTTTCGTGTTAACTACTGTCGTTATTTTCTACAAGGAGCTTTTATTTATTACGTTCGATCCGGAAATGGCTGCGGCCACAGGTTTGCCGGCGACAGCGCTATATTATTTGTTGCTCAGTCTGATGGCAATAACCATCGTCCTTTCCCTAAAAGTGGTGGGCATCATCCTGGTCTCGGCCTTGGTGATTATCCCGGCTGCGACTGCCTACCAACTGAGCGACACCTTTCGTAAGATGATGCTTTATTCTATCTTCTTTGGCATTCTTTCTGCTATCGGTGGCTTATTCATCTCTTATTATTTGGACATTGCTTCAGGTGCTACTATCGTCTTGACAGCGACATGTTTTTTCTTCTTGGCTGCTGCTCTATCACCGAAAAGGCGGCGTCCTAAGGGGCTTAATGTCATACGTAGTAATGCAATCGGTGATTAGCGTGTGTCCATATAGGTGATGTTGTGCTAAAATATTAGTAAGGTTGTGGTATCAGTTGGTAGAAAGAATAACTGAGATCGGAGTGAGATAGATCGATTCGTTGAGGAGGCAAAACATGGGAAAAGATCGAGTAAGTGATTGGATGACAACTAGTTTAATTACCATTGGACCGGATGATACCGTGCGCGAAGCATATTACTTGATGAAAGATCACTTCTTGCGTCGCTTGTTAGTGGTGGAGGAAGAAAAACTGGTGGGATTGCTCAGCTTGGCTGATGTGCAGGCTTTGGTGAGCCGAGAGCCGCTGGATCCATTCCACTTGGGCTTCACTATCGTGACGGGAGAAAGCCACAAACACCGAGTTAAGGAGATTATGCAGGCAACGCCGGCAACGATTGCCCCAGATGCTACGATTCAAGAAGCTGCGCGGGTGATGTTAGACCATCAAGTACAGGCATTGCCAGTCGTCGAGGACGGCAATCTGGTGGGCATTTTGACGGATTCTGATATTTTCCGGCAGGTGTGTAATACTGCTGCGGCCCTATAGGGGAAGATCTATTGCCATAGAGCTGCCGCATAGCAAAGCAGATTAAAATGGGGCGCTACACGCGTCTTGGCCCTCCTCCGATGCCCTATGCGTTGGGCCCGAATGCGTTGAGCCCCAACGCAAGACTTAGGGGCCTGGTCGCGTTAGTTTGAAAAACTGCGCAGAAAGTTTGCCGATGAAAGTGCGTATAACTTGTTTGGTGGAAAATAGAGCTGCGCTTAGCTCTCGCGTTTGGGGTGAGCACGGCGTAAGCTATTTGGTGGAAAAAGATGGTCGTCGCGTGCTCTTTGATACAGGGCAGAGCGGCGTGGTTCTTTTGCACAATATGGACGTATTAGGCTTCCACTTCCCTGTGGATACCTTGGTCCTTAGCCATGGCCATTACGATCATACTGGCGGGTTAGCTGCGGTTTTATCACGTCAACCGGGGTTGCCAATTTTAGCACATCCAGATCTTTACGCCGAGCATTTATCTATCCACGGTGAAAAGGTTGTTCCCATTGGGCCACCGTTGCCTGAGGCCAGCTTACGGGCTCAAAGCAAGCTTGTTTATAGCAGGAAACCGGTAGAAGTCGCTCCGGGCATTTGGACCAGTGGTGAAATTCCCCGGCAGGTGCCTTTCGAAATGATTTCTTCCCGGCGCTTAGTAGCGCATACCCATGCTGGTGTATTACAACCTGATCCAATCCTGGATGACATGGCCTTGATTATAGAAATGGAAGCAGGATTGGTTGTCTTATTCGGATGCGGTCACGCTGGTATGGTGAATACCCTTCGCCATGTGTACAAGACATTTCAACGACCGATATATGCCATTGCCGGCGGAGTGCATTTAGCCGGGGCATCTCCGCAGCGCTTGGACGCTACGATGCAAGCCATTGCCTCTATGGGAGAAATCCCCTTTATGTGGTTGGGACACTGCACCGGTGACCGGGTCGTCAGCCATTTCGCGGCCATTTGGGGGTGGGAACGCGTGCATTTTTGCGCTGCCGGTTTGCATTTGCCGCTGCCAGTGATGTGACTTGTTTCCCTATCCTTGATGCAAGTAGTATGAAATCTATTGCGATCCCTGCATAAATTAAGCGCACACAGCGTCGTCAGAAGTGTGGAGAATTTGATCAGGGAACGGAGCAATGAGGCCAGCGGCGTGTTATTGCTCCGTTTCTTGCTTCGTTATAGGTCGGTCAGCGGAGCCTGTTTGCACTTTATCGAGGGAAGCTCTGTTCACCGGACAGAAATTTAATGCCAAGGCCCCGAGAAAAAAGATGATGGCCAGCCAATGCATTGGCGGGTCAGCGTTCTCGGTGTCGAGATATTTTTGCCCATCCTTTGACCCGTTTCGGAAGCTTTGCACTTTTACTTACTTGATAGTATCTTCGCGTCAGGCTATTTTCGGTACTGGCCTATCCTGGTGGCAGGGGGAAACGATAGTTTCTTCGTCTGAACTTAGCTATAGGCCGTAATCATTTGTTATGTTCTACGTCAATAGATGTGAATGAGGAGCTCACCGTGGTAGAGTTGGATCAGAAGATATATGAACAAGCCAAACAACTAGATGTGCAGGCGCTGGGGTTGATCTATGATCGCTATTCGCCTGATATTTATAGCTATATCTACCATCGCGTTGCTAGCCCGAACGCGGCCGAAGACCTGACTTCACAGACTTTTATGCGCATGTTGGAGGCTGTACGCAAAGGGAATCCATGGCGCACCTCTTTTACCGGCTGGCTTTTTCGCATTGCCCATAATATAGTCATTGATTATTACCGACGCCACGATAAACAACAATATGTGAATATCGAAGCAATGCCTTATTTAGCAAGCCAACAGGATACGCCTGATCAGATTGTACATAAGCGGTTACATAACCAGGATTTACTGGCTGCTATTAACAAGTTGACCGAAGAGCAGGCACAGGTGGTGACGTTGCGTTTTCTGGAGGGGTATAGCATTGCCGAGGTGGCTCAAATAATGGATAAAACGGAGGGAGCCATAAAGGCATTGCAATATCGGGCTGTACGTTCTTTGAACAGGATCTTGACCGAGAGGCCTTAGCGTGGATAAACAGCATAACAACGCATCCCTTTTCGACCAATGGCTTCAGCGGTTAGAAAAAGAGGGATTAACCGAAACGATAAGCCAAGACATGCCAGAAGCAATGCAAGCACTTTTGGCAGTTGTCGCACGCTTGAGATCTGTTCCACCTGCACCGCATCGGGATTCGCAACGTGTAGCTGTCGAGCGGGCTCAGTTTCTGCGCCGAGCCGATCTTTTGCGAAAAGAAGTAGCACTCGAGATTACCTTTTCCGATGTTTTGGAACAAGCTGAGCAGCAGTTAGCTGCCGGCAAACCGGTGGCGGATATCGTCGTTTCTTGGCCGGAATCGCGACGCACTGAAATGGTCTCTGCTTTGCAGTCAATCCGGGCCTTGCGAGAAAGTGCGGCGGTGCCAAACCGCTCGCCGGAGCAGGCAGCGCAGGGCAAAGCACTCTTTTTGGCTCAAGCGCAATCGGATCGGCAGGCTTTGCTCAGCCCAGAGCATTTAGCTTCCTCTTTTGCGGAGGCCGTTAACCGGCTGGAAACAGGGGAACCGGTGGAAGATATTTTGGCATCCTATCCGGCGCCGGTCGCTGCCGAATTGACCCCTATGTTGCCGATGGTAACCCAGTTACAAGAAGCTGCCGCGGTTCCGGAACGCAATGGCGTTGCAGCCTATACCGGCAAGGCTCGTCTTTTGGCTGCCGTAAGACAACGACAGCGTGCCCCGAAACAATCACCGTGGAAACGTTTTGGCGGCGCTTGGACCGGCTGGTGGAGGCAAATCGTCCTTTCCCGCGTCTTCGCATCGGCTGCGTTGGTAATAGCTTTGCTCTTGGGTAGTTTTGGCGCTTTGAGTGTTTCGGCCAATAGTTTACCCGGAGATGTGCTCTATCCAGTTAAACGGTTGAAGGAGCAAATTACGTTGCTGGTGACCGTGAACTCGGCGGAACGGGTACAAAGAGAAGCGCAATACGCGCGGGAGCGACAGCACGAAGTGGAACAAGTCATAGCTCAACATCGGTCGGTGGAAAACCTCTTTTATGTGGGCTATTTGAGCCGAGTTAGTGATTCTGTTTGGTACGTGAATGGGGAAAAGATCTTCGTGCCGGCGGATGCCGTGATTAAAGGCGTGCCGAAGGCGGGCGTTTGGGCAGAGATGATCGTGACTAGCGATCAGAACGGCCAATTGTTTTTGCGTAAAGCGGTGTTGAAAACAAAAAATTTCGTTTTGCCCACGCCAACGCCGACCAGTACACTGACGGCAACCGCGACCCGCATTGCGACGGCCGCAGCAACACGTGTGCCGGTCGTAGTCATCGCGGCAACGGCCACGAGAACGCCAACGCCAACGGCAACGCCCACTGCTACGATGACCGGAACCCCTACGGCTACGGCAACGCCCACCGCTACGCTAACAGCGACGGCTACATTGACGCCAACGGCAACGCCGACGCGCATTCAAACCTACGCGTTCATTGACCGCATTCGAGAAATGAGGCCTGGCTACTGGATGGTTGGTACACTCAAAGTGTTCATTGATCCCAGTACGCAAATTGAAGCTCAAGCCGGCGCGCCGGTTGTGGGCGCACTGGTGCGAGGCGATGGCTATGTAATTAACGGTCAGGTTCACGCTCACTGGATTGTCGTCCTCAACTTAGGAAAAGTGCACGAGGAATTCACCGATCACATCCGGCAAATTACGCTGCACTACTGGTTAGTTGGATCACAGCGCGTGGAGATTGACGAGAAAACACAGATTTCCGGCGCTAAACCGCAAGTCGGCGATATTGCTATCGTCAAAGGGGAACGATACTGGGATGATCGTTTTGTGGCTACGACCATCATCGTTCAGAATGTTACGCCGGTCGAATTCAGCGGTCAAGTGGAATCGATCAATGGCGATTATTGGCGAGTCATGGGCCATATTGTGATCGTTACAAAGGAAACCATCATCACCGGTGCTCCCGGCGTGGGGGATTGGGTGGATGTGTCCGGTGAAGTTTGGGGAACGGAGAACACAGTTCGTGCCTCGCAGATCGTCAAGCGCCAACCACCTGTCACACCAACGCCGACAGCAACGTTTAGGCCAGTTGCTACAGCGACGCCAACAACGACGCCAACAACGACGCCAACAACGACGCCAACAACAACGTCGACACCTACGACGGTATCGGACTAATTATTGGCATGATATCGCATTTTGGACTTTTGATTATTGAGGTTGTTGAGCCTTTAGGCGATCTATACCTTGTGGTCATAACCGGATAGAGCCTCTACTCCTTGTGGTATATGAGCCGTTGTCAAAAGTCCAATAGCATTGGATAGCCTCTTTGGCGCACAAGGGTGAAAGGTTGCGTAGAATGCGCTAATTTAGTATCATAGTATGTAAAAATAAGAGCGAGTGTTTCCACCAGAAAATATGTAGAGGCTTTACATGCAACGCAGAATACAACGATACCTACAACAAAGCCGACGTTACTTATTGCCTTATGCAGGTAGGGGGCGGTGGCTGCTGTTTTTCCTTTTGCTAATGACTTTGTCCTCGAGCCATTATGGGGACGTGGCGCAGTCTGCCGACCTGCCACCGTCAATCCAGCATTTGACTTGCGTAAGTGCCTGGCAAAGTTGGACGGCGCTTTCTCAGCCGGAAGCGCCGCTTTCTCCGCAGATGGCGATGACGGCACATAATGTTGCTGATGCTATTTGGGAAGAAGGCGGGCAGATTTATTTCGCCCAGCATTTTGCCGGTGGTACTTGGACACAACCACAAATCATCGCCACAGGGAGTATGCCGCGGCTGGCTTTAGATACGGACGGTAACCCGAATGTCGTTTTTGTTGATTATTTCATGGGTAATTTCGAGATTTTCCACATTCGCTTCTTGCATAATATGTGGACTTTCCCGCACAATGTCTCACATACGACTGGTGCATCTTATAGTCCCGATCTCAGTTTGGGCAAAGACGGCAAACTTTATGTCGTTTGGACGGATACGACGCCGGGCTATCCTGTCATTTACCAGGCCCGGTTCGAGGACGGTGCATGGTTGGACGCACCGCTGCGTGGCAGTATGGGCACAGAACCTGCCGTGGCGGCGGGCTATGATGGAATGATGCATGTGGTATGGCAGAATCGTGTTTTGACCGACGCCAATGATATCTATCACGTGGCACTGCGCCATGTGCTTTCGGCTACCTTGCCGCAGAATATTTCTGATACAATAGGGCAGTCTTTAGATCCAGCGGTGGTTGTCGATAACAAAAATGCAGTTCACGTGGTTTGGCAAGAACAAGCCGCTTCTGGTTTCGAGATTGGTTACGCATTTGGCGAGAATAATGTCTGGAGCTGGCCTTCGTTGCTCTCTTCTGTACAAGGGCGTGCCGAATATCCGACTATCGCCACAACACATGCGGGCAGGGTTGTGGCAGCTGGCTGGGATGATGGCTACAGAATTTGGATGCGCACCAAACTGGCCGGCAGTGATAGTTGGCATGATCCATTCATTGTAGCCAGTTCGAATTGGGGCAGCCGTGAGTTTGATTTGCGAGGCATTGGTGATGTTTTCTTCGGCATCTGGCGCGCCGGCGTAAGCGCCCATGACGCTGATTTACGTGGTGGCTTCGAGCGAGCTACACAGTTCTTTACTTATTATTTTCCTCGTTGAGCACGATTCATCGCGGTTGAGGCTATTATTCACCTGCCAATCGAGCGCTAATGTTCCATAATTCCGCAATGGCTTGGGCTTGCCGTTTTTCCCCACCCACAGATAGCAAGAGATTAAGGAAAACCTGCCCCGCTCGCGTAACGACTGGAATGGTAACGGCGCGATCAACACCCACAACAAGTAATTCGGGCTTTGCCGTGGCGGTGTGACGATACTGAGCCTGTCCCCGAAGGGCTGTTTCTCGCCTACGCTCGCCCAGCTATGATTGCCCGTACAGCTGGTAGCGGGGGTGTCGGCCGGCCTGGCCAGCCGCTGGCGCATTTCGCTGCATCCGGGGACCGTGGGTAGTTGGTGGCAAGCCACCAGCATTATCCATCGTACTGGAAAAGAGCGCACACTCGCTTTGTGTTCCTCCGCAGATATGGTACCATTTGCCGTGCGCAGCCCCGCTCCGGGACGACACCGTTACTTTGCATACTGGATGGGATGGACATCCGACAGTTGAATTTGCACTAATCCTTGCGAATCGACTCGTGCCGATCCGAAAGCGAACTGAACAAAGATCTATCTCACCACGGCTGTTGCCAACTTATTCGCTAACTAAAAAGGTTGTCTGAGAGGAAAAAACAACAATGAGCGAGAATACCACCAACAATCCTTGCTGGTCCGGAGGCGGGATTAGTCTTCGCAAGCTGATACAGACTATTCTTCGCTGGTGGTGGCTGATCATTGCTACGACCGTTGTTTCTGCGCTGGCTGTTTTCCTGTTTGTTACTACGAAGCCGGTCCAATACGAAGCTAAAGCGGTGCTGGTCAATTGCTCCAATATTTCTATTTCCCGAGCAACTATCGCATCTATAACTAATGAAGAGACACTTCTGCACCGGTTATACGATGTGCTGAATCCAATGCCGGAAGGCATCAATGATTACGAGACCCTCACTAAGCGCTTAAGTGTCGAAATACCCAGGGCCAGGTCTGTTAAATCTGCCCGAAAAGTAGCGAATTTCACACTGACAGCGACCGCTTATACCGCCAGCGATGCTTCGAGAATGGTTAATACGTGGGCTAAGCTTGTCATAGCTGAAATCAGGGAAAGACAACATGCCGACGCGAAGCAAGATAATACAACCTTACAAACGCAATTCACGCAGACTCGCGTTAATCTCACCAAAGCGGAGGATGCTTTAGTCGCAGCCCGGATTCAGCACGACGCGCTCAGCAGTAAATTGGCTGCTTTCAAACAGAAAAAGGCCGATTATCTGGCCCAGCAACAACAGATAACAGGCTTGCTGCAAGAGGTTGCCTCCCTTCACGAACAATTTTCCTCCCGTCAGGGCGGAAAAGCTGCGAGTGATGATAATCTCGCCGTGCTTACCTTGTTCCTCCAAGCGGCCGGCAGTCAACCGGCAACATCGATGCAGATAGCGAGTCTCCGTGCCCTGTTTTCTGGGGATAGCCTTGACAACCGCACACGTTTGCTGGAAAACATGCAAGAGAACCTGCAAGGCCGTTTGAAAGCAATCGGTAACAACGTTACCTCTTTGGATGCCCGGATTCTATCTTTGCAAGAGACGTTGCAGAAAGCACAGGCTGCACAGAAAAAACTGAACCGATCCAAGCAAACTGCGCTGACTGATTACGAAAACATGGCCTGGCAACTGGAAAAGCTCAAGCTGGAAAGACAATTGTTCACTGTTTATATTACCGTGGCCAAGCCGGCAGAGGCCCAGCTTTCTCCCCTGGATAGACGCCGGTCGTTTAACACAGTGTTGGCCGGCATAGTTGGGTTGATGGCCGGTATAGGTATCGCGTTCGTGATTGATTGGTGGCAGAGCGGCGTTGACCTTAAATAGGCCGGCTAACAGGTAAGGGACGATTTTCGTATGCCTTCCGAGAGAAGTCGCAACTTAGATTCTCGCGTGTAGCGGCAAAAAATTATTGCTGCTATTCTTGAATTGTTACACGAAAAGAGGATGAAAAGGAACTGCTCAGGCTACGTGGCTTGGCGCATGAATGTGCGACAACCTCTGCGAAATGAACCTGCCTCGGTCTGATTTCGAGTCGGTGCCGGCTGACGTCGCAAATGTTGCCGCAGTTTTAACGGCCAGATGCAGGCCAGCCTGAGTGGTTGCGATAAAAGGAGGTTTCCCGCCGATGCTGATAGTATTACCTTTCGCAACTTATGTTCTTTTTGTGTGGTCACTCCACTACGAGGGAAGCACGAACAACCTCAGCACAGCTCTCATCAAAGGGCACATCGTTTTTTTCGCTATCATTGCTATTGCGACGGAATTGCTTTCGCCGTTTCACCTGCTACGTTTGCCGGCGCTGTCCATTTTGTGGTCAACATTGTTGCTTGTTGGCTTGGTAACCGCCATTACACTGCGCTTATCACGAAGGCCGCGTTTAGGGGCCAAATTGCCATCTATCATGGATCTAAGCAGTCAGGAACTTCTGATGGCAGCAGCTATGGCGCTGATTTTGGCTATAACTCTCACCGTTGTGTTCCTTTACCCGCCTAATAATGTGGATTCAATGACTTACCACATGGCTCGGGTCGCGCATTGGGTACACAATGGGTCCGTACAATTCTATCCGACATCAATCAGCCGGCAGAACTATGAAATGCCCTTAGCAGAATTCGCTATTTTGCACCTGCAATTGCTCTCCCGTACTGATATCTTTGCCAACATGGTCCAATGGTATTGCTTCTTCATTTCCATCATCTTAGGCGGCGCCATCACCGCCGCGTTAGGCGGGAACAAGAAAGCCCAAGTTGTCTCGGCTTTAGTTGTTGCTACACTTCCCATGGCCATTCTCCAGAGTACTAGCACACAGAATGATCTAGTTGTGTCCAGCTTCCTGCTGGCATTCGCTTTTTTCATGCTGAGATTGCAACAAGATTTCAGCACAGAAAATGCGCTTTTTGTCGGACTGAGTTTGGGACTGGCGTTTTTGACCAAGGGTACAGCTTATCTGTACGGGGCGGGCATCGGCATTAGCTTGGCGATTCCTATTATTATAAAAGCGCGTCCCCAATTCGTATTTTCGGGGCGGCGCATGGTTGCCTTGTTATTAATCTTGTTCCTGGCTTTAACCATGAATGCGGGCTTTTACTACCGCAATATCCGGCTGTACAACTATCCATTGGCACCGGAAGGAAAAGAATATCTGAATCGGGAATATTCCGCTGCGACGTTGTCCAGCAACTTGTTGCGCAACGCGGCGATTCATTGGGGAACGCCGTCGCACCAATTGAATCGGTTCGGGTACCGAATCGTCAAGTTTTTGTTAGGGAAGCAATTGAACGATCCGGCTACGACCTGGCCGCACACCTCATTTGTGATTGGCTTTTCGCTACACGAGGATGCAACGGGTAATCCAGTGCAGTTTCTCTTGGCCTTGATAGCGTCATTTATTGTGCTGATTGCCGCATGGCGGCGAAAGACCCAAACGGCCTGGTATATTGTTGGTGTGCTATTGGCCACACTGCTTTATTGTTGGTTCCTGAAATGGCAACCTTGGGCTAGCAGGCTGCATACGCCCCTATTTTTGCTGATAGCGCCCATTACAGGGCTATGGCTGGCCTCGATAAGGGTCAAAGTGAAGATTGTGTATTATGTTGCCATTGCTTGTTTGTTGGTATACGCCCTTCCGTATGTTTTCATGAACGCCAGCCGCAGTGTCGTATCGAGAGCGTGGCATCGTAAACCAAGAATGGCTCTGTATTTTCAAAATGACCGTCGTTGTTACGATGATTATAGCCGAGCGATACAAATTGTTAAACGTGCCCAAGCTAAAGAGGTTGGCCTTCATCTTGGCGGCAATGATGTGGAGTATCCGCTTTGGGTGTTAGCCGGCGCCCACGCCAAGGCCAACGCGAGCATGTATTTCCGGCACGTCGGGGTTATTAACCCGACACGTCGTTTGCAAAAAGAGAGGGCGTTGCCTTTATACGTTCTATCCACAGAAAGCACAGGAAACTGGGTATACAAAAAGAGGTACCGGCCTGTATTTTCCTCGCAGTGCATCAACGTCTTGAAACGGGATTTTTGACAAGACGCCAGACCAGAATCCGGCCATTCCAGATTTGAATCGCACCGCGCGGGCCTTTGGCGGTACAACGGCCTACACCGTTGTACCGCATCGCCGTAGGGTGATATTTTTGGCTGTGTCCTGTGATCAGGTTCCCTAACACTTCAAAGTTGGTTCACGAAATTTGCACATATATTAAGAGTCATTATAATTATAATAGATATTAGAACTTAATCCTTTTTTTCTTGGTAGATAGGTCCAGGCTAACCGCTATTACCATCTTCTGGCCTGGCAAGATACTCTTTTTGTGTGTCGCACCGAGAAAACGGCTTGTGCAATGCGTATTTCGCACCGAAACTGCTTGACTCGCCGCATTAGATCATCGAGCAAGTCAACAAAAAGGCTCATTGCCAAGCATTCCAGTCAGTTCACCGTTCAGTAGATTTAGATTCAATGTGCACATATCAGGATAGCGATCATGCGTACCTCCGGCGCCTGGTTTATTGCGATCTTCATAGCCTGCTTGCTCTGGCTTTCCACAGCGTTGGCGTCAAATCTCGTCCTCAATCCCGGTTTTGAAAGTGGCCTTACACCTTGGAAGAAATACGGCGGCTCCGTCGGTGTTGTCTCCGCACCGGTGCATGGCGGATCACATGCCGTCAGACAGGCTTACAACGGTAGTTCAACTGCGGCTAAGTATCTATATCAAAGCATCGTCGTCACCGGCGGAACCTCATACAACGAATCTGCTTATGTGGTCTCGGCCGGCCATGTCGCAATAGCTTATTTGCGCGCCGCCTGGTACGTGGCGTCGGATTGTTCTGGCAGCCAGATGTCCACAGCGGACTCTCCGCAGGTTAGCCCCGGGGACAGCTATGCGAAAGTGCGTGCTCAATTTACGGCTCCGGCGGGCGCACATTGTCTGCGCTTGCGCCTGGTCATGAAGCCGGACGGCGGCAATCCTGCTGTTGTTTACTGGGATGATGTCTCTTTGGAGGCGGTATCGGCAGCGACGCCAACTGTTACTGCGACCGGGACTTCCACCTCCACGCCCACCCTAATACCTTCGCCAACCCTCACGCCGCTGCCAACGGTCTGCCCCGGCGGCGTGGCACTGAACGAATATTTGCCTCGCCCGCAGAGCGACTGGAACGGCGACGGCACGATCAATACTAACGACGAGTACATCGAGCTTTACAACGGCAGCAGTGTGACAGTTGACTTGGCAGGCTGGCAACTGGATGATATCGCTGGCGGCGGCAGTTCGCTCTATACTATCGGTTCGGTGCCGCTGGCGCCGGGTGGGTTTGTCCTGTTCTACCACGCACAGACTCGGATAGGTCTCAATGACACAGGCGACAGCGTGCGCTTGCTCTGCCCGAACGGAAGCATTGTTGACGAAACCAGTTACAGCCGGCCAGCCTACGATTTAGCGT